>CAYNUE010000088.1:0-12927 GCA_964400325.1 uncultured Sangeribacter sp. | reverse complement strand
CATGAGCACGGCCTTCATTCATAGATAGGGTGTTACCGACTGTAAAGAGCATACCCAGACATACGAGCATGGGAAGATTGAGAAGTTCGTACACCCAGAAATTGTCAATTGTAAAATAGCATATCAACTGAACTATAGCTACACAGATTAGAGCGCGTCCTCCGAAGACAGCTGCACGTTTGAGATATTTAAATTTCAGTGCTGACATTGCTCCACCAGCTACAAATAGAGCATTGACACCCATAATGATACCGAATATAAGTTGTGAGTATCCAAAGTGAGTCTGAACTATGAAGGGTGCGGCTGATATGTATGCAAACAATACGCCTAAGGCTGTGCCTTTAAGCATGACGTGTATCACAAATTTATGGTTACGGCAAAGTGATACGTAATTGACAAAGGCAGCCCCAAAGCGGCCTGTTACGCGTCGTGCTTTCGGCAATGATTCTTTAAGAGCTGGCGATAACAGTAGTAACAGAGCACTAAATCCAAAAAGTATCCAGAAGATACCGTGCCAGCCTATGGAGCGAGCTACAAGACCACCTACGACAGGAGCTGAAGCTGGTGCAAAGCCGTTGATAGCACCTATAAGCGCCATGACTTTGGCTAACTGACGTCCTGCATATAGGTCGGCTGGTATGGTACGAGCGAGGAAGTAACCGCCTGAGGCACCGAGACCTTGTACGAGACGCCACCAAAGAAAGACATGTATCGTAGGTGAGTAGACACTGGCGGCAGCGCCTATACAGAATACTACAAGGGTAGAAACAAGTATAGGCTTACGGCCGAAGCGGTCGCTAAGTGGTCCTAAAATGATTTCACCTACCCCAAGACCTATCATGCCCATAGTGAGACCTAACTGCACAGTGGAGATAGAACAGCCGAAGCTTTTCATCATCTCTGGCAGGGTGGGAAGATACATGTCATTGACGAAGGAACCGAAGGCACTGAGCAGAGCCAGATAAATAACAAGAAAAATAAAGTAGCTACCAGCAGGTAGCTGTCGAGTAGGAGCAGGAGCTGCCATAAAGTGAGTTTTGTGGAAGTTATAAGGGGTGAGAAAGGCTGCCAGAGGGGTTGGCTGCAACCAGGCGAGCTAACGCTCGCACACAACCAGGAGGCACGCTGTGATACACCGTGGCGTAGATGCGCGAGTTAAGGGTGGGGCTGGTGGCAAGCAGGCGAGCTAAAGTTTGCACACACAACCAGGAGGCACTCTGTGATGCACCGTGGCGTAGATGCGCGGCCAGCGGCAGACGTGACTTATAAGACTTATAAAACTTATACAAATTATAAGATTTATAAAAATAACACCCTACGCTGCGAGAGGGTTCAGACAGGGCGAAGACGTGAGAGGAACTCTTCCCTCCAAGCGTCGGAGATAGGTATGTAGGTCTTGCCGAATACTATACGGCTACGTTCTACAACCTCAATACGAGCCAGATTGACAATATATGAACGGTGTACACGCATGAAACGGTCAGCAGGTAGCCGTGCTTCAAGGTCACTCAACGTCATAAGGCTACTTACAGGTTCGCCTTCGCTACGGAAAAAGATGACACGATCTTTGCGTACCTCGACATATAGAATAGTATCGAGGCGTATCTGAATCAGACGGTAGTCAGCCCTGATTGTCAGCAGGCCGTCGGAAATCGGTTGTGATGCAGTTGAAGAGGGGGAAGAGCAGACAGAAATTTGGTTTTCGTAGGCATCATGCATCCGTTTCCAATCAAGGGCCTTGCTGACAGCACGTAGAAATTCAGGGTAACTTACCGGTTTGAGAAGATAATCAAGAGCATTGACACGAAAACCCTGTAGGGCATATTGTTCGTACGCCGTAACATAGATAATACGACATGAAGGTGGAATTATGGTGGCAAACTCAATACCATTTAGCATTGGCATGTCGATGTCAAGTAAAATAAGGTCCACCTCTCCGCCAGTGACTGCTCTGATGGCTTCAGACGCTGACTCGTATTCACCGGTCAGATTCAGTGTTGGAGTCCGTGCTACGTAGGTCTTCAGTAGTTCGCGGGCAAGAGGTTCGTCGTCAATTATTATACACTTGAGTGTAGTCTCCATGATATTTGCATTGTCATTTTCAAAGATGCAGGGCATGTGTAGCTATGCGTAACTCAGCTCGGTAGACAGCACCGTCACGTCCGGTCTTCAGACTAAAGGCATCTGGATAAAGGAGATTGAGCTGACGGCGTATATTAGTGAGTCCAATGCCGGGAGAGCTGGTGGGGTTAGAGTCAGGAGAGGGGTGGGAAAGGTGAGTGGAATTATGAGAGAAGTGAGGTGTAGTAGAGGGGTTGGTAGCTGAGTTAAAAGCGATAGGAGCGCAGGTATTGGAAAGCGAGCAAGTGAGCCATGTATCATCAGCATTAATGGAAATGTCGATAAATCCTTTCGCACCGTCGGGCGCTGAGTGTTTGAAGGCGTTTTCAACGAGAGTGAGCAGCAGCATTGGCGCTATGACAGGTGTGCCTGTGCAGTGTGTGTTGATGTCGCACGTAAGTGTCATAGAAGAACGTAACCTAAGGCGCATCAGAGCTACATAATCTGATATGAAACGTAGTTCCTTTTCGAGCGGTACTGATGGTGCCGAAGCATCATATATCATAAAACGCAACATGCCGCTGAGGTCGTGAAGTGCGGCTTGGGCATTGTCAGGAGATATGGCTATGAGAGCGTATATGTTGTTGAGCGAATTAAAGAGAAAGTGAGGATTTAGTTGTGCTCGCAAACTGCGTAGTTCAAGACGTCGGCGTTCTGCATCAAGTTCGAGATGCCGTCGGCGTATCATATCGCGTTCACGGGTTAGACGCATGGCATAGGCAAGCGCAGCTGAAAGTACCATCATAGTACCATCACGTAGTACGAACCGTAAGTATCCCATGAGATACTGCTCAGACAACTCTACATGTGTCCCGTGCCGCGGTGGACGCGGTATGCCTCCATGAGCCTCAAACCATATTGGTACCAGAATACATGTAAGCAAAATAAGAGTAGTATTAATAACAAAGTATACAGCCTTACGGTCATCTCGGAACAGGGTCCTGGGTACAAGCCAAAAATAGTTGAGACAGAATATAGCAGCATAGACTGTAGCCATGATTATACCCATAATCATGAATCTATGCGGTTGTGATACCTGACTGAAAATAGTAAGTATTGACGGTAGGTAAAACAATGTCAGTGCCATCAGCACTACTAAAGCAGTAGCTGCAAAATCGCCCCGACCACTACTCATAGTAGTCTCTGGGGCGATTGTCGTGGCAACTTGTTCGTTATTCATATCTTATAGCCTCGATAGGGTCGAGGTTCGATGCTTTTGCAGCTGGGTAAAAACCGAATATCACACCTATAGCCGTACAGACCGCAAACGATAATATCACTGAACTTGGGTCTATCTGCACTGGCCAGTGTGCCACTATCTTAATTATCCATGTGGTCATGGCTCCCAGTAAGATGCCTAAGATTCCTCCAGTTACTGATATTATAATTGCTTCAATTAGAAATTGTGTCATTATATCACGCCCAGTAGCTCCGATACTCATGCGCAGACCTATCTCACGGGTGCGTTCCGTGACACTTACAATCATGATGTTCATGATACCGATACCACCTACAAGTAGTGAGATACCAGCTACCGCTGCAAGCAGAACAGTCATCATTGATGATGTGGAACTTATCATTTCTGCAAGTTCCTGCATTGAGCGAATGGTAAAATTATCCTCTTGGTCGTCTCTTAGTTTATGCTGAGTACGCAAAATGTCAGTAAGCTCGGCTATAGTCTCTTGCGTACGTGTCTCATCAATAGCGGATGCCTGAATTCCTTGCAGATAATCAACGGCCAGCATACGTTTCATCACTGTTGTATAGGGTACCAGAGCCATGTCGTCTTGATCTTGACCCATAGTATTGTATCCTTTCTCATCGAGAACACCGATTATTGTCAACGGAATCGAGCCGAAACGCACTACCTTGCCTATAGGGTCAGTACCATCAGGAAAGAGGTTGTCAACAAGAGTTTTACCGAGGACACACACCTTGGCGGCCGTTTTTACGTCGGCTTCAGTAAACATTTCACCTTCAGCTACCTTTCGTTGACGTATATCAAGAAACTGTGTGTTGACACCCTGTGCCTGCGAGGGATAGTTATTATTAGCGTTTATCCATTGGCCCGATGATGATACAACAGGTGTTATATTGGCTATGGTAGTGGCTTGATTGATTATGGCTTCGTAGTCAGCAGGCTTAAGAGTCTGCATGTCGTCACTGCTCTGTCGTACACCACCACGACGTTCGCCGCCAGGCATAATCATAATCATATTACTGCCCATCTCTGAAATCTGAGCCTTAATAGAATTCTTCGAGCCTTGGCCTATGGCGAGCATAGCTATAACGGCACCTACGCCAATAATGACACCCAACATAGTAAGGAAACAACGCATTTTGTTGTTGCCTAAAGCCTTGATGGCTATCTTGAATAGATTTTGGATATTCATTATATGTAAGGCGTTGTCAGTCAGACTCTACTGGAAGGTTGCGGTACACTTCCTCTGCCGACTGGATATCGTTGTTATACTCATCACTGACTATACGTCCGTCACGCAGAGTAATATTGCGCGAAGAGTAAAGCGCCAGTTCTGGATTGTGGGTCACAAAGATAATAGTCTTACCCTCGCGGTGCAAACGCTGGAAAAGGGTCAGAATTGAGAACGATGTACGTGTATCGAGGTTACCGGTAGCTTCATCGGCGAGAATTATGACCGGATTGTTGACCAGCGCACGGGCTATGGCCACACGTTGCTGCTGACCACCCGACATCTGGTTACTCTTGTGATAGAGACGTTCGCCCAATCCTACTTCTCGTAGACAACGTTCGGCACGTTCGGCACGCTCTCGGGCACTGACAGATGAATTGTAGATAAGTGGTAATTCAACATTTTCAAGAGCAGTGGTCTTTGGCAGCAGATTGTAATTTTGGAATATAAAGCCTATCTTACGGTTACGTATTCGTGCCCGCTCATTCTTGCCCATTCCACGTACAGCTATGCCATCAAGGTAATATTGGCCGGATGTTGGTGTGTCAAGACAGCCTAAAGTATTAAGCAGTGTTGATTTGCCCGAACCTGACGTACCCATTATGGTTACGAATTCGCCCTCAAAGATGGTAAACGAAACTCCACGCAGAGCCTTGACAGTCTCGTCGCCCACCTTGAAGTAGCGTTTCAGATTTTCTATCTTGATTATCTCTTTTGACATGTGGCGTCGTGCTTACTTCTTATTTTTGCGTGCTCCCGGTGGTTTAGGCATGAAAGGATTTTCCTCGCCCTGTTTACCCTTTGCTTTATCGGCTGAGGCTTCTTCATACTGTAAGGCCACTTTATCGCCTGCTTTCAGACCGGAGGTTATTTGCTGATATATGCTGTTGGCCATTCCTAACTCTACAGAGGTCTGGATAAGTCTGTTATCACGTTCTACCCATACTGAGTGTTTTACATCGGAGCCAAGTGGTTCGGGCTTTGGTAGTCCACCTTCCTTGTCACCTTCCATAGGAGTAAATTTCAGTGCTTTTAGGGGCACAGCAATAACATCGTCGAGTTCGAGAGTATAGATAGACAGATTAGCTGTCATACCTGGGAGTAACTTACGGTCAGGGTTTGGCGCCTGCACTATAACCTCGTAGGTTACGACATTATTGGTTGTGGTCGGATTGATGCGGACTTGTGTGACACTACCTGTAAAGACATCGTCAGGATAGGCATCAACTGTAAAGGTAACATGTTGTCCTACTTTGACCTGACCTATATCAGCTTCGTCTACATCACCTACTACCTGCATATTGTCAAGGTCTGCTATGACATAGAGATTTGCTACATTCATACTCGACACTACTGTCTGACCTACTTCGACTTCACGCGACACCACTATACCGTCGATAGGAGAATAAATTTCAGCATAGTTCAAATTTTTGGCAGCGCGTACACGGTCAGCCTGTGTTTTTTCATAACTGAGCCGGGCTACTTCATAATCCTTCTGTGAAGTTTGGAATTCATAGTCAGAAATAAGCTGTTCATCATGTAAGGCTTTGTCACGCTCGAAATTCTTTCGTGCATACTCGTATGTGGCCTTGGCTGAGGCCATCGAAGCATCAGCGCTTTTGAGTTCGCTGTCAAGCAAGGTCTTCTCAATTTCAGCCAGTAGCTGACCTTTAGTGACATGGTCGTTATAATCGACATAAAGTTTGTCGATTATACCGGTAACCTGTGTGCCGACATCAACCGATGTCACTGACTCCATGGTGCCGGTAGCGGTCACTATCTCTGACATAGAAGTAGGAGCTACGGTATACGTCTCCAATTCCATGTGAGATTTTTCTGAGCAGGAGGTGACGCCTAAGACACAGACGGCCACCGTAAAAAGAGTGGAATATCTCATTGTTGCAACATGATTTTTCAAGGTTTAGGGGATAGCAATCTGGCGTGTTGCGTAATAATTTATGGTCTTCTGTGCCAGAATTGCCATATATTTGCTCTGTACCAATTCGAGACGTGCATTCAGCAGGTTGTTATGAGCCGTGAGCAATTCGAGAGGATTTACCAAGCCGAGTTCAAACTGACGGTTGACCAGATTGTCAGTGAGAGTAGCTGCCTCAAGACGTGATACTCCAGCTGTATAACCTGCTCGAGCATTGTCAGCATCAATATAAAGACCTTCTATAGTCTGTGAAAGATCATTGAGCAGCTCAGCGCGTGTGAGGTCATAATTAAGTTCAGCGAGTTTAGCTTTTGCTACCGCACGACGTGTAGAGTTAGCATCAAATATAGGTACGTTGAGACTAAGGCCAATATTTTCGTTGAGATTATGGCCCATCTGTGGACCCCATGCACGTCCACCCGAATTATACGAAGTACCGACTCCACCTGAGAGAGATACTGATGGTAGGCGTCCAGCTTTAGCTATCTTGACATCGTTGGCGTATAGGTCACGGTTCAGTTCATTGCTTCGTAGGCCTGGTAGCCAGCCAGCGGCTATGTCATAAACTGCTTCTTTTGCAGGTAACGGTGTGAAGACATCTTTATCAGCAAATATAGTCAGCACTATTTCCATCTCAGTATCCAGTCCTAATTGGAGAATTTTCTTAAGAGTCATTTTGGAAGTCTCAAGATTATTACGGGCCTGCACCAGATTATAAGTATCCTGAGCTTTCTGGCTTTCTATCTGGGCATAATCTACTTTGGAAGTACGTCCAGCTTCCATAAGACGACGGGCACGTTCGGTCTGAGAGGTACTGACTTCAAGCGTCTTTTCGGCTATAGTGACCGTTTCCATGGCATACATAATGTTGAGGTAAGCTTGAAGTATGCCTAATTCGAGAGTCTTAATCACATCTTCACCGGCAAGTTCCTGCTGGCGACGCAGTATTTTTGATGATTCAAGACGGTATTTGCGCACATTACCCTCCCAAACTGTCCAATTGGCATTAATACCATACTGGCTACCGTAAATGTTGGATTTGGCACCTTCGGCAGCTGCTGGGAAATTAGTGTAGGATTGTGTCGTGGCGAAGCCTACTGTTGGTAACCATTGGTCTTTAGCCGAAGCTATGTCCTGATCGGCCTGAAGTATGTCGAGCAGGGTACGTCGTATTTCGGTATTATTGGCTGTAGCCCAATCTACACAATCATTGAATGACCAAAATGCCGGTATTTCCATAGCCGATGGTGCCGTGACATCAGCCGCTGTAAATCCGGAATCCGGTTCGGTGATATCAACGGGCACAGATGATGGCATTATCGACAGAGTTGTCAGCAGAAATAGATAAAAACTGTTCATATAGGTGGAGATGTATACGGCACGGTATGGTGTGCTGTATGTTGACAGAAGGTATGACTGTCAGAGATTGATATTACAAAATTACATCTTGTAGGCCATTTAGCCAAACGAAATCGGCATAATGGCTTTGGAAGCCGCCTGAGAAGTCAAAAAGCAGGTTTAAAGTCTTATGTGTTAACAAAAATTCACATTCTTCTCCCATTAGGGTCTAATGTTTGATTTTGTACTGAGGCGGATATAGCTTAACTTTGCATAAGTCAAACTTTATTAAGTATGCCCAAAGATCAGACTGTACTTTTCCATTCGACCATATTCGGGCCGATACATAGCCGCCGTTTAGGTGTGTCGTTAGGTATAAATCTTATGCCTGATGATGGTAAGGTGTGTTCATTTGACTGCCTGTACTGTGAGGCAGGGTTTAACGCACAGGGGCGTGGCACAACTCCACTCCCTACGGCTGAGGAAGTAGCTACTATGCTTGAAGCACGTCTCAAGGCCATGAGCGAAGCCGGTGAACCACTTGATGTCATAACTTTCTCGGGTAATGGTGAGCCTACATTGCATCCGGCATTTCCACAAATCATTGACTCTACTCTGAGGCTGCGTGACAAATACTATCCTCAAGCCAAAGTGTCGGTTCTGTCTAACTCTACCAGAATATTTGATTCTAAAGTGGTAGAAGCCCTGAAACGTGTCGATAACAATATTCTTAAACTTGATTCGGCTATAGAGGAGACCATGCGTCTTATAGACCGTCCCGGTTCGAAAGATTTCACTGTAGCACGCGTGGTTGAAGCTTTGAAACAGTTTGAAGGTCAAGCTATAATACAGACTATGATGCTGCGCGGTGAGCATGAAGGACACTCTATAGACAATACTACACCGGCTGAAGTAGATGCTTTGATTGAGGCTTACCGTTCCATAAATCCACGTGAGGTGATGCTGTACAGCCTTGACCGTTCTACACCTGCCGAGAAGCTTGTAAAAGTTCCACTCCATGAGCTTCGGGAGATTGCCGCACGTGTAGAAGCGGCTGGCATAAAGACGCAGGTTAACTGATATGAGCTCTGATGATATGCTTGTGCCTCGGCCATTATTGCCTGGTGACAAGATAGCTATAATATGTCCGGCCTCGATAGTAGCTGAGGAACATCTTGATGGGGCTGCTGAAGCATTGAGATACATGGGCTTTGAGCCTGTTATGGCGTTACACGCCAAAGGTCCGCATGACGGAAGTTATTCTGCTACTGTAGAGGCACGTATGGCTGATTTTAGAGAGGCATATAATTCTGAAGTCCGTGCTGTATTGTGTGGACGTGGGGGTTATGGATGTGTACATCTACTTGATGATATTGATGGAGAAATGTTGCGCCGAAATCCCAAATGGGTAATAGGTTTCTCTGATATTTCGGCTCTTCATGCGCGGTTACAGCATGCTGGTGTGGCTTCATTGCACGCTTCTATGGCGCGTCATCTGGCTACACGTCCATATAATCATGAGGTGACACAGCTAATGAGAGATATTCTGACTGGTCAGCATAAGGAGATAAAATATCTTACGGCTGCTGACTCACGCAATATTGAAGGTAGGGCAGAGGGAATATTGCGCGGAGGTAATTTAGCTGTACTTAACGGCCTTGCCTCCACGCCATACGATATGTTGGCACTAAAAAATACAATTCTATTTATTGAAGATGTTGCCGAACCTATCTACAAGGTGGAGCGTGTGCTGCACCGGCTGCACATGGCAGGTTTATTCACACCCGATTCTCCTTTTGCATTACGTGGCTTAATAGTTGGACGTTTCACACTTTATGACCCCAATCGCGATTTTAACAGTATGGAGGATATGATATCTTTCTGGCTGCACCATTGGGGAGTAAAGATACCAGTGGCTTTTGGCTTTGATACCGGGCATATAGAGCGTAATCTCCCCCTTGTCGAAGGTGCAAACGCTGTCCTCGATGTTACGTCGCAAGAGGTGTGTCTTTCATTTACAATCTAAAAAAATGATGGTGTATGTCAAAAAGCATATACCGATAAGATACTCTATTGAGGTTTTTTAACTAATTTTGTACATCTCACGTATCATAGTCTGACGAGACAATTGTCTCGGGACGGTAAATAATCCAAAGATGAACTATTCCATACTTGACTTCATCAGTCTCTTAGGGGCTGTGTGCCTCTTTCTTTACGGTATGAAAGTGATGAGCGAGGGTCTGCAGAAGGTGGCTGGCGACCGCCTGCGCAACATACTCGGCATCATGACCAAGAACCGCGTTACCGGTGTGCTTACCGGTATTCTCATCACCGCACTCATACAGAGTTCGAGTGCATCGACGGTGATGGTGGTCAGTTTCGTTAACGCTGGCCTCATGTCGCTGGCGCAGTCAATGGCGGTTATCTTCGGTGCCAATGTCGGTACTACGGTGACAACGTGGATTATCTCGGCCTTCTCGTTCGAAGTCAAGATTTCGGACTATAGCATATTGCTGTTGGCAATTGCGGTACCGATGCTCTTTATGAAGAAGAGTACCTATAAGTCGTTGGGTGAGTTCTTGATAGGTTTCTGTTTCCTGTTTATGGGTTTGGACCTTATCAGTGTCTATGTGCCTAACTTACAGGAGAACCCTGAGATGTTGGCCTTCGTCACCGACTATGCCAGTATGGGCTATCGTTCAGTACTGATATTCTTTGTTATAGGTATAATACTTACCATGGTAGCACAGAGTTCAGCTGCTACATTCGCCATAACGTTGATAATGTGTTCTCAGGGCTGGATAACTTATGAACTTGGCTGTGCTATAATTCTGGGTGGTAACATCGGTACTACAATCACACCGGTATTAGCCTCACTGAGCGGTAATCTCGCTGCCAAGCGTACAGCTATGGGACACGTACTTTTCAATGTGTTAGGTTCAATCATAGTATTGTGTATATTCACACCTTTCGTAACTCTTGTGGCCGATATAACAAAAGCACTTGAAGGTACTGATCCTCTTACCATAACTCGTGCTGAGGAAGCTGCTATGGGTGACAGTACACTTCTTGACCCAGCCACTGGTACTCTCACAGCTAAAGCCCAAGCTTCTATGGCTTTTGCACTGGCTATGTTCCCAACGGTGTTCAATACCTGCAACTTGTTAATCATGATATGGTTCACTAACCTGTATGTGAAGATTGTATGCTGGATAATGCCGGCTCGTAACAAAGATGAGCAGGAAGATTTCTCACTCAAGTATATTGGACGCGGTATGCTGTCGGCCTCAGAGCTTAATATCACACAGGCTCAGAAGGAAATTGTAGTATATGGAGAACGTGTACAGCGAATGTTGACTATGGCTCGACAGCTCATACATACTCATGATAAAGAAAATGAGTATGGTGACATCTATAATCGTTTGGAGAAATACGAAGAGATTTCAGACCGTATGGAAATAGAGATTGGTAACTTCCTTAACCATGTGGCTGAAGGTCGTCTGAGTCCTGAAAGTAAGATGCGTATATCGGGTATGCTTCGTATAATAAGCGAGATAGAGTCAATTGCTGACGGCTGTTTCAATGTGGCTAAGACCATGACCCGTAAGAATCAGAATCATGTTGAATTTGATGAGGCTATCCTCAAGGAGATAGATACTATGTATGACCTTGTGGACGGTGCCATGAATAATATGCTTGAACTGCTGCGTGAAATGGAAACACCAGAGGATTCTCGCATCATTACTGCTTATAACCGTGAACGTGAGATAAATAACTATCGCAATAAATTGCGTGATGCTAATATCTTTAACATCAACAATAAGAAATACGACTATCAGGAGGGCATATTCTTTATGGACCTTATCAGCGAGGCCGAAAAGCTTGGAGACTATATGCTTAATGTGGTAGAAGGTGTAAAACATCAGTTTAAGCCCGCCACTCAGTCCTGATTTCTACCCCTATTACTTACCTGAAAAATACTGCTATGAAAGATTCCCGTTATTGTGTGATAATGTGCGGGGGCATAGGTTCCCGCTTTTGGCCGTTCAGCCGCCAGGACCGTCCGAAACAGTTTCTTGACTTTTTCGGCACTGGTCGCAGTTTGTTGCAGATGACCGTAGACCGTATTGCACCGGTTGTAGGTCTTGATCATATAGTGCTGGTGACTAATGACCGCTATGCTGATATGGTACGTCAGCAGATACCTGAAATTGCTCCAGAGCGTATATTATGCGAACCTGCACGCCGCAATACAGCGCCATGTGTATGTTGGGCTGCACGCCATATCGCAGCTCTTGATCCGAATGCGTCTATAGTGACATTGCCTTCTGATCATCTTGTGCTTCGTGAAGATGACTTCCGTAAGTCTATATGTGAAGGTTTCGATTTTATTGAAGGAGATGACCGCCTTCTGACTCTTGGTATAAAACCTACTTTCCCCAATACAGGGTATGGTTATATACAGCGTGGTAGCTCTGTACAAGGGTGGCCAGGTATAATGAAAGTTAAGTCATTTACCGAAAAACCGGACCTTGAAATGGCAAAACTGTTTCTGAGCAGTGGCGAGTTTTTCTGGAATTCCGGTATATTCTTGTGGTCAGCACGTAGTATACTCAACGCTTTCGATACGTATGCGCCTGAAATATCAACTATATTTGCTGACGGAGACGACGCTTTCGGTACCCCGGAGGAGATAGCTTTTATTAAAGAGGTATTCCCCAATGCTCCGAGCATATCGGTTGATTATGCTATAATGGAGAAAGCCGGTAATGTATTTGTCAAGACCGTAGAGTTCGGTTGGAGTGATTTGGGCACATGGCGTGCGTTACACGACACTGCTGACCATACGGTTGATAATAATGTTGTACGTGGTGCTCGCGTTATGATTAATGACTGTACAGGTACCGTCTTTGCCGCTGATGATGACAAACTTATTGTAGCTGCCGGATTACATGATTATGTTGTGGCTGACAGCGGTAACGCTCTACTTATCTATCCTCTTGACCGTGAGCAAGAACTACGCTCAATCGTAGGTGATGTCCGTGACAAGTGGGGTGAAGATTATATATAACCATCATATAGCCATTCAATACAGACCCC
>CAYNUE010000087.1:0-12959 GCA_964400325.1 uncultured Sangeribacter sp. | reverse complement strand
GGACCACCGAGGTCGAAGTCTGCAAACCACATCTCTTCCGTTTCAAGATACTGAGCCTCTATGTTAAAGATGCCTGCGTGAGCAACCAGAGCTGCGAAACGTCCTTCGTGATGACCTGCAAGCCAATAAACTGAGAAACCACCATAGCTGGCACCAATAGCAGCTATCTTCTTTGCGTCAACAAAAGGCTGTGAAGCTATGTAATCAGTAGCTGACAGATAATCACGCATGTTCTGACCACCGTAATCACCTGATATCTGACGGTTCCATTCTGTACCGAATCCAGGCAGGCCACGACGGTTAGGTGCAATCACAACGTATCCGTGGGCTGCCATGATACGGAAGTTCCAACGGTAGCTCCAGAATTGGCTTACTGCCTGCTGTGGACCGCCCTGACAGTAAACGATAGCGGGATATTTTTTTGACTCGTCGAAATTCGGCGGAAGTATAACCCAGCAAGTCATCTGTTTGCCATCGGTTGTGGGAACCAAACGTTTTTCGACTTTAACTTCGGCAAGACGATCAAGAATATCGTGATTTATATCAGTGATTTCCTTCACACCTTCTGAAGTGATTTCGACTATATCGTTAGGACGCAACATATTGTGACGCATTGCGATTATGCTTCCGTTAGCCATCGGCTTAACATTAACGTAATCCCACATGCCCTCAGCGAGTGTATCGATATGAGCGTCGTTGACGTTAATGCGGAATACAGGCATTGTGCCCTCGTAATAGCCATTAAATACAATTGACTTTCCGTCGGGTGCCCATGCGAAACCTTCAGGCCAGTAATCCCATTTTTCAGTAAGGTCACGCTTGGTACGAGTCTTCATATCCATTACCATGAGACGCTTTTTATCACTCTCGTATTTTGGAGTTTCCATAGAGAGCCATGCAAGTGTGTTGCCGTCAGGTGAGAAGATAGGATCTGTGTCATATCCGAGCATACCTTCTGTAAGACATTCTGTAGAATTGTCTTCCAAATTATAAAGGTAGAGATTACTGTCGGTTGAGAATGCATATTCAGCACCTTTTAATTTACGGGATACGTAAACCAGTCGTTTGCTATCGGAGGACCAGGCGAATGATTCGGCACCGCCGAAGGGTCTCATAGGACATTCAAAGGGTTCGCCTTTCATGATATCGACAGGATTCTGAATAGTCTGGCCGTTAAAGTCAGCTACAAAAGGATGTGGAATTTCACTTACCCATTCGTCCCAATGTTTATACATCAGGTCATTCACAAGTCGGCCAGTAGTGTTGGGCAGTCCGTCAAAGAGTGTGGAATCCTTATCAAAAGGTTTTATGGGACTTCCAAATACTACTTTTGACTGATCAGGAGAGAATTCAAAACATTCTACGCCGTTTTCAGCTGACGAGAGGCGTGTGCGTTGTGAACCGTCAGGAGCACAGGCAAAAATCTGCACATTGCCCATTTCGGTATCCTTACAAAGGAAGGCAATACGGCTGCCGTTGTCTATCCAGCGTAAGTTGCTTTCAGAGCCACTCGTTGTAGTGAGTCTTTTAATATCAGACCCATCGATATTCATACTGTAAATTTCAGAATTGCCGCTATTCTGATTAATACTCTCGTATGTAAGAGTAAAGATAAGGGTTTTGCCGTCAGGAGAAGGGAGAGCCTCGCTGACACGTCCGAAAGCCTCAAGGACTTCAGGAGTAAGCATTCCATCGACAATCTCAACTTCGGGCGCCTCTATGATGACGTCCTGTGACTGCTTTTCCTTGCTACAGCCACATACGGCAGCCGTGACAAGAACAGAGCTCATAGTCAAAGTCAGTTTGTTCATAATGTTAATGTTATAACAGTGGTATAATTAAAGGTTAGATGAATTCTGCTGCAAATATAGTAAAAAAACCAATCAAGAGTTTCAGCGTCGGGGTGATTTTCGTGATTTTGGAGCCTTATTATGACCGCTTTGGCCTTTATCTCCGTAGAGCTGTCGTATAAGGTCGGGCCGATTGATACGTCTTAATGATTCTATAATCTCTTGCCTGGCTTCAGGTTTGTACCAGAAGAAAAACTGCCGCTGGGCAAGTTTCTGTTGCTCCGAACGGGCGGTATATACCTTCTCGCCTGTATAGGGATGAAAACCAGTGTAATATATTTCAGTAGCCAAGGTCATGGGAGTAGGAGTAAAATCCTGTACTTGTTCAAGCTGAAAATTAAGACGTCTTGTTTCAATAGCTAATTGTGCCATATCCTCTTCATGACATGCCGGATGAGATGAAATAAAGTATGGGATAAGTTGCTGCTTCAGTCCTTCTTGTTCATTTACGCTATCAAAAATCTTTTTAAAACGTTTGAAGAGGTCAAACGAAGGTTTGCGCATACAGTCGAGCACACGTGGACTTACATGTTCTGGAGCTACCTTAAGACGACCACTGACATGAGATGTAATCAATTCGTGCAGATACTCACGATTAGTTTTATTCACTTCGGGTGATTTGCTTGGAGCCATGGCGAGATCATATCGTACGCCGCTTCCTATAAATGACTTTTTTACACCCGGTAGGGCATCAACCGAACGATAAATGTCAAGCAGGGAAGCATGATTATTATCCAGATTTGAGCATGGTACAGGATGGAGACACGAAGGTCGTCGGCATAGAGCACAAATCGACAGGTCACGTCCGTGCATGGCATACATATTGGCTGACGGACCGCCCAAATCAGATATATAGCCCTTGAAATCTTCCATAGCCGTAATCTGTTTTGCCTCCTTAAGAATAGATTCCTTGGAACGTGAAGCAATAAATTTGCCTTGATGGGCCGAAATAGTACAAAATGCACACCCACCGAAGCAACCACGATGCATGGTGAGAGAATGTTTTATCATTTCATAGGCCGGAATTACCTTACCTTTGTATCGTGGATGAGGTAAGCGTGTGAAGGGTAAATCGAAAGCTGCATCTATCTCACCTGTTTGCATTGGAGGGCGCATAGGATTGATACGCAGCCAACGACCACCTGTTGATTGCCATAAAACCGCACCTTGCATACGATTAGATTCTTCCTCAATATGGCGGAAATTCAGAGCATGAAGTTTCTTTGATTTGAGGCACTGTTCAAAGGAATGAAGCACCAAATCGTTTTCTGCCGGGGTGTCAGAAGTAAAGAAGGCAGTCTGGGGTACGTCAGTAATTTGATTTATGGCTTCACCCTTGTCAAGACGTCGGGCCAATTCAACTATAGTTTTCTCGCCCATACCATAGGCAATCATATCAGCCGGAGCGTCAACAAGAATAGTAGGACGAAGTTTATCTTGCCAGTAATCATAGTGCGCCACACGACGTAGCGAAGCTTCTATGCCTCCAGCAATAACAGGCACATCAGGGAAGAGGTCTTTAAGTATACGCGAGTAGACAATGGTAGGGTAATCAGGCCGCATACCGTGGCGTCCACCTGCGGTATAAGCGTCATCGTGACGAAGACGTCGATTAGCAGTATAGTGATTGACCATTGAATCCATGGCACCGGCTGACACACCAAAGAAAAGTCGTGGTCGGCCGAGTTTTTTGAAATCACGTAGGTCATCACGCCAGTTTGGTTGTGGTACGATAGCGACTTTGAAACCTGCTGCTTGTAGAGTTCGCCCTATTACAGCCGCTCCGAAGGAGGGATGATCAACGTAAGCATCGCCTGAAAAGAGAATAATATCCGGTTGCTGCCAGCCGAGACGTTCTATCTCTTCTCGGGAAGTGGGAAGGAAAAGACTTGTATCGGTCATGATTTATTCTACAGATGATTTCTTAGTTTTAAGTAACTCCTGCAGAGACAGCAGCTCATCACGTAACTGTGCAGCTTCGATAAAGTCAGTGCGCTTGGCAGCTGCTACCATATCGGCATTAACACGATTTATTCGTTTTTCTATTTCAGAAGTTGACATATATTCAGTTACGGGATCAGCAGCCGAGTTGACAATATGTTCCTCTTCGATATAAGGGCGTGAGACTTTAGGAGATTGTCTATGGTCAGACACAGATTTACGAGAAGTCTGTGAAGAGCGTGGACGATTGTCTGTTTTGGAAGAAGATATGTCTGTATCGGAGTAAAGCTCTATGAGGTCAGTAGCCGAAGATTTTTTGACGATTGGGGTAGGTGTTATACCATGTTGGTCGTTATACAGAATCTGCTTGGCACGACGGCGTTCTGTCTCATCAATTGTACGTTGCATACTGTCAGTAATACGGTCAGCATACATGATGACTTTGCCATGCACATTTCTTGCTGCACGGCCTGCGGTCTGAGTGAGTGAACGATGATTACGCAGAAACCCTTCTTTGTCAGCATCAAGTATAGCTACAAGACTTACTTGTGGTAAGTCCAAACCTTCACGTAACAGATTGACTCCTATTAACACATCATACACGCCCTGTCGCAAATCTTCAAGAATCTTGATACGTTCCAACGTATCTACATCACTATGTATATAGGCACTACGAACTCCCCATTTTATCAAGTGTGAGTTTAGTTCTTCGGCCATTCGTTTAGTAAGAGTAGTAACCAGGGTTCTTTCTCCGGCTTCGACACGTTGCTGGATTTGTTCCATCAAATCATCTATCTGATTCATAGAGGGACGGACTTCTATTTCAGGATCAAGGAGGCCAGTAGGACGAATGACTTGTTCGGTAAATACACCTTCAGTCTGCTGAAGTTCATAGTCACCTGGAGTAGCACTTACGTAGAGCACCTGTGGAGTAAGACTTTCGAATTCGTCGAATTTCAGGGGTCGATTATCTATAGCGGCCGGCAGGCGAAAACCATATTCGACAAGATTCATCTTACGGGAAAGGTCTCCACCATACATGCCACGAATCTGAGGTAATGTTACATGACTTTCGTCAATAATAGTGAGAAAATCCTTGGGAAAATAGTCGAGCAGACAGAAAGGACGTGCTCCTGGCATACGCCCGTCAAAATAACGTGAATAATTTTCGATACCACTACAATGACCTAATTCACGAATCATCTCTATATCGTATGAGACTCTCTCACGGAGCCGTTGAGCCTCAAGCAATTTACCTTCACGGTTGAAAAACTCGCATTGTGTGCCTAAATCGACAGCAATTTGGTCAAGAGCTGAGGCAGTACGCTCACGTGAAGAGACAAAGATGTTAGCCGGATAAATATTGAAACCGTCAATAGTTTCAATAGGCAAGCCTGACTTAGGGTCAATAGTTTGTATTTTCTCTACTTCATCACCCCAGAACACGACTCTCAGTTGAATCTCTTCAAATGACAGCATAATATCGACTGTATCACCTTTAACACGGAACTGTCCGTTTTTTAGCTCAGTTTCGGTGCGTGAATAAAGAGAATCCACAAGTTTGCGTAGAAAGGCATTTCGCGAGATACGTTCACCCTTTGTTATTCTGACTACGGTCTGTGCAAAATCTTCAGGATTGCCCATACCATAGATACATGAAACAGATGAAATAACTACCACATCACGTCGTCCAGAAAGCAATGCAGCTACTGTAGCAAGACGTAATTTATCAATCTGTTCATTAATCATCAGGTCTTTTTCTATATACTTATCAGATGAAGGTATATAAGCTTCGGGCTGATAATAATCGTAGTAACTGACAAAGTACTGTACAGAATTCTTGGGGAAGAAATTTTTGAATTCCGCATATAGCTGAGCGGCAAGAGTCTTATTATGTGATAGAATAAGTGTTGGACGTTGTACTTTGGCTATGACATTAGCCATAGTAAAAGTCTTACCTGAACCTGTGACACCGAGCAATGTCTGATGTGTTGCGCCGGCATTAAGACCGTTAACAATCTCATCGATGGCTTCCGGCTGGTCGCCGGTTGGCATATATTCGGATGTAAGTCTGAACTCCATGACTTTAAAGAATAATAAGAAAAAGCGACCTTTAAAATTTAGGCCGTTAAACTGCAAATTTAATAATAAAAAACAATTTTTGAAAATATATAGAAAGGAAAAATATTTAACAGAGTCAATAAAATGTAGATAAAAGTGTCGTTAAGTAAATAAAACATTATGAAGTTGGAGAAATAAAATAAAGTAACTAACTTTGCAAAAGAGAAAAATGCAAAAATTACCATGCCTCCGCACAGTTAAGGGATTGTGGTGGCAGGTTTAAGAATAATCCTATGGCCCTAAGGAGCCGGAAAACTTAATAAACAATGAGAAAGAATATTGTCGCAGGTAACTGGAAAATGAACACTACCGTAGAGGAAGGTGTGGAGCTGGCAAGCGAAGTCAACGATCTCCTGAAGGGGAAGAAGGCAAATTGCGAAGTAGTGATATGTGTGCCCTTCACCCATCTTGTACCTGTTCATGGTGTCATAGATGAAGGCGTTATGGGTCTCGGTGCCGAGAACTGCTCAGAGCACGACAAGGGAGCTTATACAGGTGAGGTTAGCGCCTCGATGGTTAAGTCGACCGGTGCCAGCCATGTTATTCTGGGTCACAGCGAACGTCGTCAGTACTTTGGTGAAAATAATGCTCAGCTGTTGGCAAAGACCAAACAGGCTCTTGCCAATGGTCTGACACCGATATTCTGTGTTGGTGAAGTGCTTGAAGAACGTGAGAACGGCAGTTATAATGATGTAGTGAAAGGTCAGGTAGAGGCACTGTTTGAACTGAGCCCTGAAGACTTTTCTAAGATTGTTATAGCCTACGAACCGGTTTGGGCTATCGGTACAGGTAAGACAGCTACTGCTGAGCAGGCACAGGATATGCATGCCCATATCCGTAAGGTGATAGAGGATAAGTATGGTAAAGAGATAGCTGACAACACCTCGATACTGTATGGTGGAAGCTGCAAACCTTCTAATGCCAAAGAACTTTTTGCTAACCCCGATGTTGACGGTGGTCTTATCGGTGGCGCAGCTCTTAAGGCTGATAGCTTTATGGGTATTATCGAGGCTTTCGATTAATGCACAATAGGCGAGGTTAAGCAATAACAAACCATAAACTGTATGCTGTGCGGAAGAAGATAACTTCTGCACAGCATTCAAATGTTTTCGTACGTAAGGTATGTCAGATAAGTTAAAGTTATTCATTATCGCCGTGCTGATAGGAGTATTATCATGCATTCCTACAGTCAACGCCGAGGTCGAGCCCGCGACCTCATCAACTATCATAGAGGAGATAGAGTCGGGATCGGAGGGCAGGATAACCATCGACATACCGCCCGCAATTCTCCGACTGATACTTGATGAACCAGTTAAGGCACCAAGTCAGGAAGGACCCACCTTACACCCAGGGGTGAATAAGATGAGCGGGTATCGTATTCAGGTGTTCAGTGATGGTCGTAACCAACATTCGCTTGAATCACGTGCTAAGGCACGTGGTGCAGCTATCTTGGCGAAATTTCCGAAATACCGTGGTCAGATATATAGTTATTCGGAATCACCAAACTGGTACACTCGAGTAGGTAATTTCCAGACACAGGGCGAAGCCTCCGAAGCCTTAAGCGAGTTGAAGCGAGCATTTCCGGGATTTGCCTCGGAGATGCGTGTAGTCAAGACACAGATAATAGTGATAAAGTGATTCCTTAGACTGTGGTACAGCCAAAAGGAACCTACAACATATATATCAACAGCAGTGGCAAGAACAGAAGAGCACCAGGAGCAGCTTGTAGCACAATTGGCTGCTCATTATCGTGAGATATTGCGCCTTATAGGGGAAAATCCCGAACGAGAGGGTCTGCTGAAGACTCCTGAGCGGGCGGCAAAGGCACTGGTAGATATTACGGTAGGGTATCGTCAGAATCCTATCGACATAGTAAAACAGGCTGTATTCGAACATGAAGGTTCGAAGATGATAATAGTCAAGGATATAGAGTTCTATAGCATGTGTGAACATCATATACTGCCGTTCTTTGGTAGCGTATCGATAGGCTATCTTCCTAAAGGTAAGATGATAGGGCTCTCCAAACTTGCAAGGCTGGTGGATACTCATGCCCGTAAGCTTCAAGTTCAGGAACGTCTGACCTCCGATGTGTGTCGTACACTGAGTGAGGCATTTCCTAATGAAGGAGTGATAGTAATGTGTAAAGCCGGACATCTATGTATGAAGATGCGGGGTGTTGAAAAACAAGAATCCACCACAACTACTATAGAATATAGCGGACAGTTCGCAAGCGATAGTTCATTAAGAGAAGAATTTCTGCGTCTGCTTAAGGTATAAGTGCCTCCTAACTAGCTGGGCATGAATACCAATATATTAATATACTTCAATATTTTAATTCGCGGAATTTAAGATAATACTAAAGCCGAGACGCATAATCCATACGTCCCGGCTTTATTGATAATGTTTATCAAGATGCGGAGATATGATTTAATTGAACATCTCTTTTTCGCCATCCTTGATTGCTTTACGACCCTCTTCGATTTTCTCAAAGCCCTTGCGCAGATGACATACACGGTGCAATATCTTGCAGGTCAGAACCAAAATGGCTGTTGACATAGCTAAATGAAGAACGTGAGGAGCGATTTCACGACATAAAACTTCTTTTTTCATAATATAAATGTAAATTTAGGTTTGACTCTTCCAATCGAGGATATTGCTTAAAAGGCTTATCTTTTAAGTCCCTCTGAAAAAATAACGTCTTTAAGGTTAAAAGAGTTGAGAAGAAAAGCCTTAAAATACACAAATATCCATATAACGTGCAAATAACTCTTAACCTTTTATCTTATGAGAAGGTCTTTATGCAAAAATATATTTAAGCAGGTAGGAGTAAACTCAGTTAAGTTTTCATTTAATGTAGGCCTATCTTTGTTGGCTTCTCTTCTGGCTAACACTTTATGTTCAGAAGTGTATGCTGGTCAACAGTCTTTAGTATGTGACAGTATTTGGATGGCTGCATACACTAATGCCGATGGACATGACGGTTTGCACTTGGCTTTTTCAGATAATAAACAAGACTGGTTGACACTGCCAGGAAATCAAAGCGTGGTAAACTCTGATTTTGGACCCTGGGGAAGTATGAAAACCATGCTTGAACCCTTGTTATGTTATGATGCTTCGACCAAAATGTGGATATTGACATGGAAAGTATATTCAGATGGTCAAGCATACGCACGTGCTACCTCGTCTGACCTTATAACCTGGAGTCCTCAGCATTACTTTGAATGGAAAGATTTATCCCATACGCCTACAGAAGGCTCCATTGAGAATATCATAGCACTACCTGGGAGTAGGCAGCGTCTTGATGGTACAATAATAAAAATTCCTGAAAGCTTATATGACAACCTAAGGACTACGTGTGAGAAACGCAGTGAACTTAATAGTCTTTACAATGAAATCACTTTAGGGGATAGTTTAAGATTTAAAAGTTTAACACCTGTAAATGTTACTCTTGATATAAATGCTAAAGATACAGTATCCATAAGCGATATGTTGATAGGTATCTTTTTTGAAGATATAAATTATGCTGCTGACGGTGGTTTGTATGCCGAAATGGTTCAGAATCGTGATTTTGAATATGTCAAAGGCGAAGGGCATAATAATGATTGGGGCCCTGCTTTCGCATGGCGTACACTATCGGGAGACAGGCCTGTGATAAGCAATGATAATCCTTTGCATGAATATAATTTGAATCATGTAATACTTGGTAAAGGGAGTGTTAATGGAACTGTACTGTTAAATGGTGGTTACGATGGATATAGTTTTGAGCCAGAAACACAGTATCGTATCTCTCTCATGTGTAGAAATGATGATAATATGTCGCGTAACATTACAGTCACTCTGCTTAATGAACAAGGTCAGGAAATAGGTCGCAGAGAATTATCTGTCAATGAAGATAATGGATGGCACAAATATGAGGGAATAATAACTGCTGCCGATTGTACCAAAAGAGGTAAACTCAAGATAGAAGTTGAACCTGAGGCTACTTTGGCCTTGGATATGATTTCCTTATTTCCTGTCAATACTTATAAAGGACGTATTAATGGACTACGTAGAGATTTAGCAGAAGCTCTGGCAAATCTAAAACCTCGTTTTGTACGATTTCCTGGAGGTTGTGTGGCACATGGTAACGGAGTAGATAATATCTATGACTGGAAAGGGTCAATAGGGCCATTGGAAAGCCGTAAACCACTTAGTAATCTATGGGGTTATCATCAGACTCGAGGTTTAGGTTATTTCGAATATTTTCAGATGTGTGAAGATTTTGGTGCTGAACCATTGCCTGTACTTGCTGCTGGAGTTCCTTGTCAGAATTCAAGTTGGCCTGCCCATCACTCTCATAATACTGTGACGCATTATGGCCAGCAGGGTGGAATACCGATTGAAGAGATGGAAGCTTATATCCAGGACGTACTGGATCTTATTGAGTATGCTAACGGAGATGAATCGAGCTATTGGGGAGCACTAAGAGTTGCCTCTGGTCATGCCGCACCTTTCAATCTTAAATATATAGGTATTGGTAACGAAGACATGATAACCGAAGTGTTCGAACAAAGGTTCAATATGATAACTGAGGCTGTCAGAAAGCAATATCCAGAAATAAAGATAGTCGGTACAGCAGGGCCATTCTACGAGGGTACGGATTACAATGAAGGCTGGCGATTGGCGCGTCAGGAAAATATACCTTTAGTAGACGAACATTATTATGTCTCACCGGGTTGGATGATTTATAATCAAGATTACTATGATAATTATCCTCGTGAAGGTAGTAAAGTGTACCTGGGAGAGTATGCAGCCCACTTGCCTGACCGAGCAAGCACATTGGAAGCAGCTTTAGCGGAGGCTCTGTATCTGACAGGTGTGGAACGTAATGGAGATGTCGTGAGCATGACTTCGTATGCACCTTTATTAGCTAAAGAAGGACATACTCAATGGCGTCCGGATATGATATATTTCACTAACGATAGTATTCATCTTACACCGACATACTATGTGCAACAGATGTATGGACAGAATCCTGGAAACATAAGAATCGGACATACTCTGTATGATGACAGTAATGACTGGAAAGCTTCCAGTCGTATTGGAGCTTCGGTGGTGAAAGATAATATAAGTGGTGATTATATAGTTCGTATAGTCAATGTTCTGCCTGTGGCAGCTAAGGTAAAATCTGATTTATCTTCATTAGACGGAGTTAAAACGACAGGTCGTAAACTCATGTTGAGTGGTACTCCTAATGCTACATTTTTGCAGCCTCAAGAAAGTGAAGTATGCCTTTCAGAACATGGTAAGCTTGAAATAGAGGTGCCAGCGTACAGTTTTACTATATTACGATTTTAACATTATTTTATAGGATTGTTGTACAAATAATTAGAGAAATAATCAAAAAAGCAATAGCAGAAGGGATTTTTTATTTGAAAAATTTATAGTTAATTTGCAAACAATTTCGCCCCATCCGATTAAATAAAATTTGTGTATCCTCATATACGGAAAAGGTAGGAATTTAGTGAAAGGAACTCCGATACATGGCAGAAGAATACAAAGAAAAATGGAAGAAATGTCTTGATATTATTCGTGATAATATCGGACAGACTCGCTTCGAGACGTGGTTTTCACGTGTCGAAGCCATTAAATTTGAAAACAATCGCCTGACTCTGCTGATACCTTCACATTTCTATTTTGAGAAGATAGAGGATACTTTTCTTAACCTTCTGAGTTTTGCATTAAGAAAGGTCTACGGAAGCAACATAACCCTGGAGTATGAAATCGGTCTAATAGCTGGAGATGCACAATCGCATGTTACTGTACAAAGTCCTGTACAAAGTCCTGCATTCAGTAAGCGTAACAAACCTCTGTCGCAACCTGCACCGAAGAGTCCAGTCACACCGAAAGGTGAGCAAAAGGCTTCTGCACCCTTTGATTCCCAGCTTAACTCTACCCTGAATTTTGAGAATTATTGTCTTGGCGATAGTAATCGTTTGCCATATACGATAGCAGATTTTATTGCTAATAATCCGAACAATCCGAAATTCAATCCATTTTTTTTGTATGGAAGTGTAGGAGTGGGTAAAACTCATCTTATACAGGCTATAGGCATACGTATAAAGGAACGAAATCCAAGTGCACGTGTTTTATTTACTACTGCGCGATTGTTCCAGAACTTGTATGCTCATGCTGCTATGCAGAAGACTATACCAAGTTTTATCAATTGGTTCCAACAGATAGATGTGCTGCTGCTTGATGATTTGCAGGAATTATCTGGAAAAATACGTACTACAGATGATGCTCTTTTTCCTATTTTCAATCATCTTCATCAGAATAATAAACAGCTGATATTTACTTGTGACCGTCCCCCTGTAGAACTTGACGGTATAGCAGATCGTCTCATAGACCGTTTTATGTGGGGTATAACTGAACAACTTCCTAAACCGGATTTGAATCTGAGAAAGAAAATATTAAGTTTCAAGGCTTCAAAAAACGGTTTGAATTTGCCTAGAGAAGTTATAGATCTTGTGGCTGAGAATGCTACATCGTCTGTTAGGGAGCTTGAAGGTATAGTTATGGGTATACTGAATCGTTCCATTACGTTAAATTCTCCCATTACAATAGATCTTGCACGTGATGTTATGAAAAGTACGGTGCGCCAAGATAATCAAAGTAATAGTAAGATAAACTTTGAGATGATAGTTGAAGCTACGGCTGACTATTATCATATTGATTCAGAAGCTATTTTTTCAAAAAGTAGGGTGCGAGATGTTGCAGATGCACGTCAGATAATCATGTATCTGTGCCATAAACTCACCAAACTCTCATCTTCAGCCATAGGTCAAAAACTTAACCGCCGTCATGCCACTGTATTGCATGGAATAACAGCAGTAGAAGACCGTAAATCTTATGCAAAAGAAATTTCTATAGCTATAGATACAATAGAAAATAACCTGAAATAGCTGAAGCAAAGAATTATAGTAACAATACTGAAAGCCCTATACCAGCATTGGTATAGGGCTTTCAGTATTGTTACTATAATGTTAGTTCCTTAAGATTTGCTTT
>CAYNUE010000086.1:0-13435 GCA_964400325.1 uncultured Sangeribacter sp. | reverse complement strand
AGCAAGTCAGTTTGAGAGCTTTTCCATCACACTCTCTTGAAAAGAGATATGGATGAGAATTATATGACTGAATACCAGATATATAAAAGACGCCAAAAAGCCGATTTTTTAAACAGCTACAATTTTAAGATACTTCAAACCTCTCTTGAAAAGAGATATGGATGGAAGATATACGCTTGAATATCAATTATATAAAAGACACCAAAAAGCCGATTTTGTAAACAACTGCAATTTTAAGATAGAGTAGATGATTATAAATGATTGAATGTCAAACTTTAAGTTAAAACAACTTAATTTGTTTAACAAAAAATAATTATTGTTATATTATAGTATTAGTACTCAATTATATATAGTATATATTATAATAAAAAGATTTTATATAGCATAAATATTATTTTGTTTGAATAAATACGTATAATTATAACAAGTGCCAAAAAAGTTTTAAACTTTCTTGAAAATTGTTGCAAAAAAAGCTGGTTATATATTTGCATAATTGCGAATAACAATTTAACTTTGCCGCAGATTAGTATCTCTTTTCAAGAGAAAAGTTAAAATATCTCTACGATTGACTTGCTAATCCTCTGAGTCACTCTTGTTTAAGTTCGCTGAAAGCGGTCTTTCTTGCCAGAGTCACATTACATAGCTTGGATATACTTCAGACAAACTAATGTTATGAACATAATTTTACGAACCGTTGCACTTCTGGGTCTGCTTGTTCTTGGGCGCGGTGGTCTGGGCGCACAGGACGCGGCGTTGAAGACCAACCTGCTCTACGACGCGGCGCTGAGTCCGAACCTTGGTGTTGAAATCCGTCTTGCGCCCAAGTGGAGCCTCGACGTCACGGGACAGTTTAACCTCTGGAAGCTGTCCGATGGCAAGCAGTGGCGTCACTGGGCAGCGATGCCAGAGGCGCGCTACTGGTTCTGCAACGCCTTCAACGGCCACTTCCTTGGTCTTCATGTCTTCGGCGGACAGTACAACATCGGCCGTGTCAACCTCGACTTCGATTTTCTGGGCACCGACTTCTCGGTACTTAAGGACACTCGCGCACAGGGCTGGTTTGTGGGCGCCGGTCTGGGCTACGGCTACGACTGGATACTGAGCCGCCACTGGACCCTTGAGGCCGAGATAGGCATCGGCTGGGCCTACACGCGCTATGACCGCTACCCGTGCGCCACGTGCGGGCGCAAGCTCGACGACAACCGCGTCCACAACTATGTGGGTCCGACCAAGGCGGCCATCAACATAGTCTATGCTTTCTAACAACACTCAACCGCAGCAATTTCACAACCGCTTATGAAGAAAACAGCCTTTACAGCCCTCATGGCGCTGTGTGCGCTCGGTGCTGCCGCACCGTGTGCGACGGCCAGGACGTACCCGGCACCCGAAGTACGCTTTGAGAATGTTGCCGTTGAGCAGCATGACGACGAGGTCTCGGTGAGCATGACCATCGACGCCGCCACGCTCCGACCGGGACGCAACCGTGAGTACACGCTCACCCCAGTGCTCTACAGTCCCGACGGCAGGGACTCGGTGTGCTTCGAGCCGGTGACGGTTGCCGGACGCAGCCTTTACATACTGCACGAGCGCCAGGGTGACACGGGCCTTCTGCATGTCTACCGTGCAGGACGCAAGGACGGCATCGCCTACTCGCAACGTGGCGCCAGCCCGCAGTGGCTCGACTCGGCGCGTCTCGATGTGGCTGTCGACGTCCGCAACTGCTGTGACGTGTCGCGACTGCCCAGCATACCGCTTGGCCGCTGCCAGGTACCCACCCTCAGGCCGGTGATAGATTTCGGCAAACCGCTACCGGTCAACAAGGATCTGGGTCACAAGACCGACACGCTGAAGGGTCGCGCCTACATCAACTTCCCTGTCAACCGCACGGAGCTTTACCCGGAGTACATGAACAACCCTGCCGAACTGCGCAAGATAATCGCCACCATCGACTCGGTCAAGAACGACAGGGACCTGACGGTGGACTCCATATTCATAAAGGGCTACGCCTCGCCCGAGGGCTCTTACGCCAATAACGTGCGTCTTGCCAAGGGTCGTACGGCCACGCTCAAGGACTATGTGGAGGACATGTACGCCTTCCCCAAGGGCCTGATACGCACCTCGTACGAGGCCGAGGACTGGGAGGGACTGCGCGAGTGGGTCGAGGCCTCAACGATAGCCAACCGTGAGGGGATACTGTCCATCATCGACAGTGACCTTGCACCGGACCCGAAGAACACGGCCATACAGACCCGCTATCCGCGTCAGTACGCCATGCTGCTTGCCGACGTGTACCCGACACTCCGTCACTCGGACTACTCAATCTACTACACCATACGTACTTTCACCGACCCCCGTGAGATAATCGCCCTGACACGCACGGCCCCGGGCAAGCTCAACGAGCAGGAGGTTGCCTACGCGCTGTCGACGCTGACGGTTGGCTCACCCGAGTACTACGACCTGTACGAGACGGCAGCACGCATCTTCCCGAAAAACCGTGAGTTCTGCCTGGGAGCGGCCAACGCCGCCATAGCCCGTGGTGACTACCGCGGAGCCGAGTCGTACCTCGACCGCGCCGGCGACAGTGCCCGTGCCGTCTACACACGCGGTGTCGTGGCTGCCATGCAGCAGGACTACGCCAAGGCACGCAAGCTGTACGAGCAGGCGGAGAGCCTGGGCGCCCCTTATGCCGCCGAAGCCCTCCGCAACCTCGCCGAAGCCGGCGACGGCCGCCTCCGCCTCGTACCAGTGGAATGATTTATACCAGCTTATCCCATATACTAAAAGCTTATCCGATACAAAAAGAATAATATAAACCAATTTTAATTTTTTATGAAACGATCCAGTCTTTTTGGAGCCATGGCTCTCGGCCTGCTCTTTACGGCCTGTCACTCGGATGATGTTCTCACAGGACCCGAGGACAATAAGTCCAAGATAGACAAGACGCTCTACGTCAATATGAACATCCGTGGCGATGTTCTGAGCGGCACACGTGCAGACGGTGACCCGACTTTCGATGCCGGAGAAGGCGAGAGCAATGTCAAGGATGCCTACTTTGTTTTCTATGATACACAGGGTACCCTTGTAGGAGAAATCGTTAAGGTACAGCTACCTGAACCAACTCAGGTGAGTGACCAAACCGGTTCGGTTGATAAATTCTACCAATCAGTTGTTCCGGTTAGTGTCTACAAAGGTGAACAGGATCCTGCACAAGTAGTATGCTACATTAACCCGATTACTCCGGCATCGTTGCAGAATCCGCTCAACATGATTCAGACCAACCTCCGCGAAATGCTCTATACCGAAACTGATGACAGGAGCAAGCTATTCGCAATGTCTAACTCGGTATATTATCCTAAGGATTCACAGGAACCTCAGATTGCTGTTCCAGTTGATAGAAATCAGCTTTTCAATACTGAAGCTGAAGCAAAGGCTGCCTTAGAAGATGCTTCTGCTGTAGTCGACATCTATGTTGAGCGTTATGCTGCAAAGCTGAAGTTCAAGCATACACCAGCTAAGCCTTATGCCACCTTTACCTCTCTTATCAATAATGTCAATGAGATACCGGTGACTCTGTCGTTCGTAGCCAAGAGATGGATTCTGAATGCAGCGTGCGAGGAATCATATATCGTGAAGTCATTCCGTATGGAGACACACGATAACCAGCCTCTTGCGGATAACTATACCTACGACGCACTCAACGCACGTATCAATGCTGCGGAATACACCTATGATAAGGATGGTAACTTTGTAGGTGACGGCCTTCTTTCAGATGCAAACTCATGGACATGGAACACTCCAGGCTTACACCGTTCTTACTGGGGTATGTCACCCGCTTATTTCACAACTGAGTATCCTGAAGTGTCTTCTGACGTTTCCCTTCCTCAGAATACGAATGCTCTGAATCAGCATTATTACTCCTACAACGAGCTTCTCGAACAGAATTTAGGGCATTCTGCTGCTGATGGCAATCAGGAAGAAGGTCCATTCTATTTCCATGAAACAACCGTCGGAGGTCGTGGTCTCAACTCCAAAAATCCGGCTGCCGCTGTTGCCTCTGTAATTCTTGTAGGTGATTACACCGTTAGTGTTGCTGGAACTGAGTTACCAGTTGGTACCACCTTCTATACCTATCTCAGCAGTTCGACTGGCACTCCTCTGATATATTTTGAGGCTAAGGAAAATGATGCTTATGGTACATCAGCTATTGATGGTGCTGAAAGTATGCTCCGCCGTTTCATTGAGCAGATTTCAATACTGTTCAAACCGGTAGATGGCGGTTATCTGCCGTTTGATATAACTGATCCTGATGATATTGCTACTCTGGTCGATGTGCTTGAAATCACTGAGCCCTCGAATGCAGTTAAAGGTGATATGAAGGTTGCTGAACGTTTCCGCACACTTCAGTTCAAACCTGGTGCTGACACAACAGGTATATATGTGGCTACCGCTGATGGCTATCAAGCAATAGGAAACGGTAACGGTCAGATTAGTATGATTAATGCTAATAAGGCGCTGATGCAGCAGGTAGGCTACTGCGTCCTGTATAACACTGGTTCAGCTTATTTTAACATTCCTGTTAAGCACCTCGGCTGGTATCGTGCAGGTAATAAACAGAAAGATGAGCCGACAATCAACTGGAACGACGTTCGTATAGGTGACTTCGGTGTTGTCCGTAACCATAGCTATGATATCAATGTAACTGAAATCTTGGGTATTGGTACCGGTATCGGCGGTCATGACAGTCCTATCGTACCTCCAGCTGATACGAAAGACTACTTTGTAGCATATCGCGTCAACATCCTGAAATGGGCTGTTGTACCCACTCAGTCTGTAAAACTCTAAGCCCTTTTTAGGCTTTTATCGTGCGGCTTAGCCGCAAATCCATACCTCTTTACAAGGAATGGGCCGGAGGTGGAAGACTCCTCCGGCTCATTTCAAAAAAAGAATGTCATGTTTTTAAAGAATTCTAACAACAAGCTCTTAATATCTGCCGCCCTTTTAGGCAGTCTCTTCACTTCCACCGGCTGCAAGATGGTTTATGACGATGATCTGCCCGAGTGTGAGGCCAAACTGCGTGTGCGCTTCGTATATGAATATCATCTGAAGAACTCGGATGCATTTGCCAACGAAGTGAAATCTGTCAATGTGTGGGCCTTTGACAAAGCTGGTACGCTTGCCTGGAGCGGTTCGGCCTCAGGTGATGTGCTAAAGGAAAAGGACTTCGCCCTTGACACAACCCTGCCGGCGGGCACATACGATTTCGTATCATGGTGCGGTCTGAAGGATAACGGCGATTTCGACCTGGCTACCTATAATCCAGACTCGAAGGAGGAGCTTGAGGTCAAGCTCAAGACACTGGCCACGGATGGTGAGAACGTGAGCAGCTCATTCATTCCCGGCCTGTTCCATGGTCTGGCCATGGAGGAGACCTTCACTATCGAACCCAACAAGAATACTTTGAAGACCGTGACTATACCGCTGATGAAAGACACCAACAATATTCGTGTCCTTCTACAGCGTATGGGTACTACCCCTCTTGAAAAAGATGATTTCAATGCGACGCTCACCATCACCGATGCGTGGTTGGCGTGGGATAATGCTGTCATGTCTGATAGCCCGACAGTCATCTATACCCCGTGGGATATAAGGCCCGTTAGTGCCACAGTCGAGACACCACCCTCAGGTCCAGACGTCACTTCCCTGTCAGGACAGCTATTCGATTTCACCACAAGCCGTCTCCTAGTAGGCTCGAATGCCAAACTTACCATACGTCGTAATTCTGACGGTGTAGACATCATCCGTATTCCCATTGTCGACTACTTTGTAGCTGTCAAGGGTCATTACGGTGATATGAGTGACCAGGAGTATCTTGACCGTCAAGATGATTATTCGATACTGCTCTTTGTCGATGACAACAATGAGCTTTATGCCGCTGGAGGCATCTACATAAACAGCTGGGCCGTAGTGCCGCCACAGACCAACCCTTTCTGATAATACTTTCCTGCAATAACTGACCCCGATGAAATACAATGTACTGACATTTATACTGGCTTTCCTGCTTTCCGCATGTTCCGTCATGGAAGACTACGGAGACGATTGTCCCGGGCAAGAGGAGGATGAGGCAGGATTGGTAACCTTGAGTTTCAAGCTTATATCTTCCAGTATAGTAAATTCACGCTCTGACATTTATCATGATGAGGTCGGCAGCGAATGGTCTGCTTTTGAAGATCAGATACAGGCTGACGACTTCGCATTCTTCATTTTTTGCCAACAAGAGGATGGCACATGGCCTCTTGTGCTTAAAATGACTAATATAAAAAATTCTACAGATCCCAACATGATGATAACAGGGGCTGCGGGCCTGTACACCGTGACCGCTGTAATCTCAAAGGATAAACTGGGTCACGACGTTACGTTGGGCTCGAATAAGGAGATAAACTTCCGCATGGTCGTGCTTGCCAACACAGGTGCAGCCAACAAATATGATGACCTTGATACCACATCTTATGATGACTTTATCGAGGCCGCCTCTAAATGGAAAATCGGTATAAACACTATATATCAGGCTGACGTAACTTCGGATGCCGTGGATAAGCTCTTCGTAGGAGGTATCCCTATGTTCGGCCTTAAGGAGTTCAAGTTCACCGAATCAGCCCTTTATTCCTCACGTCCAGAGGAAAGACTGTGGATTGGTGATATCTACATGCTTCGCGCTCTCTCCAAGATAAAAGTGGTTGACGCTATCACAAACAAAACTGATTCCGGACTGCCACGTATAGAAAGTGTCACATTTCAGGGAGGTACACTTGACGCATACGTGCTGCCTTACAATAAAGGTGAATATAAAGATGGCTATCAAGTGGAAACAGCCAACCCAGCTCCAGCTCCCACAGAAGGAATTGTCACGCCCATGCGTCTTGGTTATATAACTCCCAATGCCGGAACTGTCTTAGGTTATATCCCGGAGCAAAACATCACTACCGAGTTGCCCACACTCACTATAACCATCACCTATGAAGTGGACGCTAACAATGTGCCCACATTGCAGGAGACTTTTGAAGTTCCACTGTGGGGATACAAAGGAGAGACCTTCAATTTAGGCGACGCTATCCTAAGGAACCACATATATACCCTCAGTGTAGACTTAGAGCATCATGAGTTATTCTGTACTGTTACTCTCTTTCCTTATACTGCCGTTATACTAAACCCGTTATTCGGATTCAGTGTGCCGGTTCAATCAATTCATATCGTCGACGCATTATCGGACCCCGTCACATCATCGGAAGTCGCAGTTGGACAATCTGTTTCCCTGGGTGCCTACGTGTTACCGGAGGATGCCAATGACAAGACTATAATTTGGTCATCAGACCATCCCGAGATCGCTACTGTCACAAAAGAAGGATTGGTAACCGCTGTAAGTGTGGGAACAGCCACTATAACCGCTACTTCCGCAGAGAAGCCTGCTATAAAGGCTACCTGCATGATAACAGTTAAGGCACCGACACCGGTTAGAGCTATCAGTTTAACACTCACTACATGGATAGGAAACATAGGAGAAACTGTTAATTTGACGCCTATCATCACTCCGGCAGACGCTACTAATAAAAACATCATTTGGACTTCAAGTGATGACAATGTTGCCACTGTTTCGCCTTATGGTACTGTGACTGCTGAAAATCAGGGAACAGCTACGATAACAGCGACTCCGGAAGATAGACCTGATTTAAGTGCTACTTGTACGGTAACGGTTAATAAGAGAGTGCTGGTTAGCTCCATCACCCTAGTAGGAACCCAACCAACCAACTTCTATCAGGGAGATCAATTCAGTTTGACACCTACCGTACTGCCAGCGACCGCTACTAATCAAGAGCTAACATGGACTTCGAGCAATACCAATGTTGCCACTGTTTCATCTTACGGTTTAGTGACAGCTGTAACTTCAGGAAATGGGTCAGCTGTAATAAGAGCTACGGCAAAGGATGGCTCAGGCAAGTCTGCTACTTACTCAGTAACAGTCAAGGCTAAAACTGCGGTTACAGGTCTATCCATATCACCGAGTACATGGACGACTACAGCAAATGAAGTGAATCCTCCAAAAAAGGCATTAACCCTTAATTTTACACCTGCAAATGCTACTAATAAGAGCGTAATTTGGACTTCAAGTGATCCTTCTGTAGTTACTGTAAATAGTCCTACAAGTACTACTATAACTGCTAAAAGTAGAGGAACAGCTACGATAACAGCCACTTCTGTTGATAATCCTAATGTTAAAGCTACTTGTAGGGTAACGGTAAATTAACAGTCAGGATAAACTATAATACTAAGATTCATAAAGTGGTATGGTTGTGTAATAATTATAACTAAGATTGTTTCTTGACAATCTGTCAAATATATGAAAGCGATTATATTGAAATTTATATGTGCCATGACGGTCATTTCTTTTCTGATGATCTGTTCATGTTCTGATGATTTCACTTATTATAATGGAGAAATCCCTGAAGGAGAAGGAGATCTGATGGCCACGGTGACATTCACCCCTACGGTGGCAGCAGATCTTAATTCAACGCGCACGGCAGGTAATGTTATCCAATCTATAACCTCGTTGTGTGTGCTGGTTTATAATCCCGAGGGTGAGTTGGTGCGAAAATACGCTCAATCTGACTTAGCGAACTATGATGACTCGCAGGATTATAATGTCAACCAAGGCACCGATCATCTTGATGGCAACCAAGCGCATACCGACGAGACAACCACTCCCCAAGCCACATTTACTCTCCGTGGGTTGGCTTATGGTAAATACAAGATTTATGCAGTCGCCAACATGGGTGATTTGAGTAAATATACAGACCAAATTGAAACTGAAGAGGGACTTAGGAATATTAAGCTTGAATGGAATAGTGGAAACATCGAGGCCAATAATCAGATGTTCGGCTATTTCACTCGTGAGGATGCGAAGAGTGCCAAAGGGTTTGAGGCCCCGATAGTGGCATTTACCCAAACTAATTCAAAAATTCATGCCTGGCTCAACCGGCTTGCATCCAAAGTCACCATCGCCTTTGATGCAAGTGGTCTAAATCAAGATGTGGCGATATATATAAGGAGTGTCACTATCCGTGACATCCCGAGGGAATGTGTGCTCGGTAATGTTAACAAACCGACCAGTGATTCACAGCTCTTGAATCATCTGACATCCCCTTATCCAAAACCTGACTATACCCAAAATTCCGAGGCACTCGCCAACACAAGGTTTGAATACAATAGCAGCGGTATCATAACCAGCACGACTGAGCATACAGGTTCAGCCAAAACAGACGGATATAAACTTCAAAATAGTCTACGCCAGCCTGTGCCACAGAATGCTCATGCTCAGAACGCGCCTTCACTATTCTTCTTTGAGAACAATCAAGGTGATTTTAAAGACCAGCAGAAATTTGATAAACGCCAACAGCTAAAGGATGATCCTGACGGTGTCGGTACACCAATCCGAGATGACGAGGATGACAAAGATTTCAAGGACCGTGTTCCTTACGGCACCTATATTGAAGTCGAGGCTTACTATATATCCCAAAATCCGGGAAGAGTAGGCGAAGGTTCCATCAAATATCGTTTCATGTTGGGTAAGGATGTAACTTACAACTATGATGCCCAGCGTAACTATCATTTTAAGCTTACATTAGGCTTCAACGGTTGGGCTAACCAACCAGACTGGCACATAGATTATGAGCAGCCACAGCCAGGCATTGAGGTACAGCCTGACTTCCGTGTTTCATATCTGTACAATCAGAAAAGCGAGCTCCCAATCAGGATATTGGAAACTAATGATGCCAAGATAGAGAGTATCAAGGTGGAGATTGTGGAAAATAACTGGGCACCCTACGATCCTAACACTCCTGATGGCGTGCCGCCTGCCGAGACTGATATACAGCCGAATCCTACCTACGCTTTTAAATGGAATAGAGCAGCATATTTAAGTGCCCCGTACATGATGAATGGTGAGCAAGTGAAGTACTGTGGCTTTTTGGCGCTCCACCTTCCTCCAGAGAGCCGACAGGCAGAAGTTATATCCACTAACTTTAGCTTAGCCGCAAATCAAGCATTGGAAGCCTATTATGAGGACAAGGATGAAGGCGAAAGGTCTTTTGGTGAGGCTGACTTATCAGAAGGTGACCATCCATGTGCAAATACTGATGATAGTTATACGGTAACACCGGTTCTTGATGATCTCGGTAAACCGACACCAAATCAGAAAACTCTGATGGTGCCGGTCTGGACTCGTGCCAAGACTTTAATATATGGTTCCGGCCTCTCCGGTAATAATCCATACGAGGGTTATGAGAGAAAGGCAAAGCTTAAGATAACAGCAACATTCAAACATGGTGACGGCACTATTTATGAGCCGGAGCCAGAGTATGTGGATGTTTATCAAGTCAAGAGGTTGGTCAATCCAAAAGGCGTATGGCGTGCTTCTGATAGAGATGATGTATTTCATGTCACCTTATTAGAGGCAGAGAGTGGTAATGATATGGCTAACTTCATACCGTTTGCTTCACAGGGTGAGTGGACAGCATTTATTGAAGGTCAGACTAATGCCAATTCCGGATTTTACCTTACTCAAAATGGTGAGACTGTAGGCTATCAGGACAAGGATGGCACAATACATGGTTACTCAGGCTCTGAGATTCACTTTGACATTAATTTTGATAGAGTGACAGTTAGCACTGATGAACCTCACTGTGCCATTGTTAAAGTGCTTTATCATAACAATCAGTGTCTGCATAAGATTCTGGTTCGTAAAGGCTACGAGCAGCCTGTCGAGATGGGTGGAAGGACATGGAGTTCTTACTCTCTCTATCAAGCTACTATTAGAAGAAATCCACAGACTGGAAATGCTGTGATAAATCCAGAGAGAGGAGATACTGTCTATGATGCCGTGCTCACGAAGAATCCTCTTATGTTAGGCTCGATGTTCCGTCGTGGTCGGATAAGCAAGGGTATATTTGTAGTCAATAATATGGCCGATGAAGGTGGAGTAGGTCCATTTGAGGCTCCCGGTAATTATCCATTCCTTGTTGGACTTAAGGGTAGTGAGAATGAGTGGATAAGAAATACATGGACTCAAATCGGATTTAGAGATGATCGTGGCGAGCCTACAAGGACAGTAGGTACTTTCTATGATGGTGGTTACACTTACCAAGTTCCAACCCTACAGGATTTTCAAGCTCTCACAACACCGGATATAGACTTCGGATTTGGTGTTGTCTATGGTAGTTCCGCAACCGCACCTGCTCGAACGGCAGCTGATGCTTACGGACTAATTGACCCCTACAATGAAGGCCTTTTTGATGACCCAAGAGGAATGAGAGGTGTGATTGTATATGTAAAACTTAATGGCAATCAGATATTTTTCCCGATGGGAAAATATGGTACCGGCAGACGTAACAACTTTCTGCGCAGTGGTGCTCAAGTTGGAGAATTAAGATATGGTGATGTCGATTATCTTTTAACGAATGCCATAGGTAATAATCTATACCGTCCCGTGCCGTATAATTTGATGATACAGTCAGGAAATATATATTGGATCGATAAATATGAAAATGTTGCAGATGGATGTTTAGGTTGGGACATGAATTATTTTAACTTTGACTTCAATCCCTATACTGCGAATAACTGGGCAGATGCGTGTCCGATTAAATTTATTATTACTGCACGCCCCCAACAATGACATCGGTTATTCTGCAAATGATAAATATAGATAGGCATTTCCTATTCTCACCTTTATAACTTACCACTACAAGGTATCACTACGCCAGCGCCGAGGGATTTAGGGTAACGTTACCCTAAATCCCTCGGCGCTGACGCAGTGATAGATGAGTGGACGTATAGCCTGAATGAATTATTTTCATAACTCGATACCTTCCCGTGCTACATTAATTGAAAATGGGGTAATTCTGCTTTCCCACATCGTTTTTACTACTACCATTGGAGAAATTCTCACTCCTTCATCTATTTCTACGTCGTAGAGATGGCTGACTATTTCAGTTCTCCGATGTACGAAATCTATTCCCTGGTACGTATCAGGAAGCACAATCAAAAGATCTATATCGGAATTATCATGAGCTGTTCCCCGAGCTTGTGAACCGTACAGAATAGTCCTGACCTCGGGAAACAACCTACGCATCATTTCCTTTATCTTATCAATTATATGTGTATGCTGCATGAGATTAAGAATTGTTTAGTTAAATACTTCAGTAAACTTATCTCACCGTTGCATTTGGTTTTCGGCTACATAGAAGCGCTGGAAATGTTAGCGAATATCAGCTATTATGTCCAAAGGCATGTCAAGCAGGCTGGCTATCATCTCATCAGCAATACCCTTGGAACGGAGTTTATTCACCGTTTCATTTAATTGAAGAGCTTTGCCTCGCTCCTCGCCAATTTTAATGCCGATTTCTCGACCTTCTCGCAAACGCGAAGTCTCGATGCTGTGCAGGATGCTGAGTTGCTTCTGATCCATGTCGTACTGCCGGCGTTCTTCTGGGGTAAGCGACTCTATTTCCCCCACCTGTTGCAGGCGGAGGAAGGCCTCGTCGCGGGCTGCAAACGGTATCTCCTTCATCTGAGTCATGTTTTTAAGTGAATATATCCAACGTTCAAGCTCACTGGTACATTCGTTGGTATTCTGGGCCACGAATACTGGAAGCTGTATATACAGATAACGCTGACGGTCGCTGACCGGCTCACGTGTATCAAGGTCACAGTAGGCACGATCAAGAACAAGACGACGCTCTGCACCGGGAAGCATAAAATTGGTGAAGCAGATGCTGTAGACCGATTCCAAACGGAAGTCCCACTTACCACGCCGCATCTGTTCCTCGACGGCACGGCAGCTGTAGCATATCATACGATCCTCAAAATTGTCATGGGCCTCAAGCTGCATCTCAAGTATGATATGGCGTCCTGACTGTGTAGTACAGTGTATGTCGTTAATAGCCGTACGCTCGCAGACAGTGTCACGCGGTATTTCCTTGTCGCTGTACCTTACATCGGTTATTAGCTCGTAGAACGGTCGTCCCTCAAGAAGAGCGTTAAGAAAACTTATCAGAATGATTTTATCTTTCTCCTTACCAAACACTATCTTGAAGCCTGTGTCAGTAAACGGATTAAAAAAGCGCTGTTTCATATTAGCAGTGTTTTTAGTCCTCACAAATGTAGCATTTTAATTCGGTATGGCAAAATGCGGTGAGGGTGTGGCAGTGGGCGTGGCAGGCCACGCCCCTACTATTCTAACAATCATAATATTATCGACGCCAAAAAGCACGATGTTTAAAAAATCGGCTTTTTTGTGTCTTTTATGTAGTTGAGTTTCAAGCGTATAGTTTCCATCCATATCTCTTTTCAAGAGAGTGTGATGGAAAAGCTCTCAAACTGACTTGCT
>CAYNUE010000085.1:0-13550 GCA_964400325.1 uncultured Sangeribacter sp. | reverse complement strand
ACCCCGAGATTACAAATCACGTGCTCTGGCCAACTGAGCTAAAGAGGCAATTTATTCGGCTTTACACTGCCTTAGGCGGGGCATCACCGAAATTCGACTGCAAAGTTAGTACTTTTATTCACATCTACCAAATTTTTTGAAGAAAAAATTATAGCAGATGGTTATTTTTTTCTTATTCCACTGTCACCGATTTGGCAAGGTTGCGCGGCATATCGACATTCTTACGCTTATTAATAGCTATATAATAAGACAATAGCTGTAACGGTATGCTTGTGATGATAGGTGTCAGACATTCGGGCACCGCAGGCACTTCAAGCACGTGGTCGGCAAGGTCGCGTATCTCTTTATCACCTTCGGTGACGATAGCGATGATGCTACCCTCACGTGATTTGACCTGCTGCACGTTGTTGACTATCTTTTCGTACAGATGGTCGTTGGGTGCGATGATGACAGACGGCATTTCGGCGTCAATGAGTGCTATCGGGCCGTGCTTCATCTCGGCAGCCGGATAACCTTCGGCATGTATATAGCTTATCTCCTTAAGTTTCAGAGCGCCTTCGAGGGCCACCGGATAGCTGTAACCACGACCGAGGTAAAGGAAGTTACGGGCATACGTATATATGAGCGACAGATGCTCTATCTGAGGTGCCAACTTCAGCACTTTGGTAACAAGCTCCGGAAGCATGATGATGTATTTGCCCAGTTCGGCTACCTGGTCGGCATTAAGTGTGCCGCGCAACTGACCTATGGCAGCTGCCAACATAGTGAGTACCATCACCTGACCGGTAAATGCCTTCGTAGAGGCCACGCCTATTTCGGGACCCACATGGATATATGTACCCGAATCAGTCTCACGCGGTATAGACGAACCCACGACGTTGCTCACGCCATATACAAATGCACCTTGTTTACGTGCTATCTCTACAGCAGCCAAAGTATCGGCGGTCTCACCACTCTGTGAGATGGCTATCACGATGTCACGGTCGTCAAGCACAGGGTTTGAGTAACGGAACTCGCTGGCATATTCCACCTCTACAGGTATACGGGTCATGTCCTGAAGCAGATACTTGCCTAACAGACCAGCATGCCATGATGTGCCGCAGGCTACAATCACGATACGTTTAGCCTTAAGGAATTTCTCCTGATTATCCAGAATACCGTTGATAAGGATGCGTTTGCCACCGTCTATGACACGGCCGCGTATACAATCGCGAAGCGTATTGGGCTGTTCAAATATCTCTTTAAGCATGAAGTGTGGATAACCACCTTTCTCCAGCTGCGATATGCTCATCTCAAGAGTACGCATGTCGATGTCGCAGTCCTTGTTTTCAAGGTCCACAAGTTTCAGCGGCTCGCCACGCTTAATGACAGCCACCTCACCATCTTTCAGATAAACTACATTCTTAGTGTACTCAACGATAGGCGTAGCGTCAGAAGCAAGGAACGTCTCGTTCTTACCTACACCTATCACCAGCGGACTGCTCTTACGGGCAGCTATTATGGTGTCGGGATGGTCACGCTCTATGACAGCAATAGCGTATGCACCCACTACCTGCTTCAGAGCCTCACGCACGGCGTCAAGCAAAGAACAGTCGTTATTTATCTTTATATATTCTATCAACTGCACAAGCACCTCTGTGTCAGTCTCGCTATGAAACTCACAACCATGCTGTTTCAGAGCGTCTTTAAGCAGCTTATAGTTTTCTATGGTACCGTTATGTACCAAAGCTATGCGTCCATCCTGGCTGAAATGAGGATGGGCATTATTGTCACTGGGCTCACCGTGAGTGGCCCAGCGTGTATGAGCTATACCGGCCTTAGCATGAAGATCTTTGCCACGACAATATTCTTCAAGATTACTGACCTTACCTTTGGCTTTATAGAGATTAAGACGTCCGTCCGGAGCCACAAGAGCAATGCCCGCACTATCATATCCACGGTATTCGAGACGATGCAAGCCTTTGACGAGCACGTCGTAGACATTGCCGTCACCAATATATCCTACTATTCCACACATAAAAGGGTAAAAAGCGTATTGTAAAATATGTAATGTGATTTTCGTTTCTTTTGCATGATGTGGCGTAAAAGGGGCTGAAAAGATAACGGAACAAAGTACCCCTTTTGCAGAACGTATCCCGACGGTATAATATTATACGGCCGGGATAAAAAAGATTGATTCAGCTTTCACTCCAGCGTCCGCGACAGCCTCGGGCATCTCCAGGCCGGCGAGGGCTTTGTGTTTTTATGGCATAGATTCCAAGGCTATGTTTCAGAGTGTTCCGCGTAATGTTTCGTTCACAATTTATAAGCAAATAGTTTCTCAAGCAGTTCTTCAGGTATTAGCATTTAAAGCAGAGGGCAGACCTCTCGACCGGATTGTATATGAAGCCTATGTCGTTTGCCGTCCGGGACGGATTAGTCTGCATGCTTCGCCCTGTTCTACCTTCCGAGCCATCGTGACTGCCGCGGTTGGATTATGCTGGAGCGTAATTTTATATGTAAGGTTGGATGTGATTCTCTTATCGACACTGCAAAGTTAAGGCATGAATACGGGTTTCGCAAATTTATCGGCCTTATTTTTTCTGCCGTTTTGTCAGCTTACAGGGGATAGAGTTTACCATCTAATATCATCAAAACCATTTTTACCCCTTTTACAACCTAAAATACTATCATTATGTCAGTAATTACCCATTTATACGAACACTCCTGTATGTTGTATAACATACGGCTCCGGCGTTATTCACCGTGATGAACAACGCCGGAGCCGTATTGTACTATAAATTACTCTACCACTGTACCTGTGGGGGTAGCGATGACAGTTGTGTCAGCACCTGAATCATTGACCACGATACCGGCTACTTCAGGATTAGTGACTATAACTGCCCAATCAGGAGAAAGGAACCACTCATAGCCAGCATAATCATTGATAAGGATAACATTCTTGTCACCTACTTCTTCCTTAGTGGCTTTTGTTATCACATCAAAGAAAGGTGTCAGATACTGGTTGCTTTCCTGCAGGGCCAGTATTTCGTCAGTAGCCTTTATTGCCTTTGGGTCGTCGGTAGGAAGATTGTCAATAGTGTTTTGCAGAATCTGGGCTTTCTTAGCGTAAGCGCCACAATATTCAATCATCACCGTGTAGTCATCCTGGGTCAATGTCTGACCTTGGGCTATCTTCTCGGCCACCTGGGACGCTGTCTCGTTACGGCCGCACGAAGCTGCAAACAACAGCCCTACGGCGACTACCATGAGTGTAAGTAACTTTTTCATGTCTATTTTTTGGGATTTAAATAATTTTAAAATTAAACGATATTTTTACTTAAGTAGTATAATTGAATTCAAAACTCTTCGCCAAGTGGGTTTATGGCAGGTTCTTTGAGACGATAAAGCAACTCATTCTTCAGCCCAGGGTCTTGGTCGAGTATGTCACTGAGTTCCCAATGATGACCGGCTTCTTCACGCAACAGCGGCGATGTGGCATCGACATGTGTCAGATTCCACGTCAGCAGCACGGTCTTTATCTTCAGAGCCTTCAGCTTACGCACCAGCATCTCATGGTCAGCATCTCCGGTGATAAGGACTACGTAGTCAAACTTGCGGAAAGTAGCCAATTCGTAAGCCTCGAGAGCAAACCACACATCTACGCCCTTCTCGACCACTTCGACACGCCCGTCACGCTCCATCTCGCGCAGATGCTTGTAATGGAACACGACATCATTCTCTATAAGGGTGTCCTCAAACTTACGTTCGTTGTAAAGCAAATGTTTGTCGTAAGCCTCCTTGACACGAAAACGACCACGGAAGTAATGGGCCTCAGTAATCTGACAGTCACTGGGATGAATGTGGTCTTCACGAGCCAGACGACTGGTAATGAAATCGAATAACGAGCGTACTCTGATAATAGAGTTCTCGATAGCTTTGAGCGCACGGTTCACCTTAGCATAGTAACCACCGTCGATGAACACTCCTATCGATATATATCCAAGCATGAGAATTAAGTCTTTGTTTTAACCGACACGTGGCCCTGCCACGCTCAGAATTATCTTCTTTTTATTATATTAACCCTCACACAGCCACGATAGTTCACAAAATATGAGAGTTATAAAATAAGAATAGACCGTATCCAGAACAGAACGGTCTATTTTTATTTTATAGATGTTTATAGCGAAAGATTACGGTATGGCAAGTACCGTTCAAGCCAGACGACGCAGTATGTCAGTCAGCAGACGCCAGTATTTCTCAACTGAAGGTATGTTGGCCTTCTCGCCCGGAGAATGGATATCCTTCAGGGTAGGTCCGAACGAAATCATATCAAGCGGTCCAAGTTTCTCCAAGAACAGGCCACACTCAAGACCTGCATGAAGTGCCTCGACACGTGGACGCTCGCCGAATAGCTGCTCAAATGACTCTTCAGCCACTTTGAGTACTTTCGACTCTGGATTAGGAGCCCAACCCACGTAAGCATCATCGTATTTCACTTCAGCGCCGATAAGACTGAAGAGTGCTTTCACACGGTCAGCTGTCTCATCGCGACGACTGTCGACAGATGAACGCACATGCACTGTGATAGCCAGACGGCAATCACCGGCTGGTTTGACAGATGCAAGGTTGCAGCTTGTTTCTACCAGACCCTCAACTGCATTGCTCATGCCTTGCACACCATTGGGGCAAGAGAACAGAACACGCACCAGACGCTCAGAGTCACGCTTAACCATAACCTCGGCCGGAGCCTCTACACCTGTAGCACCGAAAGTGAAATCGCTACCTTCGGCCAAAAGATACTCAGCATGTATCATGTCTGAGAACTCAGTCACATACTTCTCGAAGTCGGCCTTTACTGTCTCAGGCACACCGACAACAGCATGTGCCTCACGTGGTATGGCGTTGGCAAGACCACCACCATCAATGTCAGCCAAGCGTACTTCCCAACGTTCAGACGCTTCAAATATGAAACGACTCAACTGACGGTTGGCATTACCACGGCCAAGATTTATCTCCATACCTGAGTGACCGCCTTTGAGATGGTCTATACGCACCTCATACCATGCGAACCCAGCTGGCGCTGCCTCGCGCTCGTATGGCCACTCAGCGATAGCCACTTTACCACCGGCACAGCCTATCACTAACTGGCCATGTTCCTCGCTGTCGAGATTAAGCAGAATATCACCTGTCACAAAACCAGGCTGCAGACCGTTGGCACCGATAAGTCCCTGCTCCTCATCGACAGTGAAGAGAGCCTGTATCGGTCCATGTACTAATGTATCGTCAAGCAGTACAGCCATAGCTGAAGCGCAGCCCATACCGTTGTCAGCACCAAGAGTAGTGCCATCAGCACGTACCCAGTCGCCATCAATAATTGTGGTGATTGGATCATTCAGAAAATCATGCACTTTGTCACCGCGCTTCTCAGCCACCATATCCTGATGACCCTGAAGTATCACGGTCGGAGCATTTTCGTGACCCGGAGTAGCGGGTTTGGTCATTACGACATTGCCTACGGCGTCTGTCTTACATGGTATATTATGGCGTTCGGCCCAGTCGACAAGAAATTTCAGCATCTTGTCAAGATGATGTGTCGGACGCGGCACTTTGGTTATTTCATCGAAGCACTCCCAGAGCAGCTTCGGCTGAAGGTCTCTTATTGTCATTGCGTGAGTCTATAATACGATGGATTATGATTAAAGGTTATAGAGAATCAGAGGTTGAGTGGCTGTGATACAAATTTATTATAAGCCGCTGCCATCTTCGTGTGGTATCCACGTCGGGCATAGCTTGCCCCATTGTACTTGCGTGCGAATCCGGCCCAATTCTTTTTCTTAAGGTCGGGTAACATACCAGCATTGGTAATAAAGGCAGCAAACAGCTCAAGTTGCTCCAGCTCAGAGTAAGACATAAGACGTACAAACTCGTCGACATCTTCACAGCCACAAAGCTTATAATTGAAGCCTCCTATCTGGAACATTCCCCAGAACGTACCCATATTGGCAGCACGTGCGTCAGTCTTTCGGGCATTGATAAGCTGTGTCCACTGACGCAGACCGTAGCCCGTCAGACCCTCAGGCACTGATTGGTCTTTCACTCCCTTTGATGACTGCGAACGGTACTTGTTGTACATCGTTTTGTCAAAGTTGATGACTGGCACTCCGGGAGCCCAGAAACCTTTCATTTCGGCACCTGCCTCAATCTGCACAACGGCTTTTATGGCTGCCACTTCGACACCGAGTTCTTCGGCCACCAACTTAAAGTCGAAGTCAGTCAACTCTGAATAACGTGTGTCAGCGTCGGCGTCAGGCACGGAGTCAATACGCACATGGTCGAGCACAGCGACTATATCACTTTTCTGCGGTGTGCGTGCCGTGTTGCCGGCACAAGCCAGCAACACCGCCGCACCAAGCGCACTCAGCATCAGGGCGCGTACGCGCCTGAGCCACCTCATGACTGGGCCGTTTGGGCCACTTTCTCAAGCACGCGGCTCAGATGACGCCAGAATTTCTCTACTGTCGGTATAAGCAGTTTCTCGTCAGGTGAGTGAACACCGGTCATAGTAGGACCGAAGCTTACCATATCAAGATGAGGATATTTGGCAAGGAACAGACCGCACTCCAGACCAGCGTGTATGGCCTTTATGGCAGGCTTAACACCGAACAGCTCTTCGTAAGCCTCGGCGCTAAGATGCATTATAGGTGACTTCATGTTAGGAGCCCAACCGGGATAACCGTCGCTATGCGATACTTCGGCACCTGCCAGCTGGAAGTGTGCCTCTACCTGACCGGCTATATCGTTCTTACGGCTTTCTACCGATGAACGCTGTGAGGTAGTGACTTTGATTTTGTTGTCTTCAACCATCTTGACGGCAGCAAGGTTAGTCGAAGTCTCAACCAGATTTTCAAGGTCACGGCTCATCGAAATAACTCCGTGAGGCGCACTGTAGAGAGCGCGTATCAGAGCAAGTGATGTTTTGGAATCAATGCAGAATTCAGGACGCTCAACCTCTTCGATAGTCAGGTTCATGCTGGGTTCTACACCCTCATATTCCTTACGGATTTCAGCTGCATACTTATTGAGATGACGAACTACCTCCTCACGGTGGTCGCTAAGTATACCGAATACGGCGTGAGCCTCACGCGGTATGGCATTACGCAGGTTACCACCATCGAATGTGCTCACCTCTATATCCCAGCGCTGAGAACATTCCCAAATGAAACGTGCTATCACCTTGTTGGCATTGGCACGGCCCAGATGTATGTCGCCACCACTATGACCGCCAAGCAGACCGCTTACGCTGACACGCAGATACTTGAAATTCTCAGGCGCGAAGCTACGGTTGTAAGTGAATATGGCTGTTGTGTCTATACCACCGGCACAACCTACGAATATCTCGCCATCGTCCTCAGAGTCAAGGTTGAGCAGCATGTTACCGGTTATCATATCCTTGCCAAGGTTCTGAGCGCCTTCGAGACCGATTTCCTCGTTGACGGTAAAGAGAGCCTCCACAGGGCCATGTTCAAGCGTATCGTCAATCATGACGGCCATGGCTGCGGCCATACCTATACCGTTGTCAGCACCGAGAGTAGTGCCACGAGCTTTCACCCAGTCACCGTCCACATAAGTGTCGATAGGATCTTTGAGGAAGTCATGCTTAACATCATTATTCTTCTCGGCCACCATATCCATGTGTGACTGCAACACTACTGTAGGAGCATTTTCATGTCCTTTGGTAGCCGGTTTGCGCATCACCACATTGCCGGTCTTGTCGGTTTTTGCCTCGATGCCGTGCTTCTTGGCGAAGTCCAGCAGGAAGGTGCGTATCTGCTCCTCGTGGGTCGAGGGACGCGGCACCTTGGTTATCTCGTCAAAGCATTGCCAGATAAGTTCCGGCTTCAGGTCTTTTACTTCCATTGTCGTCAGGTTTATGTGTTTTGTATGGTATTATTTCTTCACCTTATTATATCGGGCGTTGAGGCCTTCTATAACCTCATCGGTAATATCGAGTGCAGGGTCGATATAAAGAGTGGCGGCCTTCTGGAATATGGCGTCATAGCCATGTGTGCGGTTATACTCCTTTATGAAAGCATACACCGAGTCGTTGACAGCCTGCTGGGCCTTCATGGCCGAATTCTGGAAGTCGTTCTGCAGTGAGGCCATCTCACGCTCGGCAGCACTCTGTGCGTTAGCGAAACGCTGCTGGTCCTGATTGTAAGACTCTTCGCTGAGATAACCATTGTTCTGCAGTTTATTCTGAATTGAAGTAGCCTGTGACTGCAACGAGTTCTGATGTTTCTTGGCCTTAGACTCCATATTGTTCTGCAGACGCAACATCTCTTCGTTGTAGTCTTTGGCCAGATTGTACTTGCTCAGCACCGAGTCAACATCGACATAACGGTAGTTGGGCAGCTCGTGCTTCTTTGTCTCAGTAACGGCTTTCTTAGGGGCCTCCGGCTTATCGGCCGGTTTCTCTTGGTTGCCGCAGGCAGTGGCTGCGACGGCCAGCAGCGCCAGGGCTGCCAGGTGGAAGATTTTCTTCATTATATAGTTAGGCTAAAATTTTCGTCTCAGGGGGTGAAGGCAGTATGCCCGACGCCTTAAGGCGCATCATATCGCCGTGCACGCTGCGCAGTGGCCTCATGACGGCAGGCGTGTCCACGTCGCTCACCGTTACGCGGGCGTGTGACACTACTTAGCGACAACAAAATTAATGATATTGCCACTAATAATGCAATAAGAAGCGTCAATTTCACTTTTTTTAAACTTTATACGTTTCAAAATACCCTCACATATTCGTGGGCAAGCGAAGGAGAGGAACTGCAAAATTAATGAAAAAATACTTATATACCGCACATTAGCAATTATTTTTCCCACTCCCCTACCCTGTTGATAGTCCTTGATACACGGAAAATGACTCTCATTGGCACGATATGTGCATCACATTATGATAGCTTCCACAGGCCTGAACCGATAGCAATATGACATTTTTACTGTCGTGCAGCCATAAGTAAGGTCTCCCATACGTTATATATTATATAGTATCTGATTCCATAACGTATGTGGTCAGACAATTTATGATTAACTTTGCAGTGAGCTGCGGTAAAGTCCGACTCCAGCCACTCCGATTGTAAAAACATATCGCATCCATGATAGAAGACAACATTATAAATAAGGAGGTTAACGAACGCACTGTGCTCGTAGGCCTCGTGACGCAACGCCAGTCGGAAGCTAAAGTCAACGAGTATCTTGACGAGCTTGCCTTTCTTGCCACCACCGCCGGTGCCGAGCCAGTGAAACGGTTCGTGCAAAAACTCGATTATCCAAACCCACGCACCTACGTAGGCACAGGTAAATTGACCGAAATAGCCCAATATATAGAGGATAACGACATAGGTTTAGTGATATTCGATGATGACTTGTCCACCAAACAAGTGGCCAACATCGAGAAAGAACTGAAAGTAAAGATACTTGACCGTACAAGTCTTATACTTGATATTTTTGCTAAACGTGCCCAGACCGCTACGGCCCGCACACAGGTGGAGTTGGCACAATACCAGTATCTGTTGCCCCGCCTGACACGAATGTGGACTCACCTCGAACGTCAGCGAGGCGGTATCGGTATGCGTGGCCCGGGTGAAACCCAGATAGAAACGGACCGTCGTATAATACTCGATAAGATAGCACGTCTTAAGGAAGAGCTAAAGTCCATAGACCGCCAGAAGAGCCAGCAACGCAAGAATCGTGGCAAGCTCACACGTGTAGCCTTGGTAGGATATACCAACGTCGGCAAATCTACAATAATGAACTTGCTCAGCAAGTCGGAAGTATTTGCCGAAAATAAGCTCTTTGCCACACTGGATACTACCGTGCGTAAAGTCATTATTGACAATCTACCTTTCCTTCTTACCGATACTGTCGGTTTCATACGCAAGTTGCCGACACACCTTGTCGATTCGTTCAAGTCGACTCTTGATGAGGTACGTGAGGCTGACCTACTCGTACATGTGGTAGATGTATCGCACCCGCAGTTCGAGGAACAGATAGAGGTCGTCAACAAGACATTGCAGGAAGTGTGTGGTGCCGCTCATAAACCCATGATATTGGTATTTAATAAAATAGATACCTTCCACTACACACCCAAAGACCCTGATGACCTCACCCCGTCAACACGTGAGAATATATCGCTCGACGAGTGGAAACAGACCTGGATGAACCGTATGGGCGACGATGTGGTGTTTATCTCTGCCAAAGAAAAGACCAACATCGACAGGCTGAAAGAGCTATTATATGAGAAAGCCCGGGAGATACATTCCGAGCGTTTCCCTTACAATGATTTCCTTTATCAGAAATATGACCAAGACTATGAACCCGCAACCGACATCACCGACGACGCCGTCGACCTCACCGAACCCGACACCGCCGACTGAACACCGTACTGTGGCTGAAATCGAGGGAATGATAGAACGCCTCGAACAGCAAGGCTGCTCTGCCACCGACTGGAAGACAGTGGAAATGGTGCCTGACACTGATGTGTCGCTGATACGCGACGTCGAATTTATCGGAACCGTACGCCTCGGACGGCTCGACCGTTCGGTTCGCGCCGATGCGGGCATACGTCATGCCATGCTGCGCGACTGTACGATAGGCGACGACGTCCGTATCACCAATGTGCCCGGAGGTCTGACACGTTGCACTGTCGGCCGTGGCGCCACAATCGAAAATGTGGCCCGCGTGGAATTCGAACCCGAAGCTCCATGCGGTGTCGGCCAGATTGTCAGTGTGCTTGACGAGACAGGCAGCCGCCCTGTGACTATCTACCCTGGCCTGTCGGCCCAGACTGCCGCACTTATGGCCCGCAGTCCACGTTGGGCTGAAAACACGCTTGGACCAGGCATGTCCGAATGGCTCGACTCTTGCGCTGTGCCTCATGCCATAGGCGAGGAGTCGGTGGTGCGCGACTGCGGACTTCTGCTTAATGTAAGTATAGGCCCTGATGTGACAGTCGAAGGTGCCTTGCGCCTTGTCAATGGTGCCATAATCAACAATGCTGCTCACGGTCGTGCGCTTGCTTATATAGGTCACGGTGTTGATGCCGAGAACTTCATAGTAGAAGATGGCCGTGTCGATGGAGGCTCATTGGTGCGCAATTGCTATATAGGCCAGGGCGCCATACTCGATAAGGGCATGACTGCTCACGATTCGCTGTTCTTTGCCAATTCGACACTTGAAAATGGCGAGGCATGCGCCCTCTTTGCCGGTCCTTATACAGTAAGTATGCATAAAGGCACGCTACTAATAGGTTGTGAGACTTCGTTTATGAACGCCGGGTCAGCCACCAATCAGAGCAACCACATGTATAAGCTTGGTCCGGTACACTGGGGCATACTCGAACGTGGTGCAAAGACTTCGTCCAATTCTTATCTTATGTTAGGTGCCCGCATCGGTGCCTTCTCGCTGCTGATGGGCGCTCATAAGACACACCCGGACTCGGCACAGTTCCCCTTTTCCTATCTTTTCGGTGACGAACGTGGGGCGACCGTCGTAGTTCCTGGCCAAATGTTGCGTAGCTGCGGCCTGATGCGCGACGAGCTGAAATGGCCTACACGCGACCGCCGCATGAAGCGTCGTCTCCACTTCAACGATCGTGTCATCTTCTCGGTGCTTACTCCTTACACGGTAGACCGTATGCTCGAAGCGCTCGATATAATCGAGGAACTGCTTAAGCTCGAAGCCGACGATGACCGCGTGGTACGTTATCGAGGCATGAAGTTCGCTCGTGCTGCACTTGAACGTGCGCGTCATCTCTACACGCTGGCGCTGTTCAAGTATCTCAACAGCCGTCTCGGCTCACCGGCGGTATGGCCCGAACCTACAGGCGAAGAGCCCGGCAAATGGGTTGATTTGAGTGGCCAGGTAATGCCGCGTAGAGTGCTTGAACATCTGCTGACTCTCGACAATCCAGCCGAAGTGGAAGCCGAACTTGACAAGGCCTACGATGACTATGACGCTACCGAACTGAACTGGATAGCCAACCGATTCGGACAGTGGTGGCGAGACCGTACGGCCCTCATACCCGAATATGCCGCTGAATTTGACCGTCAGGTAGACCAGGACCGCACTGACTATCTGGCCGATTTGGCTGCTGAACAGTCGATGTTAGCACTCTGAAACCACACAACACAGCTGCTTGACGACAAAAAAGCATACCAAAGGTCAAAAAAAACATTAAAAAATGTAACTTGGTGGCTTAAAGTCCGAAAAAATAAGTAACTTTGCGGTGCCGTTGTGTCATCGCGACACACGGAGAGAGATTTACAAACCCATATTTTCTAACCCTTTTTTAATGACTGACAAAGTTCAAAGCCCAATCGCTGACTTCGATTGGGACGCCTATGCAAATGGCGAAACCGCTGGCTCGAAGAGCCGTCAGGAGGCTACAGCAGCTTATGACGCCACTCTTAACACAGCAAAAGACAATGAAGTAGTGACTGGCGTAGTGAAAGCTATCACAAAACGCGAAGTTCGTGTCGATATAGGCATGAAGTCGGACGCCATCATTCCTGTCAGTGAATTCCGCTACAACTCAGACCTCAAGGTAGGTGACGAGGTAGAGGTATTCATCGAGACACTCGAGGACAAGAACGGCCAGCTGCGCCTTTCTCACAAGAAGGCTTGCCAGACCCGTTCATGGGATCTTGTCAACAAGGCCCTCGAGAACGACGAGGTCATCAAGGGCTATGTCAAGAGCCGTACCAAGGGTGGTATGATTGTCGAAGTATTCGGCATCGAGGCCTTCCTTCCCGGTTCGCAGATTGACGTACGTCCTATCCGCGACTATGATGTATTCGTCGATAAGACCATGGAATTCAAGGTTGTCAAAATCAACCAGGAATATAAGAATGTTGTTGTTTCGCACAAGGCTCTCATCGAGGCTGAGCTCGAACAACAGAAACGCGAAATCATCTCCAAGCTCGAAAAGGGCCAGGTGCTCGAAGGCAAGGTCAAGAACATCACTCCTTACGGTGTGTTTGTCGACCTCGGCGGCGTAGACGGTCTGGTTCATATCACCGACCTGTCATGGGGCCGTGTTTCCGACCCACGCGAAGTTGTCGAGCTTGACCAGGACATCAAGGTCGTTATCCTTGATTTCGACGATGAGAAGAAGCGTATCGCTCTTGGTCTCAAGCAGCTTCAGCCCCATCCATGGGACAACCTTAGCGAGGACATCAAGGTTGGCGACCATGTTCACGGCCGCGTAGTGGTTATGGCCGATTACGGTGCATTCGTAGAGGTACAGCCCGGCGTTGAGGGTCTGATACATGTTTCAGAGATGTCTTGGAGCCAGCACCTGCGTTCAGCTCAGGACTTCCTCAAGGTTGGCGACGAAATCGAGGCCGTAATCCTTACTCTCGACCGCGACGAGCGCAAGATGAGCCTTGGTATCAAGCAGCTTAAGAAAGACCCATGGGAGAATATCGAGGAGAAGTATGCTATCGGTTCACGCCACACTGCCAAGGTGCGCAACTTCACCAACTTCGGTGTATTCGTTGAGATTGAAGAGGGCG
>CAYNUE010000084.1:0-13926 GCA_964400325.1 uncultured Sangeribacter sp. | reverse complement strand
AGTTGAACAGCGAAGCCAGCGACGACATCAGAGCTGCGAGAATACCACATACGATAAGACCTTTGCCGCCGGCAGGGAGCAGCTTGGCAACAAGAGTTGGGAAAGCAGCGTCAGAGTTTGGCAGACCAGTTTCGGGGATAAGTGGAAGGAATGAACCAAGCTTCTGGTGTAGTGCGAATGCAATCATACCAGGGATAAGGAACAGGAACACAGGCAGCAGTTTCAGGTAAGCTCCGAAGATAGTACCACGACGGGCTTCTTTCTCGTTTTTACCCGAAAGTACACGCTGTACGATAAACTGGTCAGTACACCAGTACCAGAAGCCAATTACGGCTGAACCGATGAGCGCACCGAGCCATGGATACTGTGGGTCGTTGTTATCGCGTATAAGGTTGGTCATGGTGTCACCGTATTCATTGACTTTGACTGCCGAACAGATACGCATCATCTCGTCCCAACCACCAAGTTCCTTAAGACCGAGCACAAGGATTATGACAGACCCAAGCAGCAATATAGGCGTCTGAAGTACTGAGGTATAAAGCACTGATTTCATGCCTCCGAAGATGGTGTAGAGAGCAGTGAGAAGTACAAGGCCAATAGCGGCAATCCAGAAGAAATCAATGCCCCAGAGGGTTTCGATACCGAATACCTGCTGGAAGACGAGACCACCAGCATAGACAGTTACGGCTACCTTTGTGAGCACATAGCTGATAAGCGAAATGACCGAGAGTATGGTACGCGATGCGGGATTATAGCGACGCTCAAGGAACTCCGGCATGGTGATGACCATCGAACGTGTGTAGAAGGGTACGAATACCCAGCCGAGGAGCAGAATCATCCAGCCCTGAATCTCCCAGTGGGCCATTGCCATACCGCTCGAAGCACCCGAGCCAGCCAGACCGATAAGATGTTCCGAACCGATATTTGAAGCGAAAATCGAAGCACCGATAGCTATCCATGTGGCGTCTTTACCACCTAAGAAATAGTCTTCGGCATTGCTTTGCTTCTGACGCATCACCCACACGATGATGCCTATCAGAGCAACGAAAAAGATTGCTACTACAATCCAGTCTAATAGTGCCATGATGTTTTAAGGTAAATTGTATTTAGGGTTATCGGTAATCAGTACGTATGACAGAGCTTATTTCTCCACACCGAATTTATAGATACAGTTACTTGTATAAGTCTCGCCCGGACGTAGCAGAGCCGAAGGCCATTCAGGTTTGTTGGGTGTATCGGGATAGTGCTGTGTCTCAAGACAGATACCGCTGCGTTGTTTATAGACTTTGCCGTGCTTGCCAGTGACAGTGCCATCGAGGAAGTTGCCTGTATAGACCTGTATGCCCGGTTCGTCGGTATAGACTGTCAGTGTTATACCTGTCAACGGCGACACCACCTTGGCGGCTTCGATATCCATGCGTCCTTCGGTGCTCAATACCCAGTTATGGTCATAGCCATTGCCGTTGCGTATCTGATCGTATGATACTTCGTCGATAGTTTCTGATATTACACGAGCTTTAGTGAAGTCCATAGGAGTGCCTTCGACAGGTTCTATTACGCCCGTGGTCATGAATGTAGTGTCTACGGGAGTGAAATTGGCAGCGTTAATGTAGAGTAGATTATTCGTAATAGGTATAGCAGGATCACCATTAAGGTTGAAATAGCTATGGTTTGTCATATTGATGACAGTTGGCTTATCAGTAGTGGCTTTATAAGCTATAGCCAGTGAGTTGTCTTGACGTAGAGTATATGTGACCTCGGCATTTACTGTGCCGGGGAAATTATTGTCACCGTCAGGCGATACTATAGTCAATATTACAGTACTGTCATTTGCTTCTTTAACGTCATAGACTTTATATTGCCAGCCGGTAGGGCCACCGTGCAAACAGTGTCCGAAGTTATTCTGAGGCAGCTGGTAATCCTGACCGTCAATATTGATATGGCCTTGATTGATGCGGTTGGCGTAACGACCTATGGCAGCACCGAAATCCGACTGGTTGACTTCAGGCAGATAAGCTCCTATGGAATCGAACCCAAGTACTACGTCTTGCATCTGTCCTTTCTTGTCAGGCACATTTATTGCTACGATACGGCCTCCGTAGTTGGTGACACTTACTTGCATACCCGATGCGTTATGCATAGTGTACAGACCGGTTTTCTTACCGTCAATTTCTGTCTCGAATTTTTTGGCGTCAAGAGTCTCGTCGGACGATATAGCCTTCTTCTGACCACCGCCGCATGAGACTGCGATAAGGGCTGTTCCGGCACAAAGGACGAGTTGTTTCAAGGTTTTGTTCATGATAACTTATATGATATGTTAGGGTTTAGCTGAGTCGCAGTATACGGATTTGTGCTTTTGGGTGTAAAGTTAACACTTATTTTCTATACCCTACCAATGTTCTTTATATGTTGTAAAACATATTTTGCCTTTTATCGTCTTTTTCGTCCTTTTTTAGGTATTTTTCCTACCTCAATGAATACTTTTTTACTCGCTAAGTTGACTGAGTGGTAAACAGGTGGTATGTTTCACCTCTGACATTACGAAGTGTGATTCCATTGAGCCGACAGCCTCTATGTTGCCGAGCACTTCAAGCACAAAGCGGCGGTAATAAGCCATGTCAGGTGCATGTATCTTGAGTAGGTAATCAGTAGAACCTGACATACTGTAACATTCAGTTACTTCTTGGACATTTTTTATCACTTCAATAAATTCATGTGCGTCTTTTGCAGTCTGACGTGACAAACGAACATGGCAGTACACAGCAAAGCCGAGATTTAGTTTTTCGGCGTTAAGCAATGCTACATATTGCTTGATGTAGCCTTCGCGTTCGAGACGGCGCACCCGTTCATAGACGGGAGTTTGCGACAGATTGACCTCCCGGGCCAACTCTTTAGTGCTTATATGACTGTTGGTCTGCAGCAGTTCAAGTAAGCGGCAATCGATTTCGTCCAGCATGATTTTCGGTATTTTTTTCGGTTTTTATTCTATTTGTGACACATTAACAAAATATTTGTCTGTTTTATGTTGCAAATTTAGGATTTTTATCTATATTTTAAAAATTATTTGGTTAATAATGCCTTTATTTATAATTTTGCATCTGTTAAAAGACAATATAAGCCGACCAAACACATAGGCATAAGTATGTCAGCCCCTGTATGTAGCATATTAGACATACACCAATTATGATTGTCCGCCTTCGGAGGAATTGGCATCTTCGAATTGTGGAGTAGATTGCAGAGAGAATACGACAATCTGCGCATGTACACATGAATCTCGCATATTTCGGCTGCGGGAAAAAGCCAAAGTTAGATAATTTTTCGTTAAATCGTTTTATTAATGAGTGTGAAGCGGGAGGGAGAATCGAGAGGATTCTCCCTTCTTATGTATAGCTATAGAGCAGGAATTTTATGTTTCTGAACAGCTTATGCTATCGTAACGAATCTGAATCAATTATTTTTTGTAACTTTGGGGTCCTCACATCTCTTCCTGTGACCTTCCCTATTTTTCTTTTTCTGACCTCACCATGCCCTACCTTGATCCTTTTCTGGAGCCTGTTCCGAGACGCTGGCTTAATGTTACTTCACTGGTGGTTTTCGCGTTGTCGTTGACAACGTACTGGCTCACTGTAGCACCGTCGGTGTCGTTTTGGGACTGTCCGGAATATATTGCTATTGCGAATGGTCTTGAAATCGGTCATCCGCCAGGAAATCCAATGTGGCAATTGGTCACTCATACAGTATGTCTGCTTGCGCCTCGCGGAGATGAGGCGTTGTGGGTCAATATGTCGAGCGGTCTATGGACAGCTATCGCTATGGCGTTGATGGTGCGCTGTGTTGCTACCATACTTGCGTATTGTCTCCCAGGGCGTACACGTGGAAGACGTACTTCTCTGTGTTGTATCTGTGCTTTGGCTGCTACAATGTGTCTGGCATGGTGTGATTCCGTGTGGTTTTCTGCTGTCGAGGCCGAAGTATATGCTTTTTCGCTGTTGATGAGTGTGCTGCAGGTGTGGGTGATGCTAAAATGGTTCTCGATACCAGATTGTGAACAGGCACGAGGAGTACGTTGGCTGGTTTTAGAGACCTATATTACTGCTATCTCATTAGGAGTACATCAACTGAATTTGCTTGTGGTCCCGGCTCTTGCTGTCATTTATGCCTATAGACGACGTCCACACCGCAATGCGACGTGGTTCTGTATTTTCTGTCTTGTACTTTCTTTAGTGATAGTGGGTCTAATACTTACCGCCATGATGCCTGGTACGCTTTATTTGGCTGGTATAGTTGAATTGTGGGCTGTAAATGACCTTCATCTGCCGTTTTGGAGTGGTGTGTTGATGTATCTTGCATTGGCTATACTTTCTTTTGCAACTGTGCTGTGGATGCTGTTCACACTTCGTAATAGAGTGGTTACAGTACTTGTTATAGCGTTAACTATCTTTCTGTCAGGTATCTTTATGATAGATGACAGTGTGATATGTGGGGCTGTATGTTCGGTGGTTGCTGCTGTTTTGGCTGGTTATATCAGGCCGTGTACACGACGTCGTGTTATAATAGCTATGTGGATGTTAGGTGTCCTATTCATAGGTTATGGAAGCTATGCCTTGATTCCGTTACGGGCAGTCGCTAATCCGCCACTGAATACCGGTGCCCCGTCTGACATATTCTCTTTGCGTTCGTATGTGGACCGTGACCAATATGGCTCTACCCCATTACTTTATGGTCGTACTCCATATAGCCGTCCTATTTTACAGGAGCGTTTTGATTCGGCTGGTAATCCCGATTATTCGCGCTATGCATTACGTGACAAAGGGGTACATTATGTTCCGGCTGTAATCGGAGGACAGTTTGGTGCGAGATCGGGCATGCTCACCGCAGCTGATTCAGCACTTAATAAGAAGGCTCTCAGTGTGCCTGGACGTGATGCTTATGTTGTCATTGACCACAATTATGAAGTTATTACCACTCCCGAACTTAATATGTGGCTTCCACGTATCACATCGACCGACCCTGCCGATTTGGGTGCTTTCGAAGAGTGGGTAGGTATGGATAAGGAGTCGATGGTAAGTGTGGAGGTATCTGAAGCTCTTAATTCGGATGGAGAGCCTGTCGGCAAATTAGACCCTGCCACTGGTCAGCGTAGCCGTCCTGTGTCATGGCGTCCGTCTTATGCTCAGAGTCTTGGTATGCTGGCTACCTATCAGATAGGTTATATGTATATGCGCTATCTGCTTTGGAACTTCTCTGGACGACAGAATGATTTCTGTTCGGCTGGTGAAGCTGACCATGGTAACTTCATAACTGGTATTAGTTTTATAGATGATGCCATGTTAGGACCGCAGGATATGCTTCCGGCAGATGTGGGTCGTGATAATCCAGGCCATAACGTCTATTTCATGCTCCCCCTACTGTTAGGGATAGTAGGTATATTGTTCTGTGTACTTGGTAGTCCTGCAACAAGGCGTTGGGGTGTCTTTATTCTGGTGTTATGGCTAATGACAGGTATTGCTATCGTAGTCTACCTGAATCAGACTCCTGGTGAAGTACGCGAACGTGATTACTCTTTCTTGGGGTCATTTATGGCGTTTACGTTCTGGATAGGACTCGGAATTCTATCTATCGCTGTTGGAGCCGCACGTCTGGTACGTAGGCTGCATCGGCAACGTCCCTCACACGGAGCAATGGCTGTCGCTTGGATTTCTCTTGCCGTGCCTGTACTGATGTTATGGCAAAATAAAGATGACCATGACCGTTCGGGACGTTTTGGTGCCATTGATCTTGCTCGTAATGTACTTGGTTCAATGCCGCGAGGCGCTATATTACTGACAGATGGTGACAATCTAACCTTTCCGCTCTGGTATGCACAGGAAGTGGAAGGTATAAGACCTGATGTGGCGGTAGTTAACACGAGCTATCTGTCCATGCCTTCATACGTAGCTTCGCTTGGTATAGCTAATAGGAATCGTGAGGCTGTACCTATGACTGGAACACCGGCCGATTTTGTTTACGGTCGTTTTGCGTTGACAGAAATTCCTGCTGACGGTGAGATTATACCACTTGATTCCCTGCTTATAAGGCTTTATAGTGCTGATGTTGCTTTGCCACGTTTTGAGTCACGTTATGCCTTATTGCCGGATAGCGTTGTCCTTGATTTACGTAAGACTACCGGTGGCTCGCCATGGCTACGTCAACAGGCATTGGCCGTGCTCGATATGGCATCTTCAGCAATGGCTGATACAATGCCGAGCCAGCGTCCTCTGCTGATGATTAATGGTCTGCCGTCACGACAACGTGCCGGTCTGGATTCATTAATGATACCGGGACTTTTTGCTTCACGACTTGGTGGTCCTGATAGGCTTACACAAGCCCTTACAGCGGCTGCCTCGCTCAAAGACCTTGCGGACGGAGGTTGCTTTGCTTCAAAGCGTCCTTATTATGACCCTGCTACCGCACGTTTGATGCGTTGGCAACGCGCTGGATTGTTACGTACAGCTTCGCTCTTGGTTGATTCTGCACGTTACGACGAAGCCTCCCTTATGACTCTGAAGGCAATTAGATTGTGGCCTTTTGAGGTAGTACCCCCTGATTTTATCAATGTGGGTACGAGCGCTGTTCACGAAAGCCATCTAGCCGGAGAACTGCTGCGTAAGTCCGGTAAAGCACGTGGTGATGCTGTAGCAGTAGGCTTAGGTGATCAGCTTGAGGTGGAATACCGTGAACGCCTTATTGCCTGGCAGCGTTATTATCGCTCCTTGTCACCACGTATGCGTCGTCTCACTTCCGACGACTGTCGCCGCCACGTCCATGCCGCTACCTCCAGCCAGCCCTAACCCTCCCCACTCCCTCGTTCTTCCCTCGGCCCTTCCTCTCTCGGCCTTTCCTCTCAACCTCGCTCCTCCCCCTCCCTTGTGTCACCTGGGTGCCTCCTGGTTGTGTGCGAGCTTTAGCTCGCCTGTCCCTTACGGTTTCATCTTTACCCTTGAATTATGACTCCCATTTTCCTTATAGGCTATATGGGCTGCGGCAAGACAACACTTGGCCGTGCTCTGGCCAAGGCCACAGGCCGCCCCTTCTATGACCTTGATTTTTATATCGAGCAGCGTTTCCACTCTTCGGTAAGCCAGCTCTTTGAGCAGCGTGGCGAAGAAGGCTTCCGCCAGCTTGAAAAAGTCATGCTACGCGAAGTGGGCGAATTTGACAATGCCATTGTCTCCTGTGGTGGTGGCACGCCCTGTTTCTTCGACAATATGGATTATATGCTCGCACGCGGCCGTGTGATATGGCTTCACGCTACACCAGAACGTCTATGCGAACGTCTTGCTGTTAGCCGTAATAAGCGCCCGTTGCTCAGTTCTCTGTCTGATAGCGAATTATTCGACTTCATCAAACTCGGCCTTGAGACACGTCGTCCCTATTATGAAAGAGCTTCAGCAGTATTTGATAGTACACAACTCGAAGACCGCCGTCAGATTTCTGACAGTGTGAAACGTTTCCTGTCAGTTATCGGTATCGAAAGTAGAGACTAAGTTTTCGGAGTCCTTACTAATAGAAGAAAAAAGCTCTTTTTCGGCTTTTTCAAGGTAAAAGTTGGTCGAATTGATTTTTTTTGGTAATTTCGCTTCGCGAGGTAATCAATTTATACCCGTACCCATGACCTTATAACAGCCACGAATCATGACCCACGACAATTCATGTGACCAGCTTCAGCCTCAGATGGCCCTGGCAGATATTCCTGTCGGCGATGCCGGCATTACTATTGCTCTTCTCGGTAACTATTCTGATACCGATGAGACACGTATGCTACTTACTCCGGAGGCCAGCGGTCTGTTGACCTCAGCTGGCATAAAGGTCTATATGGAGACTGGTGCCGGTGTGGATGTCAGTTTTACCGATGCCAATTACGCCGAATATGGTGTTAAAATAGTTACTCGCGATGAGGCTTTGAAGATGCCGATAGTTCTGTCGTATGCTCCGTTGCGTGTGGAGGATATACGCAAGATGACTAAAGGTGCTACCCTATTGTGTATGATGGCTTCGGAACTGTTTGATGTCGAAGTTATAAAGTGTCTGCTGGAGTGTCAGATAACACTTGGGTGTTTCGACAATATGCTCAGCCATAACGAAGAACCGGTGTTTGCCAATATAATCGATGAAATCAACGGCCGTGCGGCAGTGATGTACGCTCAGGATTTCCTGTCGTTCACAGGTGGCGGCAAAGGCGTATTGTTAGCCGGTGGCATTGGTATCAATCCGTGTGAGGTGTTACTTATAGGCGAAGGCAATGATGTTTATGCTGCTGCTAAAGCAGCCAGAGCGGCAGGTGCATACGTCACAATTATGAATAATGACATCTCTGCGCTTCAGCTGGCTAAGGAAATATGCGGTGAAACTATCAACTGTCTGGCCATACATCCTAAAGTACTCTATAATAAAGTAAAATCAGCAGATGTGATTTTCATGGCTCCGTGTACGCGTCCGTTTGAATTCCCCAAACATCTCTCGGTAGCACTTAAGGATTCGGCTTTTGTACTCAATTTTGAGGAGACACAGCCTTCTATCTCCGTACCTCGTACAGTGGCTATGGCTGTATCGAATGTGCTTGTCAATTTCTTTGATGAGATGGCTCTTAAAGGGGGTATAGACTCCATGCTTGCCACTACACCTGGTATGCAGTACGGCATAGTCACTTACCGTGGCAAACTGGTAGATAAACTCATCGGTTCATATACTTCTCTACCCAGCATCGACATAACCATGATGCTGTCGGCTTCCAACTGACGTGCTGCTGCATGTAGTGCCTTCTGTGAGATGGGGCGGTCCACAGCGTTATGCCCTCGATATATGCCGCTATTATTCCGGTTCGGAGGGGTGGCGTGTCGAGGCGGTCACACGTAATGCTCTTGCTGTGGATACCCTTTTCATAAAGGCAGGTATAACATTGCATCATGCTCCTTTAGGTGGTTTGACTGATTTTTCGAGTCCGGTTATCCTTGGCCGAATAATGGCCAACATGCCTCAGGGTGAACAGAACATAGTGCATGTCCACCGCTATCGCGATGCTTGTGCAGCCCTTGTAGGGCGGCATATATCGCACCGTCATGACGTACGTGTGGTAATGACTCGTCATACTGTTGAACGGGCACGTGATTCATGGCTATACCGCTCTGTTTATCCTCGTCTTGATGCCCAGATTTTTGTGTCGCAGGCAGCTTTGGAACGTTTCATGACAACATGGCGACATAAGAGGCATCCTGTACCACTCGAAAGGTTGCATGTAATTCACAATTCTCTTTTTCTTCGTGATGATTTTCGTCCCGTGCCTTCTCCAGTGCGTGGACCGGTCACAGCCATGTATCATGGGCGTCTCACTCCCGGCAAAGGGCTTGAGACGCTCATTGATGCTATGGTACTGTTGCGTGACACAAATCTGAGACTACGTATAGTTGGTTCCGGACCGCCGGATTTCGTCGATGAATTGCGTCGTCGGGCTCTTACACGTGGTGTCAATAACAAAATCGATTGGCATAGGCATACTGATGACCCTATGCCGTTGATAGCAGAGTCCCACTTTGGGGTATTGCCATCGCTGCGCCGCGAAGGGTGTGGACTGGCTAATATTGAATATATGGCAAATGGTCGGCCACAGGTATCGACTGCCAACGGCGCACAGGGCGAGTACCTCGCCAATGGCTATGATGCTCTCCTTGTCCCTGTTGCCGACACGCAGGCCCTTGCTGATGCCATGCGTACTCTGGCTACTGACTCCGCCTTGCGCGATCGCATGGGCCAGACCGCCCGTGCCACCTACGACACACACCTTGCCTGGCCCCTTTTTGCAGCAGCACTACGCCGCGCTTATACGCCTGGTTTCTGATAGGTGTCTAAGTCGTATAAGTCTGATAAATCGTATAAGACATATAAGATTTATAAGACTTATAATATCCTCCCAGCGTGCCTCCTGGTTGTGTGTGCGAGCTTTAGCTCGCCTTTTTATTGCTTTAGCTCGCTTTTTCAGTGCGCGTCCAGCCAGTTAGTAGCTACCCCACACGAAGCAGTCAGGCGTACCCGGCCTTCGTAGGCTTTCTCCATACCCTTAACTACCAGCTCCTGCATCACTGCGAGTTCTTCCGGCACGACATCAAAGTTGAGTTCATCATGCACCTGCATTATCATACGCGAACGTAGTCCACGCCGTCTTATCTCATCAGTTATCTGTACCATAGCCCTCTTGATAATATCGGCGGCTGAACCCTGTATCGGTGCGTTGATAGCATTTCGCTCAGCATAGCCGCGTACTGTCTGGTTGCGGCTATTGATGTCCGGTAGGCGGCGTTTGCGTCCTATTCGTGTTGAGACATAACCTTGTCTACGGGCTGTCTCTATCGACTCCTGCATATACTTATGTATAGTCGGGAAAGTAGCGAAATAGTTATCTATAAGCTCCTTGGCTTCGCTACGCGGTATACCTAAACGCGATGATAGTCCAAAGGCAGATATGCCGTATAATATTCCGAAATTAGCTGTTTTTGCGTGGCGCCTCTGGTCAGCTGTTACCTCTTCTGGAGTGGTGTGATATATCCTGGCAGCTGTAATGGCGTGTATATCCTTGTCGTTGGCAAAGGCGTCGAGCATGATGGCATCATTGGCAAAATCAGCTACCAGACGAAGTTCTATCTGTGAATAATCGGCCGATAAGAACAGATGGCCTTCATCAGCTATAAAGGCCCGGCGTATCTCGCGTCCTTCACCGTCACGTACAGGTATGTTCTGTAAATTCGGGTTGGAAGAAGATATACGCCCTGTGGCGGTAACAGTCTGATTGTAATTTGTATGTACCTTACCGGTGACAGGATTTATATTTTGAGGTAATGCTGTCAGATAAGTGGTGAGCAGTTTCTTCAGCTGGCGCCATTCAAGTATGAGGGAAACTATAGGATGCTTATGGGCTACACCTTCAAGTATATCCTCGCTGGTGCTGTATTGTCCGGTCTTGGTCTTTTTAGCTTTGGTGTCGAGCTGCAATTTATCGAAAAGTATTTCTCCGACTTTGGCCGGCGAACCTACATTGAACACTTCATCAGCAAGCTTGTATATTTCCTGTTCGAGGGCTTCGATACGCTGCTCCATACTCTGAGCAGCTTCGTCAAGAGCCTTGACGTCGATACGTACACCGGTCAATTCCATTTCAGCTAATACACGCGATAAGGGCAATTCCATATCGTGCAATAGGCCATTCATGCCTTCGGCTTCGACATCTACCTGTAGCGGTTCGCGCAAACGTAAGACAAGGTCTGCTATTTCGCAAGCCCACGGTGTGATATTTTCGATGTTGATAAGGCTATACACTAATCCTTTACTACCTCGTGGTGCTTTAATATCAGGTGCTGGTACAGGGGGTACGTCGTGTTTAAGATATATGGCTGAGAGGTTGCCGATACCGTGACGCATTTCTGGCTGCAACAGATAGTGGGCCAATGACACATCATAGTAGTTGACTAAGGCATCAGCGTGGTCAGTACGGGCACGTGCGGCAAGTACATAGTCACGTTTTGCCTGTGTGGTAACTTTCTCTATGTCGCCACGAGCCATCAAGTCAAGCACCCATGCCTGACCGAGACTAAATTCCGAAGGTATATAGGCAGCATGACCTTCACCCCACGCAACAGCCGTGCCGGTCCAGTGAGCTGTCATGTCGTTCTCGCCATCGGCTAACAGTACTATCGAGCATCTGTTGAGTGGAGAGATTTCTTCTGACAGCCTGTCAAGTTCCTCTTGTGTGGTCACGGCACGGTAATCAAGTCCGATATTCTCTGTTTCCACGATGCGTTCTGGTACAGCTTTCCGACCACGGCCACCGTCGAGTTCTTCGTCGCTGAATAGACTCATCTCCCCTGGCGCTGATTGGCGTACCGGTGCAGGTGTTTTGCCCTCGGCTTCATCAAGACGACGTTCCACACGCTGACGTAGCTGATTGAATTCCATCTCCTTGAAGATTGCCCATAGTTTTTCACGGTCAGGTTGTCCTAAACGCAATTCCTCAGGGCTTATATCTACCGGCACATCAGTTATGATAGTGGCCAGATAACGAGAGTCGCGTATCTGCTGTGCGTTATCTTCTATTTTCTTTTTAAGGGCACCTTTCAGTGTGTCAGTTGAGGCGAGCAGGTGTTCGACATCGCCATACTCCTGTATAAGTTTGACAGCTGTCTTTTCGCCCACACCGGGACAGCCGGGAATGTTGTCTATCTTATCGCCCATGAGCGCGAGTAAGTCAATGACTTGTTCTGGGCGTTTCAGACTGTATTTACGGCATATCTCTTCTTCACCTCTTATCTCGAAGTCCTGTCCACGATAAGATGGTTTATATTGCAGCACATTTGGGCCTACCAACTGACCGAAATCCTTATCGGGGGTCATCATGTAGGTGGTGAAGCCTTCATTTGCTGCCCGCTTGGCAAGGGTGCCTATCACATCGTCAGCTTCATAGCCTTCCACTTCGACCAGACGAATGCCGTAAGCATGTATTATCTCTTTGATTATAGGTATGGCGAGAGTGATGTCTTCCGGCTGTGCCTCTCGTTCGCTTTTGTAAGCTTCGTAGGCTTCGTTGCGGAATGTCGGCCCTGGTGGGTCAAAGCATACCGCTATGTGTGTGGGCCGTTCTTTGCGTAATACCTCCTCAAGGGTATTGACAAAGCCAAACACAGCTGATGTGTTGAAGCCGTCGCGCCGCTTGCGCGGAGCGTTGATCAAAGCGTAATAAGCTCTGTATATCAATGCAAAGGCATCGAGCAGGAATAGTCGTTTCTCGTTCATACTTTTTATTTGTTTGCGCTAATTTAACAATTTCCTACGGCTTACATATAAGAAACACCGAATTATTTATTAATTTTGCCCCATAATTGACGTATGAATACCCTTGACCTCGTACAGCGACGCCTCGAACCGGAATTGCGGGAGATGAATCAGATCATCGCCCGTTCATTAGCTACCCCAAACCAGCTGATGAACCACATCGTGACTACATATCTGCAGACCAAAGGAAAGCAGATACGGCCTATCGTGGTGTTACTGAGCGCAAAACTCTTTGGTGAGGTCAATGATCATGTGCTCCATGCTGGCGCAGCTCTCGAAATGCTGCATAACGCCTCGCTTATACATGATGATATAGTCGATGAGACTAAGACGCGTCGTTCGATGCCTACGGTCAATGCAATTTGGGATAATCATATAGCCGTGCTGGTGGGTGACTTCTTCGTTTCGAATGCTCTGGCTGCCGGTATCCGTACTGGTAATATATCCATAATAGCTGCTTTGTCTGACTTAGGCCGTGAATTGTCGTTGGGCGAAATCGACCAGATATGCAACGTGCGTGACCATTTGCTTGACGAAGCCAGCTACTTCAACATGATACGCCAGAAAACGGCTTCGCTGTTTATGAATTGCGTCAAAATGGGTGCTGAGGCTGTCGGTGCTCTTCCGGAAGAGTACGAGTCTATGGTACAGTATGCCGAATTGCTGGGTCTCTGCTTCCAGATAAAAGATGACGTGTTCGACTATTTTGAAAGCCAACGCATCGGCAAACCAACCGGCAACGACCTCCGTGAAGGCAAAGTAACCCTCCCACTTCTGTACGCTCTTGCTAACGGTCCAGCCGATGAAGCCGCACATCTGAAAGCCCTTCTCCATCGTGGCGACCTCACCGACGACGAAATTGCCCTTATGATAGACTTCGCCAAAGCTAACGGCGGCATCGAATACTCCTTCGACACCATGCACGCCCTCCAAGCCCGCGCTGATGCCCTCATCGCCCCCTTCCCCGACAGCCGCTGGAAAGACTCCTTCCGCGACATCTTCGACTACATCATCGCCCGCGACCACTGACCCCCCCTTCCCCACTCTCCCCCCGTCCCCCCCCCCCCCTCC
>CAYNUE010000083.1:0-14247 GCA_964400325.1 uncultured Sangeribacter sp. | reverse complement strand
CTCTTTCTAAGATTGGATAATATTTAACCCGTCCAACTTTTGGGGGTCACTTCAGCTGATGGGTAGCCTCTTTATTATAAGTCTTATAGGTTTGATAAGTTTTATAAATTTTATAAGACTTATAAGATTTATAAAACTTATTCTTGCGCCAGTGATGGGAATAGACGAGAATACGTGGCGAGTATGCCGTCGGCGACATTATCGTTACTGAATTTAGCCGCATGCCGTAATCCGGCTTCGATACGACCTTCCTCGATGCCATCGCGCAGTAGATTATTGAGTATCGCTGCCATACCTCGTACGTCGTTCGGGTCTACATAGTAGGCTGCTTCACCGCCAGCTTCTTCCAGGCAGCTACCGGTTGCGGCTACAACAGGACGTCGGCTTTCAAGCCCTTCGAGTACAGGTATACCGAAACCTTCGTAGCGGGATGGATAGCATATTACTTCAGCCATTTGTCCGAGAGTCGGAAGATCAACGAAATCGAGGTTTTCCAGCCATACGATACGGTCAGCTATCCTTAACTGTTCGGCAAGATGGGTGCAGTGTGCTTTATAACCATTGTTATCGTGTCCTACAACTACGAGATGTACATCTTCGGGTAGTAGGGATAGGGCACGTATTGTAAGTTCGAGATTTTTGCGTCGCTCAACAGTGCCTACTTGTAGCAAAAAACGGTCTGGTAAATTAAGACGATGAGCTGTTTCACGTTTCTCTATGCCAGTACGCATACGTCTGAAGGCAGCGTTACAGCCTTGATAAACTACATCTACACGGTCTGGGTCAACTCCATACAGTTCTACGACATCGTCTTTGGTACGTTGGCTAACGGCTATGATACGGTCTGCCACACGGCACGAATGTCCGTATTTAAAGTCATATATTTTGCGGTCTACAGGTTTATAACATTCCGGGAGGCGTCTATATATGACGTCGTGCATTGTCAGAACTGTTCGTATACCGGAATTCGCTATATTCAGTGGTAATTCGTTGCTCAGTCCGTGATAAAGAGTCACCCCATCGAGCTTCAGTTGTTTTGTGATACCCCAGCTGCGCCATATACTCCCTCGTGATAGCTTGCCGGTAGGCAACTTATAAGCCACATTAGGTAGTGTATTGATATGATGTAGACGGGGATTTTCACGCATTCGCGGTGTATAAAGACGCAGACGTACATCAGGACGCCGCTCAGCGAGAGCTTCGATGACGAAACGAGAGTAATTGCCAAGTCCCGTCATATTAGCTACGGCTCTTTTGGCATCAAATCCTATGGTGATACTCATTATAGATAATCGTTTAAATCAGACAGCACATATATTCTGTAATTCTTTCTTCTATAACAACGATTAGATGTTTTTTTGTTGTCGGCAAATTATACAAAATCGCCTATACTAACTGAATAATACAGGATTTTATTTATTTTTGCAGTTGTAAGCTATTATCCATTAAAATTTTCGGTCATGATACCTATAAAATATCCTATAGGCGACTCCAGTTTCCGTAAAATACGTGAAGATGGATTCTTTTATATTGATAAGACTGCACAAGTCTACCGATTGGCTCATCAAGCTACTTACTGTTTCCTAAGTCGTCCACGGCGTTTTGGAAAGAGTTTGCTTATCTCTACGCTCGAAGCCTATTTCAAAGGAGAGCGTGAATTGTTTGACGGACTTGCAATGGCCAATATGGAGAAGAACTGGGAATCCTATGCCGTATTGCGTCTTGATTTATCTGCTGGAGATATGACCTCACCGGAAAATCTTGAAGCTCTTCTCAGTAATCGTATAAGTTATTGGGAAGATGATTATGGTAGTCGTGTAACCGAGACAACATTGGGTGAACGTTTTAGTGGTATTATACGCCGTGCCTATACCCAGACGGGACACGGTGTTGTGATACTTATTGATGAATATGATAATCCCCTAATATCGACTCTTCATTACCCCCATCTACACGAACGTATGCGCACTATACTTAAGGGTATCTATTCGATATTTAAAGCTGAATCAGAGTGTATACGTTTCTGTTTTTTGACAGGTATCACACGTTTTAGCAAGATGTCTATATTCAGTGGACTCAACAACCTTAAAGACCTCACACTTGATACAGAGTATGCGACGATATGTGGCATAACTCAGCAAGAACTTGAATCGGAGTGTGCCGATGGAATACGAAAAGTAGCCGCCTTCTCTGGGTGGGATTATGATAGAGCTCTTGAGGAACTGAAGGCGATGTATGATGGCTATCACTTCGCTGCAGGTTCACCTGACATATACAATCCCTTCAGTCTTCTTCAAGCACTCCAGAGTGGAGATATACAACCGTACTGGAATGAGAGTGGTGGCCGTGCAGAATTTCTGTGGAGAACAATAAGCCGTCTGAGCGATATAGAACCTATACGTGAGACATTGTCGCCTATATTACGCCGTGACCAACTCGGAGCGTCGGAGAACATCCATTCCGATCTTACACCACTGCTTTTTCAGACAGGTTATCTCACAATAAAAGGAGGAGACAGGTACGGACGGACTTTCCGTCTTGGCGTTCCTAATCGTGAGGTATTGGAGGGAATAATGTACGGCCTGATACCCTTTGCAAGCCGTTGTGACGAACGGCATCTGACTTCAGATCTGTATCGTCTTCAGACACTTGCCGAGACTGGTGAGGTAGATGCTATGATGCATTACCTCCAGTCATTCCTTTCTGGGGTTGGAAGTCGCCTGACAAAGAAGATGCCTGAAATCTATTACGAGAACAATCTATATATTCTCTTTACCCTCATAGGTGTAAAGGTATCGGTAGAGGTAGAGACTTCAGACGGTCGTATGGATGTCCTTATGGAATGTCATGATTATATCTATGTTATCGAGCTTAAACTTGATTGTTCGGCCGAAGAAGCTTTTGAACAGATACGCCATAAACATTATACTCTTCCTTTTGAGCGTCGTGGAATACCTGTGATAATTGTTGGTATCAATTTCTCTTCTCAGACTCGCAACATAGAAGCCTGGAAGTGGGAAAGGCTTGATAGGTGAATCAACATGATGTTTTATGTGAAAAGACTGTGGAGAGTTAATTAAAAAATGAAGATATATCGGAACATCATTCCGATATATCTTCATTAGATTCAAAAATATCAAAAGTGTAATTTATAAACGCATTGATTATTTAAGCTTGTCTGAAAGATCGCTGGCTTTATCAGCAATAAAATCCAGTCCCTCGGCTGCTTTTTCTTTTAACTTATCTAAGAAGCCTTCGGCTTTAGGAGCAAGTTGTTCTTTTGCTGCATTGGCCTTATCGACTAATTGATCTTTAGCAGCAGCGGCTTTATCAAGAAGGTCTGTCTTTACCTGAGCAGCTTTGTCTGCAGCTTGTGCGGCCATATTCAAAGCTTGGTCTTTCAGATTGGCGGCTTCGTCCTGAGCTGCCTGTTTTGCTGCCTCAGCACTTACCTGAGCAGCAGCCTGTGAAATTTGTGCGGCCTGTTGGGCCTTCTCTTGCAGATTATCCATAGTAATAAAATTGGTTTCAGTTAAACTTCTTTTTTCTTGGTCTTATCTGAAAAACCAACTTGTAGGCATAATAGTTCTCAGAAAGCGAAAAAATTATTGTAGTATGGCATTTTACAACTTTTCATGATATTTTATAAACGAGTTTTCACGTCCTTCTTCTTTAAAATAATTAAAAAGTTGATTCTCATAGCCTTAAATTAATCTTATATTAAGGATAATTATCTATAAATCAATTATTTGTGCTTTAATTATAAAATGTCATAAAATTTTTCAGAAAAGCTTTGAAATCCTTTGTAAAGTGTTTGGAGGAGGGACTGAACAGAAAAAGACTATTATAGTAAGAGTTTTTACTTAAAAGCGGAAGTAACAGCAATCGTTACTTCCGCTTTTAAGTTAGGGTAGGGGGTGAGCTACATCTCAATTAACGGATGTGCACCTTTTTTGTGGAACGCGTACCGTCGGCATAGTATTCTACTCGAAGTAGTAGTTGTCCTATGGTGGGTTCGCTCAAATGTCGTCCTTGCATATCATACCATTCAACTGCTATAATCTCTGAAGGTACTTTCATCTCCTCTATATCTGTGGTACCCAGGGAGAGGGGAACTGACTTATTGGCATTGAGTGAGTAACCGGTAGTCCGATTAATCAATACACCTACTGCGTACAGTTTTGCCTCAGGATTAATAAAATTCTCTCCCGCAATGTTCTTAATGTCTTCGAGGTTAACAGCGAATGAGTATTCCGGATGTGTGTCAAATGTAATTACCGAAGGGATAGAACCCTCAACGCCAAAAATATCTTTATAATAAACTACAACATCATTAAATGTTAAGCCGCTTACTGTTCTGGAACCTTGCGTAAAGATATCCCAAAGAGGACCTTCCAGTCCCTCAGCGCCAGCAAAGGCGTTTATCTGTTTCCATTCTGAATTTTGAAGACCATCAGCGACGATTGCAAGAGACAACGCCATATCAGCATTATCAAACTCCATTGCGAAATCAGCCGATACGGTAGCCTTCAGAGCGGTATGCGAGTCATCTTCCCATTCAATCGAAACGTTAAGGTTGGCTGGTGCTACCTCCTGGGCATAGTCATTCCAGACTGCCGGAATTTCTCCAGGGTCCATTCCTTTAGCACGATTTATAGTTCCAAAGGGATAACCCGAAGGCTGAACGGGAAAATCTGAATCAGGCATAACAACCATGCAGCCGTTCTCAAAATTTTGTGTGTGGTAGGCCAGACCCACGAAACGCTCACCATAGTCCTGTGACATTTGCTCCATTGCCACATAGCCGCGTGGACAATACTGGCAGAGAAGACCGGTGTATTCTTCTACAAGGGGACGAGTGACTGGCATAAACGGCAACACCTTCAACGAGGCCTGTGACTGGCGACGTGGATCCATGTTGTCTTTCCCATTAAATTTGTCGACAGTTAATTCCAATTCATAAATTCCTTTGATAGGGAGTGGGCCAAAGGAAACTGTTGCAACGCCGCTCTCTCCCGGAGCAATCGGTAGCGCGAGTGCCACTTCTCCTTCTCCGGTCAGACCGCAGGCATTCCATGAATAACCTATTGTCTCAAGTGTTTCCTTACCATAGTTTACCAATGATAGGGTAGTGGAAGCAAGTTCGTTCTCTACGGCATAACTCGTTTCTGGCAAAGATACGGCAACGTCGGTATCGCCACTTTCCATTTCCAGCGTAACAATCATTGCAGATACATGACCACTTTCTTCCACAATATCGGTCCATTTCATTCTTGTGCGGTTGGTATGTATGTAGAAACCATCAGGAGCTGTTCCATGCACACAAGCTATTGGACGTGTACTGTAATCTCCTAATTCTGTCACGGTCAAGGAATATCCGACATATACTCCTTCCTCCGTTATGGTGTAAGGTTCATCGAAATTCACCACAAGCATACGGTCAACCACATTAGCAGATTGAGAAGTTATATTTGGAACATTCGTCCGATTCTCCAATTGTAATTCAGTTGATAGCCAACCGCTGACATCGGTTACCCACTCACTTTCAACGGGCACTGGAACACGTAGGGCTGTCACCTTTGCTCCGACATAAGTTGGTGAACAGATGCGTATAGCTGCATCGTAGGTCTCTTTCTTCTCGAAGCCATACCCATCGTATGAGAAATTATCAGTCACACCACCGGGCATGTAGGTGAATTCAAGGGTAGTAGCCGGAGCGACGAATGTTGCCACTCCGAATACTATAGCAAAAAGCTTCTTATTGATTATTGTTATCATCTTTGATTGTACAATAATTCTCTTGATTACAATGCTACTTTCTCTATCTTCACGTTGCCATCGGAGTAAGTAGTCCGCTTTACGTAGATACCTTTGTCCGGATTATTCACACGACGACCTTGTATATCAATCCATTCCACAGAAGTTATATCTCCTGCTACAGTTGCTGAGTCTATACGGCTTGAACCGACTACAGGTACGATTGCCGACCCCCATACCTCATTATTTTCATTCCGATAAAGAGTCTGTATATCCATACTGTCGTAACCGTCAAACATTATACTGAAAAAATGTGAGGTATTGAAGGTACCGAAATATCCTATTGTACTTAAATTGGAAAAGTTGAAAGGAATTTCCTCTGTATCTTCCGGCAGTCCCTGATACTCGTCTGTATAGAACATAAAGGGATAGCCGTCAACATATACGCGATAGTAAAGGTTATCTGTGTCGAGTAGTTGACCTTCGGTGTTTACATTAGGAAACGCAAAATAAAGACTTCCGGCATAATCTCCCATTGGTGAATAAAGACTAACTATAGGATCGGCTGGAGTGAAATTCTCTACAGTACCTTGTACTCTAATGTGAGGTGCAGAGAACATAGCACTGGTACTTACACCTTTGTCTCCTCTATTAATCACGATAGTACCATCTGTACGAAGAGTCTTGGCATCTGCATCATAGTCAAACACAAGACTTTCGGTAAGGGTAGTTTCAAAGTAAGAAAATCCCCATTCTTCATTATATGCCTCTTCCTCTTTAGCACCGAAAAAGAAGCCAAACATATTGGCCATTTCATCAGCACCAAGGTACTGACGCGATGGAAATATAACCTTATCATTTTCTATACTTCCCTTAATCCATGCATCAGGCATAACTGAGGAAAGACCTTGCATATAAATATCATTACCCTCAATGCCTACATTTACTAACATTCCAGCATTATAAGCATCATATTCTCGATTTAGAGAGGTCAATGCCCAAGGTTCTATTTGTAAACCGGAAGGCACATTTACTGTCTCCTCTGAGAAATTCTCAATTACCGTATTCCACTCGCTGTAAGCACACCAAGTGCCGTCGTCAGCTGCTACCACAGCCATTATCACAGGATGTTCATTTACCTCTTCAGGCTGCTGCATCACCCATTTCCCATCTTCTTTAAGAAAGACCATTTCTGTGTTTCCTTCGTAAGGATAGTATAGACCCTCTTCATGTGAGTCAGAGGTCCATTGGAAATAGCACATCTGAGCTACGTAAACATAATCGTTTACGCCATCACTATCAGCGTATATGGCTTGAGGAAGTTTGAATGTTACCTTATCTCCCTCTATATCGCCCTTGAGCCATGTTTTAGTGTCAAGAGAGGTATAAGGATTGTAAATCCAGAATGTATCATCTCCTTCCACCACAACGCAGGGAATACCGTTTGATTCTCCTTCAAGAATACCCCAAAGGCTATTGCCATAATATTTGCCAGATTTGCTTTTCATGCTTTTGGCCCCTGCTGGAGTATCATAGACAATGTCGGATACTGAGACATCGAATTTTAAGGAAGTCTTCTGTGGAGCCGCCACTCTCATAATAGAGTTGGTTCTTGCGAGGTCTGTCTCTTCAGCCTGCATTGAGGAAACTGCCATCATGCTTGTCGCTAAAGCAAAGGCGAAGGTAAAGAATTTCATGTTTGATTAATTTTATAGATTACACAAGGCAATAACAGATGCTGACATCTTTTTTTGCGATGCCAAAATTAAGTAATTTCATAGTAAACAAATGATTTTCAGTTCTAAAACACGTTCTGTTTTCTAAAAACAGAACCCAAAGCGTCATGAATTCGGTAAGTAGAACATCTGCATCGTTAAATTATCTCTATCTTTCTCCAGAAGGGGAATATTTTTTTGCGGCTGCGCGATATTCAGTAGGTGTCAAACCTGTAATATTCTTAAATGCTACGGAAAATGTAGCACGACTTTTAAAACCTATCTCACGACATATTGCCTCAACCGTATAGAGTGAGCTTTCAGAGGGATTGTCAAATCTTCGGCAGGCTTCTTTTACTCTTAGCTCTGTAAGCACTGTTTTGAAACTTTTGTCATAATGACGGCTCACAGCCTTCGAGACATACGTAGGGTTAGACCCTACGGCTGCGCATAAACTTGATAATTGAAATTCCGGATTGTACACAGCATTACTATTTTCCAGTACGTCTACTACCGCTCTTTCCAGTTCAATCTCTTTCTCAGAAGGTACGTCATCTGTAGAGTCTTCATTTTGTGAGCTGTCTACTTTAGTATAATCGACATGAGATTCCTTTACTTTGGCAATCTGTTGGTTCTTTTCATATAAGGTCATTATGTAGTGACGTCTCTTATTTGCATACCATATAAAAAATAGTAATGATATAATGATTATAAGGCAAATCAAACCCCCAATGAGTATTATAAAACGATTTCTTTTGTTCTTTTCATTGGCATCAGCCAGTTTCTTTCCAAAATTATCAATATTGCGACGTAAATCGAGTTCATGAATACTCTTTCCTAATCCGGAAGATTCGATGGCTTCCTTGGTACGATAATATTCGAGTTGATATTTATCTGAATTTATATGGTCTCCTTGACGTTCAAAAAAGGAACATAATATGGAGCAACTCCACAAAGTTGATTTTAAGTCTGAGGTGTTTATGGAATCAGTGTATATTTCCATATATTTATCTAACGCCTGCTTAGGCTGTCCCATCTTCTCAAGAGTTCTGCCTTACATATATTTTGCGTAGTTGGTCATTCTCATATTCAATGCTGGTACCTTAGTCTCATATTCGAGTATATTTTCAAACTGAGATAAGGCCTCGTCAAATTGATTTGATTGTAATGCCAGCAAACCTACACAAAGAGAATGTAGGAAAGGATAATCGTCATGAGTTTTCGGTACATCGCTGTTTAGAAATCTATGTGCGTACTCTTCAAGCATGTCATCGTCCTCATCTAAACAGACGTTCAACATGTTGTACATTGCAAAAACCATAGCCTCATCGTTACCTGTGGATTCTGCAATGTCAAATGCTTTTTTTAGATAACTTAAACTCTCTTTTTCGACATCAGGGGAGAAGCTTTTGCCATATATTCTTTCGTTTGTGCTGAAGGCTTCCGATAAATTCAGATATATATGAGCCAAGATGTAACGTATTCCATATTCATTACATAGTTCTTCTGCTTGGCGCAAAAGCATGTAGCTTCCGACCATATCGTTGAAAACATAGGTATATATAAAAGAGGTGTTTATAAGTGACTTTATTACTGGGGCCATAGCGGCTGAATCACCACGTGCCTGTTTCTCTCGTCCTATTACTATGGAATAGCACATAAGCGCGCTATCAGTCTGTATAGGATTTGATGCTATATATCTGAACCCTCTCCTGAACAGTGAGTCAGAGTCAAGGGTCATTAGCTGTGCCATATCAATGTCATCAGCTAAAGAACTACGCGTATAAAATGGGGACGTGTTAGAGTCCATGGTAAAAGTTGAAAGGAGGAGAAGTCCCACGAGAAGTATTATGTGTTTAAGACGATGCATAATTTTTTTTGGAACAAGAGGTACTTATAGGCGCAAAAATAATTAAAAACTTATTTACACTAACAATAGCTCAGTAAAATTTAATAACGAATTAAGATGAGCCAGAATTAATGCCTTTTAACTCTTATAGGAGGATGCATGTATTTGTTCTCTACACCGTATCTCTCCGTTGATACGCCATAAGTTCAATCAAGAATTAGACATGGACCGTGATGTCTATGTAAGGGGCTACGCGTATGACATGTGAAGAAATCAAAGTAATATTTGAGAAAGAATGAGTTTATTCCTCTGCAAGAATTGTAAATATGGTATCTATCAATTCTTTTGTTGGAGTAAATAAAGGAACGATATCGTCTTCATCCCAATCAAAAATATCATCATAATCTCCTGTATGTCTCATGGAGAATAATAGTTGAAACAAGTCAGAATATTTTTTGTCTAATTTACCTGTCTTGACAAATTCCATCCCGAGAACTCTCTTCACGCCATTATGAGTTGTTGTGGTGTGACCGTAGTTTATCAACAATGCAGAACAAGCATAATATGCACTATAGTATAACCTATTAGCGCATAAGCTCCAAAAGCCTAAATTTTTAATTGCTTCTGCTTCACTAAAAGTTTTTAAGGCTTTCTCCTTACGATATTCTATAATATCATTGCGATTAACATTTGATAGTGCCATTCGGTCTAATTTTGATAAATAATGATGCCCTCTTCATTGACATTTTGGTAATAGGGAAGGAAACTACGTTTAAGCCACCCTTGAAAAGAATACACGGTCGTATTGACAACTTCTCCAAATTCCATTCCGGTGTCCCCAAAAGGAATAACATATTCCATTATTTTGTCTACTGACAGTCTTTCTGGACCTGGTATCAGCAAGTGTAAGTCCCAATCAGAATCTTCTTTTGCATCACCGCGAGCTTGAGAGCCATAAAGTGTTAGTTTTGATCCGGGAGGCAAAATAGCTTTTGCCTTCTCGATAATTGCATTCACAACTATTTTAAATCTCTCTTTATCCATAATTAATTAGAAACGATTACTTAAGTAGCTCTTAAAAATTAAATGATATATGTTTCTTAAGATACTTTTTGCGTCTTGAACCATAAAACTTGTTATTTTTGGCCGCTTCGGACTTGTCACTCAGACGAATACTAAAATATTCTCCTTCGTTCCGTATCCGAATCGCCTCAAAAATAACTACGTTTTATATGTTCATTAATTTTTAAGAGCTACTTATCTGAATGCAAATATAGCAATCTTTTACAAGATTGATAAAATGGGAGATATGTTTCTATTCCTGAGGGGTAGATTTTCCCGAATTTGAATCATAGAGAATGTTAGTTGGAAGGTGGGAAGATGAATTTATTTTGAGCAGTATTTATGTACTGAGTTGAGTAGCATAGGGCAGGGCGCCGTGGGCTGGATATATAATTTGAAAATAGCATATAATAAAGATTTGGGCAAGTAGAGAGAATTGACTAAATTTGTGAGTTAAACCTTTTGAAATAAGAAAGAAGATATGTTGGATTTTGAAAGTCAAAATGTCGAGCATCCCGATTTTGATACGGCTAAAATGTTCCGCTGGATTACCGCTGTAGCCGGTGACCATAATCGTCGTATCGGCTCGGTGAGCTATCGCTTTTGCAACGACGCCGATATTCTTGATGCTAACCGTAAATTTCTTGGTCACGACTACTATACAGATGTAATTACTTTCGACTACTCACGTGGTGACAAAATAGGAGGCGACATATTGATTTCACTCGATACCGTTGCTTCAAATGCTGCTGAGATAGGTGTGTCTTTCGATGAAGAGTTGCGTCGTGTCATAATACATGGTATACTGCATCTGTGCGGTATTAACGACAAGGGACCTGGTGAACGCGAGATAATGGAAGCTGAGGAAAACAAGGCTCTCGCTATGTGGGATAATATTTAAATATCTACGATGCGTTTTGAATATGATGTTATAGTAGTCGGCGCCGGTCATGCCGGCTGCGAGGCAGCTGTAGCTTCCGCCCGTCTTGGAGCTCGTACATTGTTAGTAACTGCTGACCTTGAACGTGTGGCACAGATGTCGTGTAATCCAGCAGTAGGCGGTATCGCAAAAGGGCAGATTGTTCGTGAGATTGATGCACTCGGCGGTCAGAGCGGTATTATTGCTGATAAAACAGCCATACAGTTCAGAATGCTCAACCGCTCTAAAGGACCAGCCATGTGGTCACCACGTGTGCAGAGTGACAGGAGTCGTTATTCGGCTATGTGGCGCGATGTCCTTGAGCATACTGAGAATCTTGAGTTGTTTCAGGACATGGTCACTCAGTTAGATTTGGATAACGATTCTGAGGGTCGACTGATTGTAACAGGTATCCATACTGCTCTTGGCTTTCGTTTCAAAGCTCATGCTGTAGTAATGACTAACGGCACCTTCCTAAATGGTCTGATGCATTTCGGCAGTACTATGATTGAAGGAGGACGTATAGCTGAGAGTGCATCACACGGTTTGACTGAACAGTTAGTGTCGCTTGGCTTTGTGGCCGGACGTATGAAGACCGGTACACCGGCACGTGTCTCAGCGCGTAGCATTGACTTCACACTTTCCGAAGCGCAAGCTGGTAACGACTGTGTGGTGGAGAGTGCTGAAGGTGATCCGACAAAAGTCATACGTGACTTCCATAAGTTCTCTTTTTTGCCGGAAGTGCAACGCGAATTGATGCCTCGCCTTTGTCATATAGTCCACACCAATCCGGAGAGTCACCGTATACTGCACGATAATCTTGCAGACTCCCCACTTTACAACGGCCAGATACAAAGTGTAGGACCTCGCTACTGTCCAAGTATAGAGACTAAGATTGTGACCTTTGCTGATAAGGAAAGTCATCAACTGTTTCTTGAACCGGAAGGTGAAACGACAGATGAATATTATATCAACGGTTTTTCAAGTTCGCTGCCTTGGCCTGTTCAATTGGAGGCATTACAAAAAATACCTGCTTTGCGCCACGTACATTTTTATCGGCCAGGTTACGCTATAGAATACGATTATTTTGACCCGACTCAGTTATCGCATACGCTGGAGACAAAACAGGTAGGCGGATTGTACTTTGCCGGACAGATAAACGGTACTACCGGATATGAGGAAGCTGCTGCCCAGGGGTTGATGGCCGGTGTCAATGCCGCCCGTTTCACTCAGGGCAAAGAGGGTATCGTGCTTGGCCGTGACCGTGCCTACATAGGAGTGCTTATCGATGACTTGGTCACGAAAGGTGTCGATGAACCTTACCGTATGTTTACCTCACGTGCTGAATACCGTATTCTGCTTCGTCAAGATGATGCAGACATGCGGCTCACTGAACTTGGCTATCAGATAGGGCTCGCTGATGAACACCGTTATCGGCTTATGGAGAGTAAACGTGTGGAGCGTGATAGTCTGATGGAGTGGTGCGCTAATTATACCGTACGTGCGACAGATGAACTGAACCAACAGTTAGTCGCGTGGGGCACCACACCTCTGACAGGTGGTGTACGTCTTACCGAACTGCTCAAACGTCCGCAACTCGATTTTATCAGACTCGCTGTAATGTTACCAAGGCTTACACGACGTCTTGAAGATATAGAATTGCTTCGTCGCGCTGAAGTTATAGAAGCGGCCGAAATCCTTATAAAGTATAGCGGCTATATTGACCGTGAACGTGAGTTGGCTGAGAAAGCCTCACGCCTCGAAGGAGTACGTTTGCCTGATAGCCTTGACTACATGGCATTGAATAGTCTCTCTACTGAAGCCAGACAGAAGCTCTCTCGGATTCGTCCGGCAACTCTGGGACAAGCATCACGCATACCTGGGGTGTCTCCTGCCGATGTCAATATCCTGATGATGTTGGTAAGGAAATAGACTGCATGTTTCACGTGAAACATTTGAAATGTACGGATATTTTATATGGAATATCCGAAACTGATGGTGTGGGATAGTCTTGGAGTGGTAGCTTTAGATTCTGTCTGCACTGTCGGATTTTTATTTTAGATGTAGGAATGCGTAGAATTGAGTCTACATGTTCCACGTGAAACGACAGAGTGGGGTAGAAGATTATGGAGCTGTAAAAATATTTGCCATGAGATGCGTTTCACGTGGAACATGGCGATGAGAAAAATATGTTTCACGTGGAACTCTTTAGAGGTCTTTTGATAGATTGATTTTAATAACCGTGTTTTTATTGTGGAGTATTGGGATATTTCTTTCGTTCCACGTGAAACATTAATTAGATTCGTTCTACTTCTTCGGCTTCTCCTCTTAAGTAATAAATCATAAACTAACTAAAATAAATTAATCCAATGGAACTGGAATCATTAAAGAAACTGATACGTGATGTGCCAGATTTTCCCAGCAAGGGCATCATGTTTCGTGATTTGACCACTCTGATTAAGGACGGTCAGGCGTTGCATGTGATGAGCCGGGAGTTAGCCAATCTTTATCGTGATAAGGGAGTGACTAAGGTAGTAGGTATCGAGTCGCGTGGCTTTATCGGTGGCTCTATTTTGGCTTATGAATTAGGGTGTGGCTTTGTTCCGGCTCGTAAGCCTGGTAAGCTCCCTTCGGTGACGGTGAAGAAATCATACGCCAAAGAATACGGTGTCGATACTATCGAGATACATAACGATGCCATCAACGAGAATGATGTGGTTGTGCTTCATGATGACCTTTTAGCTACCGGTGGTACTATGGAAGCCTGCTATGAATTGGTGAAGAGTATGAACCCAAAGAAAATCTACATCAATTTTATTGTTGAATTGACTGCCTTACGCGGCCGAGAAAACTTACCTCAGGATTGCGAGGTAACATCGCTTCTGAAATATTAAATGTAGCTTTGGTACCGTGTAAGGGGACTGTGGGGAGCTATACTTGCGTTT
>CAYNUE010000082.1:0-14558 GCA_964400325.1 uncultured Sangeribacter sp. | reverse complement strand
TCGCATGGCTTGACACCGGTACACATGATTCACTTGCCGAGGCCTCAATATATGTTGAGGTACTGGAGAAACGCCAGGGACTGAAGATAGCATGTCTTGAGGGTATCGCTTATCGTCAAGGCTGGATTCCGAAAGAAAAAATAATCGAATTGGCAACCCCAATGCTTAAGAATCAGTATGGCCAGTATTTGATGAAGGTAATTGAGGAGGTTGAACATACTGGCAAGCGAAATATTGACTGACATGAATATAATTAAAACCAATAGAAAGTAGGGTATAGATAAGACGAAGTCCAAGGATACGTTTGACTTCGGGGTATCTTACGCAATTAAGGCACTCAAGATTAATATTAAGAATTATGCCAAGATTCATCAAGGATAAGATTTATTATACTCCTGAAAGGAATATCTTCCTGTATGATGGGGTGAGTGGTAAGGTATTATTTGGAGAAAGTATTGTAAGTAGTACAACGGAAGTTGCTTTTTTAGCACCGATTAATCCAGCTGTATTAGAGACTATTGGATTCAAACTTGATAAATTCTGTTATTGGACCTATAACACTATAAAGATTGAATATTGTTTACAATCACAAGTATATATGTTTGGAGATACACAAATTCCTGATTTTACTATTCTTAAATCTATATGTGATAAGGAGGGAATATATATTGACTTTAATATAAATTTACTTAACGCTTTTTCAAGCTAAGAAGTAAATATCCTTTCACGAGCAGACCTAGTTTCACTGGTGGTTACGTTGTACATATTGTTAATAGATACTTTAATTACCATATTATCAATATCTGCACTCTCATTTAGCTTGGTAAGCTTGCTAATCTTAGGGATTTAGAAGACCATCTAACTATACTTTTAAGGCTGAGATTTATGCATACGAATATAACATTTGTTTGCCCTTCTTAAGGGAGCCAAAGAATATAAGGAGTCTTTGTCAGAGAAGTATGAGGATAAGCTCTTATACACTGTCTCCATCAACAAGGTTTATGATGCGTTTGGGCTAATATATCTAGAATGGGGGTGGTACTGTCCACCACCAAGAACTCTACAAAGGCACCCAGCCATATAGGATTTATTTCTTTGTGTAGACCACTAAGTATAATCCTCACTTTCCTTACTCCGTCTCTAAGGTATCTTTAGACCACTCCGTTAGAACATACCATCCATTTAGAGTATGTCAAGATCAATTCTAGCTGCTTAAACGACTTAGATTTATACTATTTCTGTAGAAGGTGCTACCGGTCTAGGTAATAGAATGTATGAGTAGAGCCTTCGCTATGTCCTCGAGCTGTGCAAGTTACACAGTAAATTGTGTTGGGAGATAAGCTTGCAGTTCGAGCATGATATTGAGAAAATCTTAAGTGTTATCTGGCCTATCAGAATTGGATAGAGAGCTTAGCCTCTAGCGATTACGAGGGGTATGGCTAGAAGATATAGAATGTATGAAAGGATAGCGGTGGAGAGAATTATTATAATAATCATTCACCACCTATCCTTTTCTCATTAAGGGGCTTACAAGATTAATATTTTTCTACTATTATTCAATTGGCACAATCAGTGAAATTTAATTCTTCCACTTTAAAAAAGTGCAGCAATGAGTAATAAGAAAAGAATTGCCAAGAATACTTTCGCACTATATATCCGAATGATATTCGTAATGGCAATTACGCTTTTTTCCTCTCGAATTGTATTAGAAAAACTTGGGGTAACAGATTTTGGAATTTATAGTTCTGTTGGAGGAGTTGTTGCTATGCTCGCTTTTCTTAATGGAACGTTAAGTACTGGGACTTCACGATTTATAACTTTTGAATTAGGTAAAGGAGATTTCTATAGATTAAAAGAGACTTTTAATACTGCCTTTTATACTCATTTGATTCTTGCTTTGATTGTCGTTTCATGCTTGATTTTAGGAGGGACCTGGTTTGTTAAATACCGACTCATTATTCCCGATACTTTAAGAATACCAGCGTTGTGGGTATTTTATATATCTACATTCACCGCTCTTATTAGCATAACACAAGTTCCTTATACCTCTCTTATAATTGCAAATGAAAAAATGAGTATTTATGCATATATGGGAATTGTTGAGGCATTGGGACGCTTAGGAATTGCATATGCTATAAGTATTGCTCCTATTGAAAAACTTGTATGGTACGCACTCCTTACAGCATTATTACAATTATTAATAGCTATGTCCTATCGTATATACTGCATTCGAAATTATTCCGAATCAAGAATAAGTCGTACATTTAATAGGAGCATATGTAAGGAAATGCTTAGATTTTCCGGTTGGGGTCTAATTGCTAATATATCACAAATTTTGTCTACGCAGGGATTGATAGTATTAATAAATATGTTTTTTGCACCAGCTTTAGCTGCTGCTCAAGCAATTGGGAACCAGATTTCTTCGGCCTTGACACAGTTTTCTTCCAACTTTATGACTGCTATTAATCCACAGGTTATAAAGTTATATTCAGTAGGTAAAAAGGCGGAATCTAGACGGTTAAATCTTCAGACAACACTATTGGCATGGGATTTAATGCTTTTGATTGGACTTCCTCTTATTGTGTGTATGAAGCCATTAATTCATCTATGGCTGGTTAATGTACCCCCATATGCAGTAATTTTTGCACAATACATTGTTGTAAGTCAAATTATCAATACGTTCTCAATGACATTTTATATACCTATGATAGCCAGTGGAGAATTGAGAAGTAATTCTCTTGCCTGTATATGGGTTTATGGCTTTGAATTTGGAATTTTGTATTTCCTTCTTCAGCGTGGGTTGGATGTAATGTGGGTACAATATATGACTATTCTGCAATCTTTGATATTTGGCCTTTGTATCAAACCCTATATATTATGCAAAAAAATTGGTTATGATGTTAAGGAAATGGTCTATTGTTATATACAATGTTTTAAGTCATCTTTATTTCCTATACTAATAAGTATATTGGTAATTAAGATTTTAAATATACAGGAGAACATATTAAATACTATGACTGCTATATCCATAATTATGCTTTCAGTTGTATTAAGTGCTTTCATTTGTTTGAAAAAAACAGAGCAACAACGGATAATAGCCATAATAAGTAGGAAAATAGGAAAGTAATTAATAGCAGGGTAGAGGTAGGCGGGAATTAGTAATGCCTTACTATGTTAATCGAGCAGTAATAAGTAAGAATAATTAAATAAGAAATGATTGAGTATAGCAGTTTCTTAGAGTGGGATAGCAATCTTTTTGGATTCGATGTTGGAATTATAAGGGTTGGCCAGGCAGATGATGGACAAATAAAGGAGGAAATAAAACACATTCAGCGTATAGGGTGTAAACTCATATACGTATGCTCACCGAGATTATTGAATTTAAAAGAATTCAAAGTAATATTAGCGGATAAGAAAAGAAGCTATGTTCTTAAGCAACCTAAATTTGTTCAAGCTCCTGTCCAGGTATATTCTTCATTTGATAATCCTTCACTTTTATATGACTTGGCTTATCAGGCTGGACAATATTCTCGATTTAAAGTAGATCCTAATATCGGAGAGGATAATTTTAAGAAGCTTTACAGAAGATGGATTGATAATTCATTTAAGGCTGGATATGCTGATTATGTTTTGGTTCCTACGCATGATAACAAACCAATGGGAATAATAACAGCTAAAAGGAAAGGTAATGAATTATCGATAGGGCTTTTTGCAACAGATAAGAATTATAGAGAGAGGGGAATAGGTTCATCACTGATACAAGAGGTAATTAATGAAGCCGCTCTCAAAGGTTTAAGTGTTGAAGTAACAACTCAGGCTGATAACGAAAAAGCATGTAAATTTTACGAGCATCGTGGGTTTGAGATTGCTAAGGAAGAGTTTGTCTATCACGTTTGGCAATAGTCTTCTCATAATTAGTAATTCATTATTTTTAGAAATTAATAAGTTTCATATGATACCATTTAATAAGCCTTTCCTAACAGGAAAGGAAGCTCATTATATCTATCAGGCTGTGTATTCCGGAAAGCTTTCTGGTAATGGATTATACACAAAGAAATGTCAAAAGTATTTTGAGAACCATTATGGCTTTAAGAAAGCTTTGATGACAACTTCATGTACAGATGCTCTTGAAATGGCAGCTATTCTATGTGAAATCAAACCTGGAGATGAGGTAATTGCTCCGAGCTATACATTTGTATCAACTGTATTAGCTTTTGTTAGACAAGGTGCAAAAATCGTATTTTGTGACTGTTGTAAGAACAATCCAAATATCGATGCCGACAAGATAGAGGCACTAATTACTCCAAAGACTAAGGTAATTGTTCCGGTTCACTATGCTGGTGTAGCGTGTGATATGGATAAAATAATGCATATTGCTCATTGTCATAATCTTCTTGTGGTTGAGGATGCTGCTCAGGCGATAGATTCTTATTACAAGGGGAAAGCTTTGGGTTCAATAGGTCATTTAGGATGCTTTTCTTTTCATGAGACCAAAAATGTTATTGCAGGAGAAGGAGGTCTCTTAACGATTAATGATGAAAGATTCATTCGACGTTCAGAAATTATATGGGAAAAAGGTACTAATAGATCTGAGTTCTTTAGAGGTGAGGTTAATAAATACGGCTGGGTAGATACTGGATCTTCGTTTTTACCATCAGAATTGATTTCGGCTTTCCTTTGGGCACAGATTGAGAATTTGGAAATGATTCAGATACGCCGTAAGGAAATCTGGGAACAGTATTATGAGGGTTTAAAGCCTTTGGCTAATAAAGGGTATTTCACTTTGCCTGATATACCTGAGTATGCTACTAATAATGCTCATATGTTCTATATTGTTTGTCGCTCATTGGAAGAGCGTTCAGCCTTAATCAAACATTTAAAAGATAATGGTATTCTTTCTGTGTTTCATTACCTTAGTCTTCATAAAAGTAGCTTCTACACTTCTCATGATGTAGCCCGTCCTAAAAATTGCCAATTGTTGGAGACAAAGCAAATAAAGAATTTTGATGGCTCAGTCGCAGATGAACTACAGGTTATAGGACTTGATTTGTCAAATTGTGACCGCTTCGCAGATTGTCTTCTACGTTTGCCTATGTACTATGAATTAGAGCCTGCGCAAGTGACAAGTATAGTAGACTTAATTCAGAAGTTTTACGGTAGAGAATAGGTGAATTTTTAACTTAAAGCTGTCTATAGGTCAATTCAGTAAGGTTTATTTGCGCTGTAAAGTACAAGTAGATTACTAATGATCCAGTATATTATATGGAGATTTCCAGACAAGAAAGAATAATACATTTTTTGCCTGATGAAAAGGTAACCAATAACTTTATCTCAATGTTAGAAGCAGTATATCCGGGAGAAAGTAGATACGTAGTTATTGGAGGCGCTTCTAAAGCAAAAATGACAAATCTAACTACCCATATAGAATATTACTCATACGGCGCAAAGGAGTTAAGCTATGTTATTGCTAATCTTTCAACGTATCAAAAGGTATTTATTCATGGTTTATCTCTAAAAGTAGGATATGATAAGATTAGACATAAAAATTTAGTATGGGTAATCTGGGGCGGTGATCTCTATGAAGCATTTCTTAGTTATAAGGGATATCGTATATATATTGATGAAAATGAGCAATATCAAGTGCGAGCTTCTCAAAGTCCAATAGGAAAATTACCTGTTTGGCTATACAAAACATTAGTAGGGATAAGAGATTTTATAAACTTTAAAAAAGCATATAAGATAATAAGTAAAATAAAAGGTATCATAGCAATAGATGAAGATTATAATCTTCTAAAGAGGTATTGTCCTGAACTTCAAATAGTACACTATCCGTTTTTTTCTTATTATCCTATTGAAAAACAGATAGGCATTGATAATTTGGATAAAGAATGTTATGGAAGGAATATTTGGGTCGGTAATAGTCCCGCATTGAATGGTAATCATTCAAGTATCTTCAAATTGTTAAAAAACTTTCCAACTTCAACAAAAGTTTACTGTCCTATTAGTTACGGAGAATCACGACTTATTAACCACGTTGATAAAGTGGGTAAAGAAATTTTAGGCCAAAGATTTGTACCACTAAAAGAATTTATGAAGGCTGAAAAATATTTTGAATTATATTTGGACGCTAACGCATTTATTTTTGGTCATTTAAGACAATGTGGTTTTGGTTCTGTTTTGATGGCTCTATACTTTGGAGGCAAATGCTTTTTATATTCTGACGCCCCGTTATATAAATATTTTAAGAGGAATAGAGTAGTTATTTTCTCTATAGAAAATGACTTGAATTATGCCGCTACACAAATTCCCTTAACAAAAGAAGAGCGCCTATTGAATCGGGAATTTGTAAAATCGCTATGTAGTGCGGAGGCTATTAAAAAGCAAATGAAAGAGGTTTTTTCTTGAGAAAGTTTGTATGACCTATATTCTGATTATAATTCTAATACTAGTTGGAGTATATTTTTTTGATATACGTCATTGGAATGATTATCATAGTAGATACTATTATTTTCTAATGGTTATCTTAATATTGGTTTCTGGTCTTGGATATAAAATGGGGGGTGATTGTATAATGTATATGAGAGAATATCCCCAATATAATTTAGAAGAAGGGTTCGGATGGAAGGCTTTGAATGCTTATAATGGAAGACAACCTGGTTGGGTATTACTATGTAAATTATGCAAATCTATTACTGATAATTTTTGGCTATTTAAATTAATACAAGCCATTTTATATAATTCAATGGTCTTTTATGGATTAAAGCATTTAACGTCACATAAGTTTACCGCTATTTTATTTTATTTTATTCTTATCTATTTTGATACTAACTTTCAGATATTGAGACAAGCTATTGCAATGGGATTATTCTTAGTTGCGGTTCCTTGTTTATTAAAGACTCAATGGATAAAATACTATTTTTTAATTACTATCGCTATTACATTTCATGAGAGTGCTGTGATTTGTCTGTTGTTTCCAATAGCTAAATCTATAAAAATTAATAAGAAGTCCATTATTATTATAGCTACTATCTTTATTTCGATTATTATATTTATTGGTCCAATGCTTGAAATGCTACTTACAAACTATATTCCAGAAGTATTTAAGGATAAATTCCTTATATATGCCCAAGATATTAAGATTGGAGGAAAATTTTCGTTTTATCTCAATGTAGCCCTTTCCTTTGTAATTCCTCTTATTTATGTATATTTGAGACGAAATTTTGTGTCAAATGATATAATTGGAAAAGGAGCATTATTCTATGGTATTTTATATACCGTGAGTCTATATTTCCCAATCTTTTACAGATTTAGTTATTTTTATATATTCTTTTTCTATATTCTTTATATTGACTTATTTTATCAAGTGTCATTTTATGGAATTAGATTTTATAAAAGTCTCCAAAAAAATAGTTACAAGAAAAGGGTACGAAATGCTACATACATTTATACCTTTTTAATCATTTGTTTTCTTTTGATAAAAAGTAGATTCTATTTTTCTAATTATGGAGAAACCGGCATGCCACACTGGGTTCAATACTATCCATATACTTCAGTGATATTCAAAGATACGGATTCCGCAAGAGAGCAATTCATCCATAAGCTTTAATTTATATCCTCAGATATAGAGAATAGGAATTTATTCAATAAAGAAAATTAAATTCTATTATCATATTATTTCAGCTAAGTAAAAAGTATGAAAGCATGTTTCATGGGCTTAGGCTATATAGGCTTACCCACAGCTATTATTGCTGCAAAAGAGGGTGAGATCGATATTATCGGTGTAGACATAAATCCCTCGGTTGTTGACCAAACAAATGCTGGTCATCTTCACATAATTGAACCCGGGATGGAAGATATGCTTAAGGAAGTTGTTGCCTCCGGCAAACTCCACGCTTCCACTACTCCTGAGGTATCTGACGCTTACTTCATGGTCGTTCCGACCCCATTTAAGGGGAACCATGAGCCTGACGTAAGTTATGTCGAGGCAGCTACTCGTGCTGTGATTCCCCTTCTTAAGGAGGGCGATCTCTATGTTATCGAATCAACGTCGCCTGTTGGCACAACAGAGCAGATGGCAAAATTAATCTTCTCTGAGCGTCCAGAACTTGAAGGCAAAATCTATATAGCCTATTGCCCTGAACGAGTGCTTCCCGGTAATGTTATCTATGAGCTTATTCACAACGACCGTGTTATTGGAGGGCTTGACGAAGCAGCAACTAAGAAAGCTCAAGAGTTCTATGGCCAGTTTGTGAAAGGAACTCTTCATCCTACCAATGCACGCACGGCTGAGATGTGCAAACTTACAGAAAATTCAAGCCGCGACGTTCAGATTGCATTTGCAAATGAGCTTTCGCTCATTTGCGATAAGGCTGGAATCAACGTCTGGGATCTTATCAATTTAGCGAACAAGCATCCTCGCGTAAACATTCTTCAACCTGGTTGCGGTGTGGGAGGACACTGTATAGCCGTTGACCCTTACTTCATTACAGCCGACTTCCCTGCAGAGTCTAAACTCATTGCTGATGCACGTGAAATTAACAATTACAAGGCGTTCTGGTGTGCAGAAAAGGTGAAGAACGCTATGCTTGAATTCGAGCTGACACATCACTGTAAACCAATTGTTGCAATGATGGGACTAGCTTTCAAGCCTGATATTGATGACTTGCGAGAATCACCTGCGAAACAGATTGTGAGTAAGGTTATGCAGAGCTGTAACAATGCAGAGATTCTAGTAGTTGAGCCTAATGTCAAGAACCACAATGTGTTCAAACTCACAGAGTACAAGGAAGCATACGAAAAGGCCGACATTGTGGTGTTCTTGACGGCTCATAAACCTTTCAAATCTCTTGAATGGGATAACAATAAAGTAATCCTTGACTTCTGTGGAATTTTCAAGAAATAAATTCATGAAGAAAGTAATGCTTGTTTTTGGGACTCGTCCAGAAGCCATCAAAATGGCACCGTTGGTAAAAGAACTCCAAAAACATCCTGATAAATTTGAGACTGTGGTCTGCGTGACCGGACAACATCGTCAAATGCTTGATCAGGTACTTGAACTCTTTGAGATTACACCTGTTTATGATCTGAATATTATGAAACAGGGCCAGGATCTCTACGACGTCACATCACGCGTATTAACCGGTATGCGAGATGTTCTCGAAGAATCAAAGCCTGATGTGGTTCTCGTTCACGGGGATACCACAACTTCAACTGCTGCCGCTTTGGCGGCATTCTATAAACAGATTCCTGTAGGACATGTGGAAGCTGGTCTTCGCACTCATAATATTTACTCACCGTGGCCAGAAGAAATGAATCGTCAGATTACAGGTCGTATAGCTGAGTTAAACTTTGCACCTACCCCTTTGAGTCGCGAAAACCTCATTAAAGAGAATGTTGACGAAGCCAAAATCACTGTAACAGGTAATACCGTTATTGACGCGCTATATTGGGTTGTTGATAGAATGAAAAAAGATTTAACGTTAGATGCTCAATTGAAGGAGATTTTAAGTGAGGCTGGATATGAGGTCAATCGTCTTTCAGATGGAAAGAAGCTCGTGCTGATTACCGGTCACCGCCGCGAAAACTTCGGTGACGGATTTGTATCGATGTGTAAAGCAATCAAGACTCTCACAGAAAAATATCCTGATGTAGACTTTGTATATCCTATGCATCTCAATCCCAATGTCCGCAAACCTATTCATGAAGTCTTTGGGGAGGACCTCAAAGGTCTTGGTAATATGTTCTTCATTGAGCCGTTGGAATACCTTTCATTTGTATACTTAATGGAGAAATCCAATATAGTTTTGACAGATTCAGGTGGTATTCAAGAAGAGGCTCCGGGACTAGGGAAACCTGTTCTGGTAATGCGAGATACTACTGAACGTCCGGAAGCTTTAACAGCAGGAACTGTCAAGCTTGTAGGTACTAACTTTGATAAAATTGTAAAAGAAGTTTCACATCTTTTGGAGAATGAAAAGTATTACGAGGAAATGTCGAAAGCTGTCAATCCATATGGAGATGGGAAGGCATGCAGCCGTATAATCAATACTTTAAATTCATAATCCATGAAAGTTTTGATTCTATATAATAAACTCTTTCACTATAGGATTCCAGTCTGGAATGAATTGTCGAGATTTTGTGATTTAACAGTTGCGTATAGTTTTGGAGATGAGAATATTACAAAGGAAGTAAATTGTTTATTTAAAATAATGTATCTTCCAGCAAAAAGATATGCTAAACGTTTTGTTATCCAGAAAGATAATATTCGAGAAATTATCAAAGATTTCGATGTTGTAGTTGCTTATGGCGATATTGCTTGGCTTAAATACAGTACTCTACCATGGAGAAAATCAGTAAAAGTTGTATTTCATACCTTAGGGGTTTCCGCTAATTACAATAAAGGTTATGATCAACAAAAGAAATGGGATCGGGTACGTGCATTCGTATATGGTAAAGCTAATGCTATAGCTTTCTATACTGAATATCCTATTGAGAAGTATATTAAATTGGGTATTCCAAGAGAACGCATGTTTGTAGCTCCGAATACTGTAAAAGTTTTGCCATTAATTGGAACTGAAAGAAAAGATTCAATTTTAATGGTTGGTACATTATATAGAGAAAAAGGTATTCAGCTACTATTAGATGCGTATCTTAATCTAAAGCAATTGGAGAATCTACCGGTTCTTAAGATTATTGGTACAGGACCAGATTATGATGTCATAAAAGAATGGATAACTAAGAATAAAATGTCTCATCTTATTCATTTAGAAGGCGCAATATATAACATTGAAGAAAAGGCTCACTATTTTTCAAATGCTATTGCCTGTGTCTCTCCAAAACAAGCAGGTTTAACAGTATTGGAAAGTATGGGCTACGGCGTTCCTTTTATAACCTCATCTAAGTCTATTACAGGTGGTGAGATTTCAAATATACATGATGGAATAGATGGAGTACTATTTGATGAGGATTCTTCTCTTGTTACAATTATTGAAGATATAACAAAAAATCCTACAAAATATATTGAAATGGGTTACGCTGCTAGAAAGTTCTATGAACAGAATCGGACTGTGGAACATATGGCTAATGGTCTTTGGGAGGCTATAAAATATGCCTATGATAACTAGTATTTTCAAATATGCAATAGGGTTAACTAAGAATTTGTTTAATCCTGCAGTTTCTTTATTTGCTCAAGTAGATATAAATTCTGAGATATCCAAAAAAGCTAAAATTAATAGAAACGTAAAAATTGTTAACTCCTCAATTGAACGATATTCTTATGTCGGAGGTGGCTCATGGATAATTAATTCGAAAATTGGAGCTTTTTGTTCTATCGCTAGAGATGTCTATATTGGGTTAGCCGGTCATACTTTAGATTTCCTATCTACTTCTCCTATTTTTACTGAAGGTAAGAATGGGACAGGTCATTCGTGGGTTAAGGGCTCAAAATTCGCTTACATAAATAAGTCAACACTAATTGGTAATGATGTATGGATAGGGCATGGAGCTAAAATTATAAGTGGCGTAAAGATTGGGAATGGTGCAATAATTGGAGCTGGCGCAGTGGTAACTAGGGATGTACCAGCTTATGCTATTTATGCGGGGATTCCTGCTCGTCAGATTCGATATAGATTTGATATGGAGACAATTAAGTATCTCGAGAAGATTAAATGGTGGAATTTACCTGAAAAAATAATCAAAAGAAATATTGAAAGATTTCAAACGAAGGAAGTCAATGTTGAATTATCGATAGATTAAGAATTTCTTAGATATGTCTGTATTTAAAGATAAAGTACTCTTGATAACAGGCGGCACGGGCTCGTTCGGCAATGCTGTTCTAAGACGTTTCCTTGACTCGGATATAAAGGAAATTCGTATTTTGAGTCGTGACGAAAAGAAGCAGGATGATATGCGTCATCGGCTACAGAACCCTAAAGTAAAGTATTTCATCGGGGATGTCCGGAACAAGGAGTCTGTTGACATCGCGATGCGCGGCGTAGACTATGTGTTTTCAGCGGCGGCTTTGAAACAGGTTCCGAGTTGCGAGTTCTTTCCTATGGAGGCTACGCGTACCAATGTTGAGGGGACAAACAATGTCTTGCTTTCGGCAATAGAGCATGGCGTAAAGAATGTGGTTGTCCTTTCAACTGACAAGGCTGCATATCCTATCAACGCCATGGGTATATCGAAGGCTTTGATGGAGAAGGTCGCTATTGCCAAAGGTCGTGAACTTGGAGAAGGGGCAACTACTACTATATGCTGTACACGTTACGGAAATGTCATGGCCAGTCGTGGGTCGGTAATCCCCCTTTGGGTTGAGCAGATGATGGAAGGTAAGCCTATCACCATTACAGATCCAGATATGACCCGTTTTATGATGACTCTTGATGATGCTGTGGATTTGGTCATCTATGCCTTCACACATGGACATAACGGAGACCTTTTTGTTCAGAAAGCCCCAGCAGCTACACTCTCTACTCTTGCACAGGCATTGAAAGAAATCTATTCTAAGGTTGACCCTAAGTATGGCGATACCGAAGTTAAGGTCATCGGTACTCGTCATGGTGAGAAACTTTACGAGACACTTGTTACCCGCGAGGAGATGGCAAAAGCCATAGACATGGGCAACTATTACCGTATTCCTTGCGATACCCGTGATTTGAATTATGACAAGTTCTTCACCGAGGGTAACGAGGAGGTGAGCAAGATTGAGGATTACCACAGTCACAATACCCAGCGTCTTGATGTGGAGGGAATGAAGGAGCAGCTAATGCGTCTGCGTTTCGTACAGGCTGACCTCGGTATGATTGAAGCTGACACCAAACGGGAGATACGCTCGGAATAATGAAAGTACTTGTAACCGGGGCCAAGGGGTTTGTCGGTCGGAATCTCTGTTCCCAACTCAAAAATATACGCGATGGTAAGGCAAGGAACTATCCTGTCCAGATAGATGAGGTATTTGAATATGACCTTAACTCCACCCCTGAGGAACTCGACCGTTACTGCCGTGAGGCTGACTTTGTGTTCAATCTGGCTGGTGTAAACCGACCGGAGAATCCTGAGGATTTCAGGAAAGGCAACTTCGGATTTGCCTCCCTGTTGCTTGATACCCTGAGGAAGCATGACAACCGTTGTCCGGTGATGCTGTCCAGTTCCGTTCAGGCTACCCTTTTGGGTCGTTATGCGGGTCACCCTTACGGTGAGAGTAAGCGTGCAGGTGAGGAGTTGTTCTTTGAATATGGTCGTGAGACAGGAGCCAGGGTGCTTGTGTACCGCTTCCCGAATCTTTTCGGCAAATGGTGCCGTCCCAACTATAATTCGGCTGTGGCCACTTTCTGTAACAATATAGCCAATGGGCTGCCCATACAGGTCAATGACCCTTCCGTGGAACTTGAACTGCTCTATATCGACGACCTTGTCGAGGAGATGATAGAGGCTCTGCAAGGTAAGGAACATCACTGTGAGTTTGACGGTACCCAGACTGTCCTGGCCGAAGAGGGACAGTACTGTGCTGTTCCAATCACTCACAGGGCTACTCTTGGACAGATTGTGGAGATGCTGCAACGTTTCCATGAGATGCCACGTACTTTGGGAATACCTGACCTTACGCCAGGTGGTTTTGAGAAGAAGCTCTACTCCACATATCTGAGTTACCTGCCAAAGGAGAAGATGAGTTATGAGTTGAAGATGAACCGTGATGAGCGAGGTTCCTTCACGGAGATTATCCGTACGGACAATGCAGGCCAGATGTCAGTCAACATCTCACGTCCCGGCATCACGAAAGGCCAGCACTGGCATCATACAAAGAATGAAAAATTTGTCGTAGTGAAAGGTCACGGGCTTATCCAGCTCCGTAAGGAAGGTACCGGGGAGGTACTGAACTTCGAGGTTAACGGTGACCGCATACAGGTGGTTGAGATGATTCCGGGCTACACCCACAACATCATCAATCTTTCTGATACCGAGGACCTGGTGACACTGATGTGGTGCAACGAGGCTTTTGACCCCACGCGACCTGATACTTACTTTGACCCAGTAGAAAGAAATGAGAACTGACTATAAGGATATAAGTTTCGCTGATAACGGCAGACTGAAACTGCTGATAATAGTAGGTACACGTCCGGAGATTATCCGTCTGGCAGCGACGATAAACAAGTGCCGTAAATATTTTGATGTTATTCTTGCCCACACGGGTCAGAATTACGACTACAATCTCAATGGCGTGTTTTTCAAGGATTTGAAACTTGCTAATCCTGAGGTGTATATGGACGCTGTGGGCGACGACCTCGGTGCAACGGTAGGAAATATCATCAACTGCTCCTACAAGCTGATGGCGGAGATAAAGCCGGATGCACTTTTAATTTTGGGAGATACCAATTCCTGCCTGTCAGCTATCCCGGCCAAACGTCTGCACATTCCTATCTTCCACATGGAGGCTGGCAACCGCTGTAAGGACGAGTGCCTGCCCGAAGAGACCAACCGACGCATAGTCGACATAATCTCTGACGTCAACCTGTGCTATTCGGAACACGCACGCCGTTATCTTGCCGATTGTGGACTTC
>CAYNUE010000081.1:0-14700 GCA_964400325.1 uncultured Sangeribacter sp. | reverse complement strand
TTTTTTACTCCGCAATTTATTGTCACACAATGCAATCAATAAATGTTAAAATATGTATATAAATATAAACACACGTCACCTGTGACTCGCCCTTAACCCTAATAAGCTGGTCGAGCCATAAAATTAACTTACTATTATCAAAGGAGAGAGCTTGTATAATGCTCAAAGAGCTGTTATAAACAATTTGATTTACTTACTTTACTAATTCAGCAAAGAGACGCTCAAAAGTATTATCTAATATCGCGATTGCCTCTCGACGCTCAAAGGGCATACTTTTACCGAGCGACATGGCCGCGTTCGGAGCAGGAACCGAAGAAAGCGTAGATTCGGAGTAAGATACAGAACTATCGGAAGGTAAATAAGCAAATCCTGGATGTGAAGGAGAGGTTTGTAAACAAGCACTTTTAGCCGCTACCAGCCAACGATAGCGTTCTTCAACCGGACTATCAGGAAAAGGCACCCCAGGACGTTCAAATAACTGCAACTGATGACGTAAACGTTCAAGATTGACCCGAACATCAAAAGATTTAATACGTTCGGCATCAAGATATATGCCACAACGTAGCCACCGGCAACGTTTACACATCATCAACAGTCCAACGTTGATAAACTCTTCACGTTCAATACGCGGCACATAACGTATGACAGCATATTCGTACAAAAGACTGTCAGGCACAGACATGCTCGAATAAGAGTTCATATTGTCAGTGACAGGCACTGTGTTCATCTGCTTAGTCATAAGATTATCTTTGCAGGAGAAGTCGTTCTTGTTTAGCTCGTTCTACAAATGGCCGCGTATTAGCCAAACGTCCGATTAGAAAACGACGGTAAGTCTCACGTCGTTCAGAGGGTGTGATGTCACTCCCCGGTTCATCAAGCCATGCTTCAGGTATCAAGTCTACTATCTTTGATAGTGTACGTGGTGTGATAGCCTGGCGCATCAGGCTGTCAGCTTCGTCCAGCCGTGTGGCAAACGGCAACAAAGCATGATGACGTATATAAGGGAAGGGGTCGGCAATAGCCTCTTCGACAGGACGCCATGAATGATGAAAATAGAGTGCAGCTCCATGGTCTATAAGCCAAACCTCACCGTTCCAGTTCATCATATTAGGATTGAGTCGACTGCGATCTACATTAGTAAGGAAAGCATCAAGCCATACTATCTTTGAAGCCGTAAGAGCATCAATGGTGTTTACAGCAGGGTCGAAGGTTGTGGAACGGTCAAGAAAGTGAAGCCCTAAATTAAGGCCTTCTGACTTACGCAGCAATTCTTGTATCTCAGCATCAGGCTCGGTGATACCGAAAAGATGGTCAAGGTCGAGCAAAACCAATTCTGGAACTTTAAATTTAAATGCCTTTGCTACAAGACCACCGACAAGCTCAGCTATAAGGCTCTTCGCACCATGTCCGGCGCCAAGTAATTTAACAGCATATCGAAAACCATCGTCCGCCTCACCGAGAGCAGGTAGTGAACCGCCCTCACGCAACGGAACAATGTAACGCATAAGTTTCTGACGACGTAATTCCATAGTCTCAAAATATCAAGCCTCCTGGTTAGGTTCCGAAGCAACTTTAGTAAGTTCAGTTTCTATCTGACGTGCCAGGGTAGCGTTAGCCTTTATATAATAATAAAGGTCAGCTACTGAATCAAGGCTATCACCCTTATGAGCCGCGGGCACATTGGAAGAAGAAGCTATTTTATCGGCTATATGCTGTTCGGCATCTTTGCCACTTGCAGGCATTAAAGCTTCGGCACCGGCTGTCAGACGGTCAGAAGAAGTAAACATCTGACTATTGGCAACGAAAGTAAAGCAAGCCTCAAGAAGTTCCGGCCACAGTTCAAGGTCTACACGTGTCTGGAGAGAGTCAAGACAAAGACTTGTACGGTGAGCACTACGTAGCAGACCTTCAACAGCAGGACGTTTCTCCAAGTCAGATGATAGATGCGAAGGTTTGTAGAGATCAGCCATATCACTGAAATTGAAATCAGGATTAAATTCGCTGCCACTCTTACGTGCATTAAGCGGAGTAGTGACAGCATAACAGTAAGCCATAAAATTATTGAGGCAATGCATTACCACAGGAATAGTCTTCTTAAGTTTATCTGTTTCTTGAGCCTCATGCAATTTGCGCTGACGTTCAAGTTCAGAAGTTACATCTATCTCAGACTTCATAGAACCTACAGCATTTAAAAAGAAGCCCAATATTACCAAACCGCACATAACCTCAACGGCTGTTACCGCCTGAGCACCAGCACCGGAAGGGGTATAGTCACCAAAACCTAATGTAGTAATCGTCACTATGCTATAGTATAGCCATGAACCATAGTCAACCCCTCCCCCATCGGGAATACGGAACTGCCCGTCAGGTAAGGCCCAATAGATAAGGGCAAAAACAGGCATAAGACCAATATAAATACATATCCATACAAGTGGACGCACATTAGAGACTACATGAAACAAATGGCGGATGCGGTCGGACAAACTCATATCTTTTCGTTTTAAGTATTGTAATTCATTTAAAAGCAACAGGCGGAGAGTCATGTATGACCCTCCGTCTATTACAACACCTCAGCAGGGTGTTTTGTTAGTAATGTCTTACTTCTGTATCTGACCGTTATGAGGATTGATTATCTTATAACGAGGCACAAGTATTTTCATAACACACCATGCAGCCAGATATGAAACACCGCATATACAGAAAATAATAAAGTAACCCGAGGCTTTACCTTCAAAACCCATAAAGCGCATATTAGTGGCCGCAGCGTAATCAAACAGATAGCCAGAAGCGAAATTTATAAGGAAAGACCCTACGCCTCCTGCCATACCGCCTATACCGATTATAGTAGCTATAGTACTTTTGGGAAACATATCACCTGCTACAGAGTAGATATTGGCCGACCATGACTGGTGAGCCGCCCCTGCTATACCTATTATAATGATAGGCCACCAGTAGGAATAGTTGCCCAGAGGCTGAGCCAACAGAGCCAACAATGGAAAGAGCGCAAAGATAAACATAGCCCGCATACGTGCAGCGTAGGGATTTTTACCTGTACGCTCCATGATTATAGTAGGTAACTTACCACCATATATTGACAATAGCGTAAGCAGATAAAGCACAAATATCAGCATCTGAGCTGTAGAAGTATCTGACGAAAAGCCATAGACATCAGAGATATAGGCCGGTATCCAGAATAGGAAAAACCACCACACACCATCGGTCAGAAATTTACCAAAGAATACGGCCCAAGTCTGTGGATAACGAAAACACTGCCAGAAAGGTATTACAGGTGTCTCACTGTTCTCTATTATAGCTTTCTCTTCTGCGGTTTCACCTTTAGTTACATTATCCTGCTCTATATAGGCAAGTTCAGCCTTACTTACCGCCGGATTCATGGCAGGTTTCTTATAATAATACAGCCAAAGACCCATCCATAAAAAGCCTAAACCACCTATTATGATAAAAGCCATTTCCCAACCGTTACCTACGCCAAGTTCCTGAAAATGTCGAGCTAACGGAGGGATTGACAGAGGTGCCAGAAGAGCGCCTACTGTAGCGCCAGCATTAAAGATAGCAGTAGCATAGGCACGGTCCTTTTTCGGAAAATACTCAGCTGTCACCTTAACAGCAGCGGGGAAGTTGCCTGACTCACCGACAGCCAAAATGATACGGGCTGCTATAAAGAAATAGACACTCGTCACAGCTATAGTCGAAGCCAAAGCTCCGGTAGCTGACATAAGTTGATGCAGGGTAGTCAGCCCGAGAACTTTCTCAGTGCCCCAGCCACACAAAGAGTGCAGACAGGCACCAGCCGACCATATAAATATACACCATAGATAACCACGCCGGGTACCCATCCAGTCGATGAAACGGCCAGCATACAGGTTAGCTATAGCATAGACCAACGAGAACACAGATGTAATATGACCGTAATTAGTGTCGGTCCAGTGAAATTCGGGCGAAATGAAATCTTTCCATGTCAATGATAGCACCTGACGGTCCATATAGTTGACCGTAGTAGCGAGAAACAACAGGGCACATATACCCCACCGCACATTGGTCATTTTGGCCGAACGAGCGCCTGCAAGAGAAATCGAAGGTTCAATCATGTCAAGTCAGTTGATATGTTTCAGTGGATAGTCAAAACCCAAAATAATTTCTGGCATTTTTATAACATACTGCCTGTATAATCTCACGTCCTATGAAGTCAAGCTCGGAAGCAGGAAGTTTACCAGACTCAATATCAGCACCGACCAGATTACACAGTACACGTCGGAAATATTCATGTCTCGGATAAGACAGAAATGACCTTGAGTCAGTAAGCATACCGACAAAACGGCTTAGAAGGCCAAGATTTGACAATGCGTCAAGCTGTTTTCGTATACCATCTGCCTGGTCAAGAAACCACCAGCCAGAACCAAACTGCATCTTACCGGCTCCATAACGCCCGTCCTGAAAGTTACCGGCCATAGTTGCTACCAACTCGTTGTCGCGAGGATTCAGATTGTAAATGATTGTCTTTGGCAAACGGTCACGTAGAGCCAAACGATCAAAGAAACGTGCCATATCACGCGCCACCGTGAAGTCAGCTATCGAATCATAACCGGTGTCTGGCCCTATTGACCTCATCATACGGGTATTGTTATTACGTATCACGCCATAATGATACTGCTGTGTCCAGCCGGCATCATGGTCCATCACAGCCATTTCCTCAAGCATGAAGCTACGAAAACGTGCTACCTCATCAGAATCAGGTTTCTTACCCTCCCTTACTTTTGTGAAGATACGTGCTGCTTCCTCTGGGCTACACTCCTCAGCCTCGAAGCCACCCAGACCGTGGTCAGACAAACGGCAGCCGACTGAAGCAAAGAAAGCGTGTCGACGCTTCAAAGCTTCAAGAAGGTCAGCCAGAGTCTGTATTTCTATGTCAGCCACAGTACCTAAGCGTTTAAGATAAGCCACATAAGCCTCTGGCTCCTCTATAGCAAGAGCTTTGTCCGGGCGCCATGTAGGAAGTACCTTTATCTCAAACCCACTATTACGAAGAGCCAGGTGATGTTCCAGTGTATCGGCAGGGTCATCTGTGGTACACACCGTCTCAACACCATAATGTCGCATCAAGCCACGTGCAGTACGGTCAGAATGTTGCAACCTTTCAGAAGCACGGTCATATATCTCACGTGCAGTAGATGGTGATAACAGGGTGTCGATACCAAAAGCAGTACGTAACTCCAAATGAGTCCAGTGATAGAGTGGATTACGCATAGTATACGGTACTGTTGCGGCCCATTTCTCAAATTTCTGCCAATCGTCCGTATCACTACCCGTTATGTAACGCTCCTCCACCCCGTTTGCACGCATGGCACGCCATTTATAATGGTCACCTTCAAGCCAAATACGTGACAGATTGGGGAATTTATGATCCTGTGCTACATAAGCCGGGTCAAGATGACAGTGGTAATCTATTATAGGCAAACCCTCGGCATAATCATGATAGAGTCGCCGAGCAGTATCAGACTCCAACAGAAAGTCAGCATTGTTAAAAGGCTTCATAACAGAGAACCTTACATGGCGAAAGCATTGAAACCTCCGTCTACCACAGCTACACTACCGGTCACAAAAGCTGAAGCATCGCTGATAAGATACTGTATGGTGCCGCATAATTCTTCTGGCTTACCAAAACGTTTAAAGGGAGTCTGTCTTATGACATCAGCACCACGCTCGGTCAGACTACCGTCTTCGTTGGTAAGCAAACGGCGATTCTGATTAGTGATAAAGAAACCTGGCGCTATGGCATTGACACGTATACCGTTGCCGAATTTAGTAGCGACTTCATTAGCAAGAAAAGCCGTAAAGTTAGAGATACCGGCCTTAGCGGCAGCATATCCGGCTACACGTGACAAGGGACGGAAAGCAGCCATAGAAGAGAAATTGACTATAGTTCCCTTACCCTGCTCCACCATAGGATGTAAAAAAATCTGTGTAGGCAGTACAGTACCAGTAAGATTAAGATTTAGCACACGCTCAAATTCATCTATGCTGACATCAAAGAATGTCGAACCCGGTGGTATAGTGGCACCAGGCATATTGCCACCAGCAGCGTTGAGAAGAGAATCAACACGTCCGTATGTATCGAGGACAGTGCGACAGGCACGTTCCATATCACTTTGTGACAGCACATCACCGTGTACAAATATTGCTTCTCCCCCATCGCGACGTATGTCAGCAACGATAGCTTCGCCTTCGTTATCACGGCGTCCTATAATAGTTATACGAGCACCCTGTGTGGCAAGGTAACGAGCTATGCACTCACCTAACACACCGGTACCACCTGTTATAACAACACTTTTGTCTTTGACTGAAAATATTTCGTTCATGGTATTTTAAAGTTTTTAATTTTACTATTAATGATTCACTGTGGCCATAATACCGCTGACCATACCTAAGGCCAACATACGCCCATGGAATGAATATCCAGCATTATAACCCTTATCGCCATCGCCAAGCATCAGTGGGCCGTGATCGACACGCATTGGCACATCGGGACGACGCTGTTCAAATATACGCACCACATCTATTAGACGTGGGTCAAGATGACTCGACTCTTTAAAGTCACCTCCTGGCAGAGTAGTACATACACGGGCATGTACGAAATGAGTGCGGTCAGCATACTTGTCGGCCAACTCAACTATATCATTGGCAGGTGAGGCACTAAGCGAACCGGCACAAAAAGTCAGTCCATTGTGTTGATTAGGCACCGCATCGAGAAAGGCACGTATATCAGCATCACCTGTTACTATTCGCGGCAGCCCAAGTATCTGAAGAGGAGGGTCATCAGGATGTACACACATATTTATATCATACTCATCACAGATATCCATTATAGACTCAAGGAAATAGCGCATATTAGCACGTAGTCCGTCAGCGTCAATACCCTCATAAAGAGCCAACAATTCGCGGAATTTTTCTACCGGCTTCTCATCGTCCTCACTGATGTTACCATTGACAAACCCCTGGGTCTTAACAATTATGTTATCCACGAGGCGTCGTCGGCCTTCGGTATCCATACGTGGTTCCACCTCAGTGCGCATACGTTCAAGTGTGGCTGTATCATAATTAGCTTCGGCACCTGGACGTCGCAATATGTGTATATCGAAATAAGCAAATTCAGCACGATTGAAATAAAGATTTGCTGTACCGTCAGGATTCGGATATTCAAGGTCAGTACGCGCCCAATCAAGCACAGGCATGAAATTATAGCACACTGTCCGCACACCGGCGCGACCGAGATTCATAAGACTCTCACGGTAATTGGCTATAAGATGATTCCGTTCAGGACCTCCATACTTTATAGCTTCAGCCACCGGCAGGCTCTCTACCACACTCCAGCGCATACCGTGAGCAGCTATCATATCTCTAAGTTTCTCTATTTCTTCGAGGGGCCATACTTCACCGTTAGGTATATGGTGTAGCGAAGTCACTATACCTTCCACACCTATCTGGCGGAGCATATCGAGAGTTATCTTATCGTTGGGGCCAAACCAACGCCAAGTCTTTTCCATTGGTATCTTTATTATGGTCAGGTCAATAGTATCGGTATGCAAAGTTAACTATATTCACCCAAGTGCCACACACCCCTATGTCTTATATTCATTATTTTTTGTAACCCTACTGACCCAACTATGCTCCTGTTTGACTACCTGCTTTATTTTTACTAACTTTGCGCCATGGATTGGTTTCAGAATCTTTTCACACAACACTCGGCTGTACAGGCTGTGGTGCTGTTATCAGTAATAATTGCCATAGGCCTCGGACTTGGCAAGCTAAAGGTAGCAGGCATATCGCTCGGTGTGACATTTGTGTTCTTTACCGGTATTTTTGCTGGTCATCTCGGGTTCTCGATTGACGAACAAATGTTAGTATATGCTGAGAATTTCGGTCTGGTACTTTTCGTCTACGAATTAGGTCTGAAGGTAGGACCTGGTTTCTTCAGCTCATTCCGTTCGGGGGGCATAAAGCTAAACAGTATCGGACTGGGATTAGTAGTTGCCGGTGCAGCATTTACCGTAGCATTAAGCTATATCTTTGGAGTACCTATGGCAGATATGACCGGTATAATGTGTGGAGCCACTACCAATACTCCAGCTCTCGGTGCAGCCCAACAAGCCCTCCAACAACTTGGAATCGACGCCAACGGGGCAGCTCTCAGCTGTGCGGTAACGTACCCACTTGGTGTTGTGGGTGTCATAATTGCTCTGGTAATACTGCGCAAAGTACTGTCACGTCCAGCCGATTTACGTCCGCACCCCCATGATGATGTTGACCATACATTTGTAGCTGAATTTGCAATCTCCAATCCAGCCCTGTTCGGACTTACCATAAAGGAAATACGCCGTACGTCGGGAGCTAAATTCGTCATATCTCGTCTGTGGCGTAATGGACATGTCAGCATTCCTGGTCCTGACGCACGTCTGGAGAAAGGCGACCATATATTAGCTGTATGCAATGACAATGAAGTCAAAGTCCTTACAGTTATCTTCGGAGAACGCTTACACAAAGATTGGAATAAATCTGACATAGATTGGAACTCAGTCGATAAAGAGTTAGTGTCACAAAAAGTAGTGATAAGCCGTCCTGGACTTAACGGCAAGCGCCTCGGCTCTCTGAAACTGCGAAATCAGTATGGAGTCAATATCAGCCGTGTATCACGTGCTGGCACACGTCTGTTAGCTACTCCAGGCCTTGTGCTTCAGTTAGGCGATCGTCTTACAATAGTAGGCGAATCCGAAGCTGTAGAACGAGTGTCTGAACTTCTCGGCAACTCAGTCAGTGACCTTAAAGACCCAAATCTTGCCGCCATATTTATCGGCATGGTCTTAGGTCTGATATTAGGTTCGATACCAATAGTGATACCGGGCATCTCAACTCCCATTAAGCTTGGTTTAGCTGGTGGTCCAATTGTAGTAGGTATTCTTTTAGGACGCTTCGGTCCCCAGATGCACCTTGTCACCTATACCACACGTTCCGCCAATCTGATGTTACGTGGCATAGGTCTCTCACTCTATCTCGGTTGTCTCGGCCTGCAGGCAGGCGGCTCATTTCTCGACACAATCATGCGAGCCGAAGGCCTGCTATGGGTGGCACTCGGTTTTATCATAACGCTTGTACCAACCCTGTTGATAGCCTGGGCATCCATGAGAATATGGCATCTCGATTATGCTACAGCCTCAGGCATGGCCTGTGGAGCTATGGCCAATCCTATGGCACTAAATTATGCCAATGACAACTGCGAAGGTGACGACGCATCTGTGGCCTACGCTACGGTCTATCCGCTCTCCATGTTTGCACGTGTAGTCGTAGCTCAGCTATTGGTACTCATATTTGTTTAATTGCCGAAAGGTTTAGCTTAGTCGTAACACAATTTTATAATTTTCCTCTTCTCCTAAACGTTAAATATCATAAGTCGCCCCTGTGGGAGACCAAAAACTACATCATGCAAGACAACAACGATTTTCTTACCCTCATAACCGAACGTGTCCTCACCGGTGGCGAAGTAAGCCACGCTGAAGCCCTACGTCTTGCCACATGGCCTGACCTTGATGCTTTGTGCGACGCTGCGGACCGTATCTGCCGTGCTACCCAGTCACCTCAAATAGATAGCTGTTCCATCGTAAACGCCCGTAGTGGTATGTGTGGCGAAGATTGTAAGTGGTGCGCTCAAGCTACTCGTCATCACACTGGCTGTGCCACATACAACTTTCTCGATGCCGACGAAGTAATGCATCATGCCCACCGTAATGAAAACGAGGGGATAAACCGTTTCTCACTTGTCACAAGTGGTCGAGCTGTCTCAAAACGTGACTTGGAGAAGTTCTGCAATCTTTACCGTCGGCTTTCTGAAGAGACAGAGCTTTATCTTTGCGCTTCTATGGGTCTGCTCGATGACGAAGGTATGAAGATGTTAGCTGACGCCGGAGTGCGACGCTATCATTGTAACATGGAAACCTGCGAAGAACATTTCACTACACTCTGTACCACTCACACTCCTGCAGATAAAAGAGCTACAATAGCTGCTGCCCGACGTGCCGGTATGGAGGTCTGCTCAGGTGGCATCATAGGTATGGGTGAAACAATGGAACAGCGTGTGGATTTTGCCATGCAGTTACGTGATCTCAATGTAGACTCCGTGCCGATAAATATTCTCAATCCTATTCCTGGTACACCACTTGAGGACACACCACTCATCAGTGAGGAAGACATTATCCGTACTGCCGCTATGTTCCGGTTTGTGCTCCCCCGTCAGTCAATACGTTTTGCAGGTGGCCGTATGCGCCTTTCCGACGCCTCGATGGTACGTATGTTGCGCGGTGGTGTTAACGGTGTTCTCATGGGTGATATGCTCACCACTGTCAGCAACCAGATAGCTGACGACCGTAATCTCTTCGCTCGTACCGGTTGGCAATTCTAATTATTATAATAACCTCATCATGACCTCTCCATCTATTTTCCATTTGGCCGCGCGTGCTGGCCTCCCCATTGGGCTTATATTGACCTTCATGTCTGCTTGTATGCTCTTCAGCATACACTATCCCTCACTCCCATTAGCTCTTGTGGGGGTTATTCTCATACCCATTTGTCTTGTTAGCTACATGCGTCGTATAGCTACCCGACTGCCAATATATAATAAATTTGTACCCCTATGGCTATTTGCCATGTACTCTATTATTTTTGGCACACTGATATGTACTCTCTTATCAGCACTCTATGTCACATTCTTCGAGCCGGATTTCATCAATGTCTATATAGACACCACAATGGCTCAGCTAAACGACAACCTCACCGGTGAACTACTTCAAGCTCATCAGCACAATATTGACCTCATCAATATGGCACGCGAAAGGCATCTACTACCCTCGGCCCTTGAGTTCATATCATCATTAGCCTGGAGTACAGCTTTCTTTGGCACTCTATTATCTATTCCGCTCGCGCTCATAGCGGTACGTCGCCGACGCGTGGCCGGTAACATTATCTGACTTCTATCCACTCCCAAGATTATGGATATTTCTGTTATCATACCTCTGTACAACGAAGAGGAATCGCTACCCGAACTGACCGATTGGATAACTCGTGTCATGAAACAGAACGGTTTCTCATACGAGATAATATTCGTCAACGATGGCTCGACTGACGGCTCTATGCGTGTCATAAAGGAATTGGCGGCAAATGATGCTGAACATATTCATGCCATATCCTTCTCGCGTAATTATGGTAAGTCGCCTGCACTCAACTGTGGGTTCAGACGTGCTGCCGGCGATGTGGTCATAACTATGGACGCTGACCTGCAAGACAGCCCCGATGAGATTCCCGAACTCTACCGTATGATAACCAAAGAAGGATATGACCTTGTATCGGGCTGGAAGAAAAAACGCTATGACCCGCTCTCGAAGACCATACCTACCAAGCTTTTCAACGCTACAGCTCGTCGCGTAAGTGGAATACACAATCTGCACGATTTCAACTGTGGTCTCAAAGCTTATCGTCGCGATGTGGTAAAACACATAGAAGTCTATGGTGATATGCACCGCTATATCCCTTATCTGGCAAAAAATGCCGGCTATAAGAAAATCGGGGAAAAGGTAGTGCAACACCGCGCCCGCAAATATGGTCAGACCAAATTTGGTCTCGACCGTTTTGTCAATGGCTACCTTGATCTCGGCACACTATGGTTTCAGTCTAAATTCGGTGTCAAACCTATGCACATATTCGGTCTGCTTGGCTCACTGATGTTTCTGTTGGGCTTTATAGCAGTATGCGTGGTATTGACCCTTAAGATTATAAGCATCTGCTCGGAGTCTTATCATTTCTATCTTACCAATTCGGTCTATTTCTATCTTTCGCTGGCAGCTATGATAATGGGACTCCAGTTCTTTCTCACGGGTTTTATCGGCGAACTTATAGCGCGCAATGCACCCGAGCGTAACAACTACCTCATCTCCGAACAATGGTGACCATGATGTTCAGACGTCTGCTGCCTTATGCTCTTGCCACAGCTATGTTGGGAGGAATCATAGCCTGCAATAATGATGAGTGTTATGATAACCACAACTCTCTTCCACTTGCTGGCTTTTATACGGCTACAGAGACCCCACAGGCTATTTCTCTCGACTCAGTTAGTATCTATGCTATAGGAGCGCCTGGAGATTCAATACTCCACGATTCAGTACGCTCCCTATCACAGACCTACCTACCTTTCCGTATTGATGGCAGTAGTTCAGAGGTAAATTATGTGATACGCTATTTACAGGGCGCTTTAGGCCGCTACGGTATAGCCGATACAATATCGCTGAAGTATGATATCGAGCCAAAATTCATATCCTCCGCCTGCGGAGTGGCTTATATATTTACACTCACCGATATTACTACCACCCACTATTGCATAGATTCCGTGACGTGTCCACGTGGTTATATTGACAACGTAGCCATCGAAAATATTTTTATCTATTTCCGTGTCAATACAGATGACGATGAGACTACCTGACCGCCTACCATTGCCGCTGATTCTTTTTCTATTTCTGTGTCCTTGCATAGCATGGGCTCAGAAAAAGGTCACACCTGTCGATAATGACCCTCATAAACCTGACCAACCCATACTGCACTACTACGACAAACACGGCAATCAGCTGGAAGAACCAGTCCTGTTCCTTTCACAGCTTGACACTGTGACAAAAGTAAAATCCGGCCCTGTCTATCCCCTTCTTAATTCAGTTACGGTAGGCGTCGACTTTTTCGACGCCATAATGAAATTGGCAGGCCAGTCTTATACTTCTTTCAGTGCTTCAGGTCAACTCTCACTTTATAACTGGATACTGCCTACAGTCGAAATCGGAATTGGACAAGCCGATAATACTCCCGATGGCAATAACTATCGTTATCGTTGCAAGACTTCACCTTTTTTCAAGATAGGTTTTGATTATAACTTTCTCTACAAAAGCACCCCTGACTATCAAGCAGTGCTCGGTCTACGACTCGGATGGTCAACTTTCCGCTACGACATCACCGACATAACCATCACCTCAGATTATTGGGACCAGACCAATCACTTCGCGCTCCCTACACAAAGCGCTTCTGTGCTTTGGGCCGAGGCATTACTTGGTATAAAAGTGAAGATAGCAGGGCCAGTGTCTATGGGGTGGACCTTTCGCTATCACCGCCGGTTGCATAAGCGACCCGGCGCGCAGTCCAACCCTTGGTTCGTACCGGGTTACGGTGGAAATGGCTCAATCGGTGCTACCTTTTCCATCTTCTATACCCTACCTTTCAACCGTCCTGCCAAACACCCTCCCCTACCTGACGTAATTCCAGCAAATGATATACCGCCATTAAATGAAAGGCCTCAACCAACTGAAGTTTAACAACGTTACAAGCCCACTTTCACTTGAAGCAAGTGAAAGTGGGCTTGTAACGTTAAGATTTATACTTGATGCTGTTTCTGTCTCAAGACAGCCGATTTATTTAATACATTGGAGTGAAGGGAGCTGACTTTTTCAATTTAGAAGTTATATCACCAACCATATCCGAGCTGTGCGAAGTATCAAGCTTCATCACTGAAGCACCCTTGCGGAGATTGCATTTAGTCAAATCTATATAATAGTAACCCGGATTGGTCACAATCTCGAAATAATACTGTTTATCACGCAAATTAGCAAAACTACGCCATTGAGTACTTGATACATTAGGCTCGCCCTGTATCATATAGGTATAAGGCACGCATGAATTTACCAATACGCTGCGGCAGATGCTTACACCAAGAGAAGTCTCGCTGACTGCCTCAACATGATGAGCAAAATAATTTGCACGCACACAACGGTCAGGACTCGAAACAGTGCCCGGAAGCATATTCTGACCACCTATCTTATTCCAATAGTCAATTATAGCAGTCATTCTGGGCCACTGTGGGTCATTGGTCATAGCCCTAATGTCACCTGGGTCATAGACACGTACCACACCGTTATCAAATTCAAGTATCGCGCTCTTACCCGAAGCATCGGTTATACCCCAATGCAAAGCCGATACCGTGCCACCATCAAAAGTAGCTCCACCAAGCGAGAAGTTATGCTCTTCAAGCACTTTCACTACCTCATCGGTAGTCTCATTCATATCAAGAAGCCACGCTACAAACATAGCCATCGACATAGGTGGACGGTTGATAGTCTCCTGATTATCATATACTGTACCTTTGCAGAACAGGCCGTTTATCACAAGGCCTTTCTCATTCATGCCTTCGGTGACACCACCATCATAGCCTACCGCATAGACAGCACCATATTTTGAAGTCCACTCGACAGCACCAGGTTTGTTGCTACCCAACTTGTGCATACCAGCAGGATATACGTACAGATTGGTAGGTATCGGAGTCTTCCAGTCAAGCGAACGGCCTACAACAAACAGCGAATCCTGACCCTGATACAGCACGCGGGTACAGGCGTCGCCCATAGTGGTAAACTGAGGAGTGATAGCGGCGGCACCCACAATAGCCGCACCGAGGATACGTTTGATAGTGTTCATTGTTCCTTGAAATAATATTTGATAATATTAATAATATAAGTCTTTGTATAAAGAACGTACTATAGCTACTTACAGTTTTAAGGTAGGTATAAAAAAGTATGCGGATAGAACTCGAGTTCTATCCGCATACTTTTT
>CAYNUE010000080.1:1907-15240 GCA_964400325.1 uncultured Sangeribacter sp. | reverse complement strand
CAAAACTCAGGTTTTTCATTTCATTAGTCATTGATCAAAAATGCAATGACAATCCGGCTGAAAATTATGGTATTCGGCCTCTCCCAAATCTCGAAGCTAAATTTGTTGCAGCTGACTCTTTACATTCTTTGAGTGGAGATGTGTCACTTGGGGATGCTGTGCCATCTGTTAAGCAACTTAAGGACAAACTTAAAAGGATTAACCACCGCATATTTAGTGTTAAATCCCACAAATGGAAAAAAGAACTTGAAAGGCGACTTGAAGAAACTCGTTTGAAACTTGCAGAAGAACTTGCTTCAGTAGGAATGTTTTCTCAATCTGAGTCCACTATGCTCGCAGACTGGGATCCGTTTAATCAAAACACCTATGCAGAATACTTTGACCCCGAGTGGATGTTTGGAGTAAAGGGCGGTTTCGATGTCGTATTGGCAAATCCTCCCTATGTAGAAGCAAAAAAATTAAAGCAAATTGTAGCTACAATTAAAGACTCGTATAAAGTATATTCAGGTACAGCAGATTTAAGTATCTACTTTGTAGAACGTGGCCTAAATTTGCTTTCTAAGGGTGGTGTTCTTTCATATATTACTACTAACAAATTTTTTAATACCGGGTATGGTAAAAAGCTCCGTAAACTGATATTATCTCAGGATATTCGCAAAATACTCAACTTTGAACAGGTTGAAGTGTTTGAGAATGTCCTTGTGTCAAGTGTGATTTTAGAAATTGCTAAACAATCTTCTTCGGAAAAAAAGTTCGTCTATGAGAAGTTCTTTAAAATGAACTACTCAGAGTTCCAACAAGAATTTTCGAATAGATTAAATTCACTCGGAGTGTACTTCAAATGCCACCTTGATGAAAACGAATGGTCATTTGCAGATTTGCGAGGATTGGCTTTGAAAGCTAAGATTGAACAAAATGCTACGCCTTTAGCGAATATTCAAGGTGTTAACATTTATCGTGGCGTTACTACTGGTTATAATCCCGCTTTCATTATATCATCTGATGTTAAATCCCATCTTATAGGCGAAGATAATAGAAACATTGAGATTATCAAACCTTTGTTGCAAGGAAGGAATATTCGTAAATGGTTTTATAATTATGCGAACGAATATCTTGTTCAAACTGGCTTCGATATTAATATTCCTTCAAAATATCCGAGAATATATGCACATTTGCGACACTTTTCTCCTGCTATCAACAATAGGAGTGATCAAGGAAAAGATTGGTGGAATCTTCGTGCTTGTCAATATTATTCTGAATTTGAAGCAGAGAGCAAAATAATTTGGGGGTTAACTGCTGATAAATGGGCTTATACGATTGACGAGGATAAGCACTATCTGCCAAGCAATGGCTATATATTAACCTCCTCTGAAATCGATGTATATTACTTGCTTGCTTTACTTAATAGTAAGTTGATGGAACATTATTTCCACTATATCGGGGTAATGACCGCTGGAGGTGCATACACTCTTAAAGCAGCCACTATATCCGCATTGCCAATTATCGTAGCTGACGATGTCGAGCCATTGTCCGACATTGCAAAGAGGATTATTGAAATCAAGAAACAAGACAACAATGCCGATGTCTCTGAACTGGAGGCGCAAATAGATGAAGCCGTCTATCGTCTATACAATCTTACTTATGATGAAGTGTTGATGGTTGACCCTCAACACTTCTATAACTCGAAAAGAATATAATAATTTATCAGTATAACTAATAACATTGAACTGATGGATAATAACAGCACATTAATTATTTTAGGTAATGGCTTTGACCTTGATTTAGGTTGGAAAACTTCGTATAATAACTTTTTTCAAGCAAAAAAAGAAAGCATTGTTTCGCTTAATGGGATGTCATTCATTAATAACATGGTTAAGGGTGAATGCTGGTACGATTTGGAAGGATATATGCGTAAAATAACCATTAATGAAGTGACGAACAAAGAAGAATTAAAGAAATTATCATATTTATGGAGATTGCTAACTACAAGAATTGAGGAATACTTAAGAGATAATTCTATATATAGCACAAATACCAACTCATGTGCATATATTTTTTTGAGTCATCTATCTCAAAATTCCAAAATAGTGTCATTTAATTACACTAATCCGTTTGCTATCTGCAAAATAGAGTCGAAAGAGATAGCCTATATTCATAATTCCATTGAATCAACATATTCCAATAATGGGGAGATTAAATTGGGTATTGATACAGGAGTTCTCAGTATTAATCAATATCTAAAAGGAGATGAACTCTCCTATATCCTGAAGTCAAGAGCAAATGAAATTGGGGATGAATTAATATCGCAGTGGAAGAGATACAAAAATATAATTATTTACGGACACTCGCTTGGTATTACGGATTCGGATTACTTCAAACCGCTTTTTGACTCCATCCTTTCAGGAACTATAACTCCACAATCATTTTATATTGTAACTAAAGACACCAAATCGCTTGAACAAATAAAAGAGAATATGCTAAAATATGGAATAAGTTTTCCTCAACTTCTATGTTCTTGCGATATAACGCCGATATTTACCGAAAAAGGTGTTAAGCATCCTTTATTTAAAAAGATGCTTCAAATCGTGTAGTCACGAATTATTATGAAAACGATTATCTTTATGCTCCTTTTGCAATAAATTCTTTATGGATATCTGATTTACAAAGCATATTTTGTACCGTACTCTTGGTTATCTACATCATCATACCGGGATTGGTTGCCGACTTCCTATTCATGGTTCTGACCTCTGTCGATTTCAACGTTAAGGAATGAGAGTGCGGAGACAAGAGTAAGGGAGAAGGATTTTGTCATCTGCAATGTGAAGTCTTTGGGTTGTAGAAGCACACGGACTGCTGTTTGATCCTTGGTTGTTTGACGGATATGCTGAATGATTGACCTGGCATCTTCTCACGTGAAGTAATGGACGCAAAGATTATTGAGGAAGGCGTGAGTAGGGTTCTGGGATAGTCTGCGTAACGGTTTTCGTTCTGGCTATCCATCGGTATCATTATTGACAGTCCATCATTCATCATAATTCTCAGAGTCAATATGCTCTCTTGCTGCTTTACCGCTGACACGGATTTTATAGATGCCCTAGTCCGTTGAATGTTTTTGATCAAATCCTTTTGTTGGGTCTGGGTTTAAAGGCAGCCAGTTTCAAAGCAGCCTCAGCGTCAATTACAATTTTACGTCCAATCTGTGTTAGAGCTTTATTGATGCGTCCGCTTTTCTTTATGCGGATTGTAAGTTGTGTTACTACACTTGAAGATTTCACATATTCCGGCTATGCCGTAAACATATCTTTTCTCGGCTGGGGTCTCTTTTATAGTGGTAGTATGGCTTCCAACGTCGGCTGTCTGTTGTGAGAGGAATAATAGCTCTGTCCCTGTCATTTGCCATACCGTGCTTGCCAGAAAAGTGACTTCAAATAGTCTTTTCACCTAAAATGAGCATATCTAAACGTTGTCGTATAGGTATATGACCAAAATATTAAAATTCAATATTAGTATAGTTTTAGTGTTGTATATTAGGAGTAAAAGTGGTAGCTTTGCAAATTGAAATGAATATGAGTATAGGAATAAAAGCTAACAGAAAGAAGACTGGAGCATTATTAGCTTATATAGCTAATAAAGTTCCAGGTATCAATATGCGTAAAATGCTTAAAATCGTCTATTTGATAGATGAGCGATTTGTGTTGACGCGTGGCTTCCCCCTTACATGGTTGGATTATTATGTATGGGAGAAAGGACCTGTAGCACCGGAGATATACTCAATTAAGGAAAGGAATAATTACTTTTCTGATTTTGTCAAAGCAACCAAATCGGAGGAGGGTAAGCTTCTCATACATTCATTGATTCCAATCAATAATGATCCTAATGGTCCTTTTGGAGAACTAAGCGAATATGATTTGTCGATTATTGATGAAGAGTTATCCAAATATGGCGATAAAAGTGCTGATTGGCTGACTGATCAAACACATTTGCCAGATGCCCTATGGACAAAGACCAAATGGGAAAACCATGTTCAGTTTCAGGATGGCAAGTCTGATTGCCGCGTAGATCTTAAGGAGCTTATTAAAGAGGATGAGGATTTATGTGAAGTGTATGAGGATGCCAAATGGAACATGGGCTTTCAGGTGCAACTTAATGGGCAAATATAAATTTACGTCTTATGTTTGAGCCTGGAGAAGTTGTATATGCTTTTGTGAAGAATATCCATCCTCCAAAGTATAAATATTTTGTAACGATATATCAAGACGACAATTTGAGAATTGTCACCTGCTTTCCTACAACACAAAGCAGAGTCGGCGTTCCATTAGATCAGTTGACACATGGATATGTAAAGAAGGATAAGCGCTTAGTGGGATATTTCTTTGATAAAGACATTGAAGTGGGATTAGATTTAGAAGGAAGCCCATTTCATTTCCCACGAAATTGCGTCATTCCCTTTGATTATGGAATTCAAGTCGGAACGAAAGAGCAATTCCTAAATAATGTTGAGCAGGAAAGGGTTGTCTGCAAGCTGCATCCAAAAGAATATGAAAATTTGGTGTATGCGATGTATAAAAGTCCGCTTACTGATTCGAAATTCAAACCATATTTGGATAAAGTATTACAGCAGATTTGCCAATAAGCATTCTCAAAGGGTAGTTTCCTCTTTAACGAAATACTTCGAGTGCGAAAGCAACGATTTTAGAAACCGACAGTAGTCGATTGGAAAGAGCGGATTCGTCCGCTCTTTTTTTCGTCAATGCTATTTAGAACTTCAGATGTATTTATCCAAAGTATGAATAGTAGTGTTTCACTGAGTGTGGCTGAGACGGGGTTGCCTTAATACGCTGTACTCGACAAAGACACAATAAAATCTGAAATAATAAGGAATGGGGCAGATATTACCGAAGACTGGCTGTATGACGAAGAGATGTATAAGGAGAGATGTATTGTATAAGGAGAGATGGAAAATCGAGTGCACAAATGCCTGGATAGACAGTTTCAAAGCCGTGCTCATACGGTTTGATACCATCGTTGCCAGTTGGAAGGGATGAACTTCCTAGTATTTATTGTTATTTTTCCTTGAAAAATTTCATAAATCAAGTTAGTTTAAATAACTTAAATAATTAGATAACTTTCATTTATATAGAACGTTAAAAAGATATGAGGAAATTTATTGGAATAACACTGTTAATTTTGTTTTGTGTAAGTTGTAGAACCCATATCATACAAAAGTCATCTGTATCTAAAACTATACAGGGATATACTTATGACCGTGTTACAGGAGAAACACTTATAGGCACTTTCATATCCAATCTAACCCAAGAACATACAGTAGCATCTGACACTATTGGGAGATTTAGGCTGACAGCAAATTTAGGTGATTCAATTCTTTTCAAGTATGTAGGAATGAAAGATAGTGTGATGAAGGTGTCAATAACCACTCCATCTTATTTGGAGATTGGTTTAGATACGGCTAATACTACCCTGATTAGTCCGGAAATAATTAAGCTCAAACATATCTCTGAAACAGATTTCAAACCATTTCAAATAGACAATGGAGATGATTATGTGAAATGCGACAGATATCGAATTGTTGATAAAGCAGGTAGAATTGGTTATGCTAATGGAAAAGGGTATGTGATTATTGAACCAATATACGCTTTTGCTTCTCCGTATGAAAATGGTATAGCAAAAGTAACAGACAGAGGAGTGTGGAAAGAAGTAGAAGGAAGTAATGGAGAATACCACTATTGGGAAAGCGATTACTGGTATTATATAGATTTGTATGGAGAATCCGTTTCATTTGGTAAAGATTCAATTTCAGAAACGCAGCATACACCCTGATTTTACGCCACTGTATCAAATCCATTCTAATTTTAAACCCCTCGAATTCGAGGGGTTTAAAATTGGAATTATAGAAACTTCCCCTTTAAGTGGTACTATTTATTTAGACTGTTGGAATAACCAGTCACAGACAGGAGACAAGCGGTAGGCAAAGTTAAAGGATGCCATGTGTACCATTCCCTTCCCGTCCTCAGGCAGAACGGTGTTGCCTTCGAAAGTAATAAAATTTCGTGGGTCTCCCTTTGAAAGTAAGGCGGCTGCAAGAGAGTCCTGCTTTGCTTCCGGTAATCTGGCACTCCATGTGGCTTCAGCAAAAGGTGCATTCTCTTTCTTCAGGAGTGCTTTCAGTTCGTCGGCTCCTCCAGTGGCTTCTTTATCCCCACCGGCAGTGATGTAAACAAACTTCTTATTTTTGAAACCGTCCATCTTTGCTACATCCCACTGACAGCTGACAAACATTGAGGCAGCAAAAACATCAGGATATTTAATATTGAAATACAGTGACATCATGCCACCCATAGACTGACCGGTGGTGTAAAGACGATTGGTATCAACCTGCTCTTTTTCGACTATACTATTGAGAAGCTGTATAGTCTCATCTACTTCGGGCATAGTTTGCCATTCGTTGTCAACAGTTATGTATGAATATTGCGGCACAAGGACATAAGCAGGGTGTTTGGCTTGAAATTCCGGGGCTGCCCATACAAGTCCTCCATATCCTTGTATAAGGGGTGTAAGGGGGTCAGGTCCGGGTGTACTGGCATCAGCCATGAATAATACAAGAGGATATTTTTTCCCAGCTTCAATATTTTTTGGTGAAAAAAGATTGTACTGAAGAGAATCACCCTTTTCGTTTACGAATACATACTGTTTGAAAGATGGCACCGTTTCATCTATCAATGCCTTTAATTCCGGAGATGGTGCAGGACGTTGAGCCCCACCCATGGCCGGTTGGCCTATCTGAGGCCCACCTTTGGGAAGGTTAGCCGAGGTATTTTCAGACTTGGAAGCACATCCACCGAGAAGTAGCACTGTAGCTGCGAATAGGAGGGCAGTAGTTTTCATAAAAGATAATGATTTATAATTATGTTTAATACAACAACTCAGTATATGGTAATTTACAATTTTTAACATATACTTTTACTAAAATAACTCACTAATTTAGTTGAGTAAGATAGAGTACTTTTATTTAAAGGAGGAGATATATCAATATATTATGTGTAAAACGGACGGTTACAGTACACAGCCGGTAGGTCGCTTCGCACCGTCGCCTACAGGACGTATGCACTTGGGCAATATCACAACAGCGGTATTGTCATGGTTGTCGGTCAAGAGTCGTGGCGGACGCTGGATATTGCGTATAGAAGACCTTGACCCACAGCGTTCGCGAATTGAGCATGTACAACGTATAGAAGAAGACTTACTATGGCTTGGTCTTGATTGGGATGAGGGTGGGCTTAGTAATCGTGGTACCCATGCGCCTTATACACAAAGTCAACGTTATGATTACTATGAAGAGGCTTTACAGCAGTTGATTGCTACAGGAAAGACGTATGCTTGTACATGTACGCGAGCTGATCTGTTAGCAACTCAAGCGCCACACCAGAGTGATGGAAGAAGGGTATATTCCAGGCGTTGTTTACCTGTATGGCTTGACGGCTGCCTGTCGGAGTCTGAATCTAATTTTAGACAGCAAAGTCCTCACGCTGTACGTCTCCATGTATCACAAGGCGAGATAAGATTTAATGACCGTCTTTATGGTGCTCAAGTGGTAAACCTGTCGAAAGAATGTGGTGACTTTGTAATCCGTCGTGCCGATGGAGCGTGGTCTTATCAATTGGCAGTAGTAGTTGACGACGCAATGATGGGTGTCACCGAAGTGGTGCGTGGACAGGATTTACTTTTGTCAGCTGCGCAACAAATTTATTTGTACGAGCTTTTGGGTTATCATGCACCAGAATTTGCCCATGTACCATTAGTATGTAACAGTCAAGGTAAACGTCTGTCGAAACGTGACGCTTCACTTTCGATGGAAAAATTGCGTCAAGACTATACGCCTGAGAGGCTGTTGGGAATTGTTGGCTTGCTAACAGGGCTATGTGCTGATGCTTCACCTGTAACACTATCTCAGCTTCTTGAGAAGTTCAGTTGGAAGCATTTACATGCTGTACCTACAGTCACAGTGTAGGGATTAGACTTTATGAGTAAACAAGTCGGCCAAATTGTTGTTATAATGTGAAAAGCCGCTAATGCCGTTGGGGTGTACCCGAGGTGAGCGACAGATATATTTTATCCACACACTAATCAATCTCCATATTATGAAAACACGTAAAATCGCACGAAACTCACTGCTCGGAATTCTTTGTCTTGGTACACTCGTAGGTGGAACCGGTTGTTCGGCAGTCAAGAATACATGGAATGGTATGAGTCAGGCCGGTCAGGGCGCAACTGCTGGTGGTGCTGCCGGTGCTGCTGTAGGCGCAGGAGTCGGAGCTCTTATTGACGGTGGCAAGGGTACATGGATTGGTGCTCTTGTAGGTGCCGCTCTTGGAGCTGGTACAGGTGCGCTTGTCGGTAACCAGATGGATAAGCAGAAGAAAGACCTTGAGAAGCAGCTTGCTCAGGTACAAGCTCAGGAACAGGCTAATGCTGACGCTATAAAGGTAATGACTGTAAAAGACAGTAATAATCTCGACGCTATAAAGCTGGTTATGGGTGACGCTGTATTGTTCCCGACTGGTTCATATACTCTCTCGGCTGACGCTCAAGCTGTGCTTAGCCGTGTGGCGTATAATCTCGAACAGTTCCCTAACACCGACATCACGGTTGTTGGTTATACAGATAATACAGGTAGCGAGTCAGTCAATCAGAAGCTGTCTCTTGAGCGTGCTCAGAGTGTAGAGAATTATCTTGAGAGTAAGGGCGTAGCAGCTAATCGTCTCAAAGCTATAGGCGACGGCTGGAATAATCCTATCGCCTCTAACTCCACAGCCGCAGGACGTGCCCAGAATCGCCGTGTTGAGATATTCATCACGGCCGATAAGGATATGATCTCGCAGGCTGAGGCACAGGCTCAGTAATCATGTCAAAAGCACGATTGAAAAAAACGCTCAACGAGCTTAGTAAAGAACAGATCATCGAAATGGTGACCGAGATGTACGATGCCCGTAAGGAAGCTAAGGAGTATCTCGAATATTGGCTCGACCCTGACGGGGACAAAGAATTGGAGAAGCGTGAGGTGATGATAAAACGCCTCTTCTTCACCACTTCCGACCGTCCGCGCAAGTTACCCTCGGTCTCCGATATAAAGAAAGTAGTTAAAGACTTCACTACAATATGTTTTGATTCTGAAAAGACAGCACGACTGTTACTTTATGTATGTGACAGTTATGCTGCTTGGATGAAAGTGAAACGTTTTGGCCGTACAGCCTCCTCATCCGCTCAGCGGGCTGTGGAGACTGCGGCTGCTTATATAGAGAGTACAGAACAGCAGGAATATTTCGGTTTGCGTCTTGATAACGTGCGTAATCTCATTAATCAGCTCATAAAACAAGAACTTGAAGCACCTATACGTCGCCGTCGTGGTTTCGGTCTTTGGGGCTGGTGAAAAGAAATATGATTCTTTAGCTATGACGAACAGCGAGATAATAGACTGCTATAAGCATCTGTACCGTCCTTTGGGCATGTATGCTCTGAGGCTTATAGGCGATGTTGATGAAGCCGAGGATATTGTGCAGGAGGTATTCGGCACACTTGTTGACCGTGGCAACGATGTATCAGTTGCTACGGTCAAACCGTATCTGTACCGGGCAGTACATAACAGAGCTTTAAATTGGTTGCGTGATAATAGAGGAGAAGAGTCAATAGAGGGTATAGAGGAAGTTACTGAAGAGGATATAGATACATCGGAACGTGATGCACGCTTATGGGTAGAAATAGGACGTCTGCCCCAACGGTGTCGTGAAGTGTTTCTTATGGCTAAGCGTGATGGATTGAGTCACGCTGAGATAGCCGAGGAATTAGGTATATCGGTAAAGACTGTTGAAAACCAAATGACTAAAGCTTTGTCACGTCTGCGTGAAGCACTGAGTGCTCGGGGTGGACGTAAAGTTTTCTTTTTACCTTTTTTGGTGTAGATTTTAAGAAATTCGGGGAGTAAGAAAAATTTTTTCTGCATAGAGTAGGGGTTTTTAAAAGTTGAGGTGTATAAGGGATAGAAATGAATGAATATAGATGAAATTCCGAAATAAAAATTTTGATAGCGAAGTCGAGCTTGTAGCACGGCATTGGAAACAAGACGCCTTTGAGCCGGAACAAGCTATGGAACGTGCCGGTCTTATTGAGTCTACACAAGGCACCGGTATATGGCTGCACCGTTTCTTCAGCCCTGGACAGCCTGGCCAACGACGAGGGTGGACAGCTGCCGCGTCAGTCTGTGTGGTACTTGTCGCAGCTGCCGCTGGATTATATTTGGGCTTGCGTCCTTCAGAGCCTGTTGTAAATACTGTGCCGACAGTCGTTGAGACTGTAGAGCCGCAACCTGTACAACAACCGCAACGTATGCAGGTGAAACGCATTGAGTTTGAAAACGCTTCATTGGCCGATGTCGTAGTGGCTATCGAACAGACATATAATGTAAAACTAAGCAATGTGCCTGCTTCATCTAAACAACGTATTACCATGAGTTATTCAGGTACGGCAGATGATGTAGTAGAAACTCTCAACGAACTCTTCGACCTGCATATCACCATCGAAGACCAGTAATTTTTACCGACCCTTAATCTCATTATATATATAACTTTCAACATGACACGACGTACACTACTGACCCTCGCGGCCACGGTGTCATTACAGTTCTCTCTTCTTGCTGAGAATGTAACCATCAGTGCCCGTGACCGTGAGGCCAGTGTCGTGTTTGCCGAAATAATGAGGCAAACCGACAAAAATTTTATTTACGACCCCGAACTGCTCAAAAATATACGTGTGAACATATCGGCTCGTAACGAACCACTTGATAAGGTACTTGACCGTATGCTTACTCCAATAGGAGTAAGTTATCGTATAAAAGGTTCTAATATACTTTTGAGCCGTCGGCAGACACCTAAGCCTCCTGTGCAATGTACTGTAAGTGGTTTCGTACGCGAACAAGGTAGCGGCGAAGCACTTATAGGCGCATTAGTGACCGATACGCTCACACATCGTTCGGCACAGACTAATAGTAATGGTTTCTACACTCTTACTCTGCCTGTTGGCAAAGCTGTGCTGCGCACTGTGTATCCTGGCTTTGAACCGGTAGTTACTGATTTAGGCGATGTGCATTCTAAAGCTCGTGCCGATATTGAGCTTGAGATGCTGCATAGTCTTGCTGAGATTGAAGTTGTAGAAACACGTAACCATCTATTGGCTATGGAGTCAAGTCGTATAGGCGCTACTAATCTTTCAGCCTCAACCATAGCAGCTACACCTACCTTACTGGGTGAAAGCGATATTATAAAAGTGTTGCAGCTTGAGCCAGGTGTCTCAGCAGGTACCGAAGGGTTAGCAGGTATGTACGTGCATGGTGGTAATGCCGACGAGAATCTTTATATGCTTGACAATGTGGCCCTCTATCAAATCAATCATCTCGGTGGTCTGTTTTCGGCTTTCAATACTGAAGCTATAAAGAATGCCGATTTCTATAAATCAGCATTTCCCGCCCGTTACGACGGACGTCTGTCATCATATCTTGATGTACATACTAAAGATGGCTCTCTCAGTGAGCATCACGGTTCGTTTACTTTAGGACTCATATCCGGTGCTTTCAATATTGACGGTCCGTTGAAGCGCGGACGCACCAGTTATTCGTTAGCAGTGCGCCGCTCATGGCTCGATGTGCTTTCCATACCGGCCTTAGCGATAGCCAATCATTTTATTGATGGAAGTAAACCTAAATTTGGCTATGCCCTAACTGATGTCAATGCCAAAATAAATCATCATTTTTCTGACCGTAGCCGGGCTTATGTGATGTTTTACTGGGGTAATGATTATCTACGTATTGGTAGTGAAGACTCTTCTAAAGCATACACTTACTACAAGGGTTTAGATTTAGGTAGTTTCAACTGGGGTAATATTGTAGCCTCAGGTGGTTGGAATTATGTATTTTCTCCACGTCTGTACGGAGAATTTACAGCAGCTTTCACACACTATAACTCAACGTTGAAGTATAAGAGTAAGGAATGGTATTATGAGGATAATACACTTGTTGACTATACTTTCGAACAAACAAAGGACCGTAATGGAATAACAGACTGGATAGCACGTGGTGACTTCGAGTGGAATGCTTCAAAGTGGCAGCAAGTCACCTTCGGCGGTTCGTATACTCATCATAACTTTATCCCTTCACGCAGCAGTCGCAGCATTGTCACACCTGCATCTGACTTTTATACCCAACAGCCGGGATTAAATTATTCTGCCAACGAACTTAATTTTTATGTAGGTGATAATCTGAGTCCGGCAGATAACTTCCGGGCTGATGCAGGGCTACATTTCAGTCTTTTCAATATCGAAGGAAAAACCTTTACCGATTTCTCACCCCGCGTATCTGCACGTCTGACAGTAGCTCCTGGTTTGGCCGTTAAGGCAGCTTACGATAGAACAGTACAGTATGTGCATCAGTTGGTACGCGGTACCGTATCGTTGCCTAGTGACCAATGGGTACCTGTTACAGCACAATGGCGTCCTCAGACAGCTGATAAGATTTCAGCTGGTATTTACTGGTCCGATGGACGACGCTGGACTCTTTCGGCTGAAGGATACTGGAAGTGGATGCACAACATATTGGATTATAAAGACGATTTCTATCTCAGTAATATATCAGAGGGCTGGGATGCAAATATTACATCTGGCAGTGGTCGTGCACGTGGCATCGATTTTAAAGCTCTTTATAATGCGGGCCCATTTACTGTCCAGGCTTCGTATGCTCTGTTGTGGGCTGACAGAAAGTTTGCTGAAAAGAATGGTGGGCGTCCTTTCCCTTCTATGTTTGACAATCGCCATAAAATAAACCTTATGCTTAATTGGCATATCAATGACCGTTGGGATTTAAATGCTACATGGACTGGAATGAGCGGTAATCGTATCACGTTGTCTACTATGAATTGGGAGGACCCTGGCCTCGGTCCTTGGCATTTTGATATGACTCTTCCCGAAAATCTCAATAACTATCGTCTGCCGTTCTATCATCGGCTTGATTTGGGTGCTGTACGGCGTACACGTCGTGGGCACTGGACATTCAGTCTCTATAATGCTTACTGCAACATGAATGTTATCGGTGTTGTGCGTAGTGTTAAGGATAGTGAGGATGACTATGTAGAAGTGATTCCTGGGGCATTTACAACAGTACCCAAGCCAGTGTTCAAATATTTACGTTTATTACCTATAATTCCTTCCGTATCATACACATGGATATTCTGAAAACTATTATGCCGAAATTAATTTTTACCAGTGTTGTAATATT
>CAYNUE010000080.1:0-1807 GCA_964400325.1 uncultured Sangeribacter sp. | reverse complement strand
ACTTACTATTATTACCAAGGCACATATTGTCCGCAGACCGGAGATGAAATTCGACTCATAGCCTTAAGTGACACCTATGGAAGTGCTGAAGGCGAAGTGAAAGTGCCTGCACCTCCTGTAATAGAAAAAACTGAGTGGAAGCTTCATTCTCCTACATTTAATGCTGGTTATAATTATTCTAATTTGAGATGTACACTTGACGCACGTATTTACTTGAAAGACTCTGCTGATACTAAAGATTATTACATGTTTGATTACGACATAACTAATCCTGTTGTATATGGAGAACCGATATTTTATCCTGAGTTGGCTGAGTGGTTTACACCAGCCTCATACGGTATCTTATACTGTAACTATCTTGACCAGTCATACGAGCCGATATTTTCCGAACACCTGTCGGCCTTGGAATTGATTGATGGTGCTGGGTATGGTTATACTATGTTTTCAGATTTACAGTTTTCAGGCCGTACTTATCCGCTCCATATAGTTATGACTTTGGAACATTCTGTGGATGATAAGGATATAGAAGAACTTTGGCACTCCGTACTGAATCTTAAGGTATCGACTCTGTCTGATTCGTACTACAATCATCTGATGACTCTATGGCAATTTGACGAAGGTCTTTCAGGTATGCTCGCTGAGGCTGGACTTGGAGCACCTGTCAACGGCTATTCTAACGTCTCGACACGTGCTGGTGTGATAGCAGCTCGTAATGTGGTGACAATACCCATAGACCTTGGTGAGACACTTAAGGAAATGTGGCAGCAACAATGACCATACCTTCTCTTATAGCTGAAAAAGGCTCGACCCCTTTATAGGTCGAGTCTTTTTTCTGTTTTCGTCACTGTGTACGTTTCAGCAATAGTATAATGTCTTCTTCTCAGACAGGTCGCCTTCGAAAATCTCGTAGCTTATCGGCAGGCCTGCACGAGTTACCAACAGTCCCAGAAGCACCTGCGGACAGTCGAACTTGCCGTCTTTTGCTCTTCCCTTACGTTAAGGAAGTTGGCAAAGTCAAGCGGCGTGTAGTTCTCAAACTGGTTGTCGTTGCACACGTCGTATATCGCCGCCATGCACAGCCCGAGTTCCACAATGGCGGTCTCGAAAAGGACATTGCCGTTCATTTTCCATTACCTTTCTCCAGATGGTCAAGGTCGTTGAGTATGCTTCCTGCAATGCCGTTTAGTTTAGCTGCAAGGGCATACAGATGTGAGGCTTTGAGGGAAAATACATATACAGTGCGTTGTCTTTCTCGTATTCGTCATATAGCCTCTTGACTTCAATCTGCTGGGTATCGTGTTCAGCCTTCGCATTCTCACATTCCTTTTCAGTTTCGGCATAGTCCTTTGAACCGAGAGGTAGATAATCGAGGCGGTTGTTAAGTTCACAGTACCGTTTCCAGTACGGATTTAGCTGTTCCGATGCTTCCTGAAATCTGGAATAGTATTGCTTGGAGTGCTCATTGGCGATCTCTCTGAAATCTATCCTATCAAGTTTGCCTATATTAAGGAGTATGGCAGTCTCATCTTTAAGTATTACAGCAAGCACTCTTAGCCTCCTGGTATCTTCGGCAGCAATCGTCTCAGCCTCGCCGATAATAACATTGGTGTCCTGATAGTCGTAATAGAACCGGGCAATGACAAGCGTCTGCTCAAAAGCCATCGTACCATCTGAACAAGTTTCGATAATGTCATTGACTTTATTTATCCGGGATATTATAAGTTCAATCTGTTTTTTCATGAGTTAAAAAGATCATCCATGGTTACCTCGCTGTGAACAATGCTGTGATGTTTGCCTTCTCCAAGTC
>CAYNUE010000079.1:12159-15577 GCA_964400325.1 uncultured Sangeribacter sp. | reverse complement strand
GAAACCAGCTTCGCGCTGGTAATGAAGGGTGAACTAAAGCCAGGCACAGAACCAGGAGGCGGGGAGAAGAGAGGAGAGAGAGCAGTAGGAAGGGTGAGCTAAAGCTCACGCACAGAACCAGGAGGCGAGAGAGGGGGAGAGAAAGCGGGGAAAAGCTTTGTGCTGGGGTGGGGGAAGGCGGAGAGATGTAAAAGAAAAATAAAAAAGCCAAAAAGTCAAAAAAATAAGTGTGAGGGGTTGTGTATGAAGGATAAAAGTTGTAATTTTGCAAGCCGATTATATCCAGTTGTAATTAGTAGTCGTCTGACAGCCCAGAGCTATTTGGCCTTAGCTGTGGGTGTGTTCCTGACTGCAAATGAAACATAATCACCTTTAAAGCATAGAAATCCAAGTGGATACATTAAGCTATAAAACGCTGTCAGCCACCCCTGAGACTATTAAGAAGGAATGGGTGGTAATTGATGCGACCGGTCAGGTACTGGGTCGTCTCTGCTCAAAAGTTGCCAAGATACTTCGTGGCAAGTATAAGCCCGATTTTACTCCGAATCTGGATATGGGCGATAACGTGATCATTATCAATGCTGACAAGGCTATAATGACACATGATAAGATGAATAAGCGCGAATATCTGCGCTATACTGGTTATCCCGGTGGACAGCGTGCCTATAACCCTGCATCGCTGATGGCAAAGTCTTACAAGAAGACTATCAAGCCCGGCTGTCATCCTCTCTATATAAAGATAGTGAAGGGTATGCTTCCCAAGACTAAGCTCGGTGCTGCCCAGCTGCGCAACCTTTATGTATACAATACAGCCGAGCATCCTCATGCTTCGGTAAATCCGACAGTAATTGATATCAACAAACTGAAATAAGAGAAGACGATGGAAAAAGTGAATGCACTTGGCCGCCGTAAGGCAGCCGTAGCGAGAGTTTACCTTTCGGAGGGCAACGGTACCATTACAATCAACAAGCGTTCTCTCGATGTATATTTCCCCTCGTCGATACTGCAGTATGTTGTGAAGCAGCCGCTCCACAAGCTCGACGTGGTTGAGAAATATGATATTTATGCTCACATCGACGGTGGCGGTTACAAGGGACAGGCAGAAGCTCTGCGTCTTGCCATTGCTCGCGCTCTCGTTAAGATAAATCCCGAGGATAAATCGGCTCTGCGTTCTGAAGGCTTCATGACTCGTGACCCTCGCGCTGTAGAGCGTAAGAAACCCGGTCAGCCTAAGGCTCGTAAGCGCTTCCAGTTCTCGAAGCGTTAATATATGGTCGGAGTGTATATCGGATATATGCCGGTTACACCTGCCGTAGTTTAGTATCAAAACCGTCCGGATGGACACGTTCCCTACCTGACGGTTGCATGTCCCCCGTCGGTAATCTTTATTACCACAGGGCAGCGAATGTAAAAGAACGTAAACAAATTTCCCAGACACACAAATGGCAACACCCACATTTGAACAGCTTCTCGAGGCTGGCTGTCACTTCGGCCACCTCAAACGTAAATGGAATCCGGCCATGGAGCCTTATATCTTCATGGAGCGTAACGGTATCCATATTATTGACCTCTATAAGACAGCCGCTAAAATCGATGAGGCTTCACAGGCTCTCAAGCAGCTCGCTAAGAGCGGTAAGAAGGTACTTTTCGTAGCTACCAAGAAGCAGGCTAAGGAAACAGTAGCTGATAAGGCTGCTTCTGTAGGCATGCCTTTCGTAATAGAGCGTTGGCCAGGCGGTATGCTTACCAACTTCCCCACTATCCGTAAGGCTGTTAAAAAGATGACTACCATCGATAAGATGGCTAAGGATGGTACTTTCGACAATCTGTCGAAGCGTGAGAAGCTGCAGATTACCCGTCAGCGTGCTAAACTTGAGAAGAACCTTGGTAGTATCGCTGATCTGAGCCGTCTGCCGTCTGCTCTGTTTGTAATCGACGTTATGAAAGAGCACATTGCCGTTGCTGAGGCTAACCGTCTTGGTATACCTGTGTTTGCTATTGTCGATACAAACTCTAATCCTGAGAACGTAGACTACGTTATTCCTGCTAACGATGACGCTTCAAAGAGCATCGAGCTTATTCTCGACGCAGTATGTGGCGCTATGGCAGAAGGTCTGGAAGAGCGTAAGGTAGAGAAGCTCGACACTCCTGAGGATAAGGAAGAAGGTGACGCACCTGCCGCTGGCAAGCGTCGTCGCGTACGCCGTAATGACTCGGCTGCCGCTGCCCCTGCTCCCGCTCCTGAAGCTGAGGCTGAGGCCTAATAACATTAACACTGACAGCATATCATAAAGATGGCAGTATCAATAGAAGATATCAAGAAGCTTCGCACCATGACCGGTGCAGGCATGATGGACTGCAAGAACGCTCTGGCTGAGACCGGTGGCGACATTCAGGCAGCTATCGAAATCATACGTAAGAAAGGTCAGGCCGTTGCCGCTAAGCGTGAAGACCGCGAGGCAGCTGAAGGCTGTGTACTGGCTGCTACAAAGCCTGGTTTCGCAGCTATCGTGGCTCTGAAGTGCGAGACTGACTTCGTTGCTAAGAACGAGTCTTTCCGCGCCCTTACAAAGGCTATTCTCGACGTTGCAGTAGAGGCTGGCGCCAAGAGTCTTGACGAGGTTAAGAACCTCCAGCTCGATGGTCGTACAGTTTCTGAGAAAATTACTGACGAAATCGGTAAGACCGGTGAGAAGATGGAACTCGGTGCATACGAGTATGTAGAGGCTCCTTCTGTAGCTGCTTACGAGCATCTCGGCAACAAGCTTGCTACTATCGTTGGTCTCAGCGAAGAGGGTATTGACGAGCACGTAGGTCGCGAGGTAGCTATGCAGGTAGCTGCTATGAACCCCGTATCAGTTGACCGTGACCATGTAGCTCCCGAGGTTATCGAGAGCGAGAAGGCTGTGGCCGTTGAGAAGACTAAAGAGGAGCAGGTACACAAGGCAGTAGAGGCAGCTCTCAAGAAAGCCGGTATCAATCCTAATCTTGTTGACTCAGAAGACCACATTGCTTCTAACATCACTAAGGGCTGGCTTACTGAAGATGAGGCTGAAAAAGCTCGCGTAATCATCAAGACTACTGCTGAGGCTAAAGCCGCTAATCTGCCCGAACAGATGATTCAGAATATCGTAAAGGGCCGTCTGGAGAAGTTCTTCAAAGAGAACTGCCTGATGGAACAGGAATATCACCGTGACGCTAAACTCACCATCGCTCAGTATCTGGACGGTGAGAAGAAAGGTCTGGTTGTAGTTGAGTTTAAGCGCGTAAACCTCAATCAGGACTAATGATTAACGTCGCGGATAAGGAATACCCAAACATCCCTATCCCCCTCAAGGGCTGAATGCCCTTGAATAATATCCCAAATCAACCCCTGGAAGCCCCGGAGTCGTGAGACTGTGGGGCTTTATTATATCCT
>CAYNUE010000079.1:10127-12059 GCA_964400325.1 uncultured Sangeribacter sp. | reverse complement strand
AATCCAGCCATATCAAGCAGGCGCCAGCCTATGGAAGGGCGAGCGGTGCGCATTATCTTGGAGAGTTCGTCATTGATACGCTCACGTGTAATGATAGATATACGTTCACGGTTACGTGAGATAGCTTTGAACGTTTCAGGAACGATATGGAAATCCAGACGTGTTGCGAATCTTATGGCTCGCAACATACGCAAAGGGTCGTCACTAAAGGTTATATCAGGATTAAGAGGGGTACGTATCAGACGGCGGCGTAAATCACCCAGACCGTCAAAAGGATCTACCAATTCTCCAAACCTATCGGCATTGAGACAGATGGCCATGGCGTTGACTGTGAAATCGCGGCGTGCCTGGTCATCAGCCAAAGTGCCGTCCTCCACTATGGGATTACGGCTGTCACGTTGGTAAGACTCACGACGGGCACCTACAAATTCAAGTTCAAGGCCGTTATGTACCACCTGCGCTGTGCCGTATGTGGCAAATACAGTCAGACGGCTGTGATGCCCGAGTGCTTCTGAGACACGGCGTGCAAGTTCTATGCCTGAACCAACGGTTACAAAATCAATATCGTCCGAAGGTATACCGAGCAGCAGATCGCGTACGAAACCACCCACTACGTACACCTCACGTCCCATACTGTCGGCTATATTTCCGACAAGATGAAATATAGGATTGGTAAGTTGTTCAGAGAGGTTCATTTATTGTGTTTTGATGATACTCTGATTAAGCCAGTCAGAGTTCCTGTATTTCTTCGGGGAATGGAGTAAGACATTCCAATCCTGTGGAGCGCACCACATAGGTATTTTCGACTCCGACGGGCCCGACCGAAGGTATGACAAACTTAGGTTCGATAGCTATTGTCATCGATTCCTCCACCAAGTCTTTGCTACGTGGGGTGAGCACGGGCTGTTCATTGAGCTCGATACCTACACCATGCCCAATAAAAGCAGCTTTCTGTTTATGGCCCATGAAATATGCCTCAAGGTCTTCCTCCTTGACTATCTCGACGGCTGCCTCATAGAGACGCGAACATTTTTCGCCAGGCACACCGATGCGTTCGAGTTCACGAAGTATACGTCGTGAACATTCATGAGCCTTACGGGCTAATTCAGGCAATTCTCCCAGTCCCCATACACGACTCATGTCGGTCTGATAACCATTAAACGAGCCATTCATATCTACCATTACTGTAGTGCCCGGACGTATTGTAGTACCATTGGCACCTACTGGCAGCGAAGAATCAGCTCCTGCACCACCCATGGCAAAATCGTATGGAGTAGGATTGTCTGCATTAGCACCTGCAATTACCGAACCCATGTTTATTTCCATCAGATTGCCAGCTGTACGGTAGAATCCCAGACAACCTTCCAAGCGCAAGACACGCTCAATCTCAATCTGAAATTCCACATCAGTCATATTCTGACGGTACACGCGTGTGATACGATGATAAGCGGCTGCCTGATGTAAACCGTCCTGACGCATTTTTTCAATCTCGTAAGGAGTCTTTATCATACGCGCATGACGCAACATAAGAGACGAATCGGTGATAGTAGCCTTTGGGAAAATCTTACGTAACCTTTCTACATCGCTATAGAAAAGGTCATTGAATTCCAAGCCGACAGTTTTCGGCAGGTCGTAGTCGTTATCGTTGAGCCAGGTGGTTATCTGTTCCGGTTTACGTATGTAGGTGAGGCAATCTGCTACTTCAAAATCATTAGGCCGGATAACAAAGAAATGTATATTGCCTTCTATTGGAAGGTAGATATAGCCACGGAAGACACGGCCACTGAGATAGTAAAGGTTGGTATTACCGGCTACCAGTAAAGCATCTATGCCACGGTCAGCCATCATGGTACGGATACGTTCGGTCCGAAGCTGAAGTTCGGATTCGAAATCGTGCGCTATGAAGTGAGTCATAATGGTAATGATTGTGTC
>CAYNUE010000079.1:0-10027 GCA_964400325.1 uncultured Sangeribacter sp. | reverse complement strand
AACAGGCCCGAAAGCAATGCAGCTATATGTAAGGCTATGGCTGCACCGGGAGACGGAATAGCACCCGGTCGGCAGCCTGAAGAATCAGTGGTTGTCATCCGACGGTGGTTTTTGAGGTGCGCGACGTTGCTGCTGTTGCGGCTGACGTTTACGTGGAGCCTGTGAGTTGTGGTTCTGCTGAGGCTCACCCTGCGGTTTAGGTGGACGTTGACGCTGCGCTTGTGGCTGCGGACGTTGCTGGGGAGGGACTTTAGTATTTTTTTGTTGCTGTTGTGGTTCGCCTTCTCGCTGTCGTGCAGGAGGAGCAGGGCGAGCTTTCTTTTTCTTGTTTTTGGTCTTATCGAAGCGTGTCAGTGAATCCTGGCCCACCAGTTCGATAAATCCGGGCTGTGGTTTACGCTCCTCAGTCTCTACAGCCAGCGAATCAACCTTAACTCCAGAACGATTAAGAGCTATGATTTCGAATGCACGCCGTGCGTCGATAGTGACAAGGTTTACCGGTACGTTACGTTCAGTTGAATACGTGACGGTGCGCGAAAGTATGTCAGGCTTGAAATAATAATAAAGAGCGTCTTTTGTTTCGAGTACAACATCTTTCGGAGGCATCTTCTTATGCGATTCGGCGTAGGCATCGACCTCAAAGTTGAGACAACATTTGAGTTTGGCACATTGTCCGGCAAGTTTCTGCGGATTCATTGAAAGGTCCTGCAATCTGGCAGCCCCGGTACCCACTGACACGAAATGCGACATCCAGGTAGAGCAGCACAACGGACGTCCGCAAGGACCTATACCGCCTATTCGGCCAGCTTCCTGACGGGCACCTATCTGTTTCATCTCTATACGTATCTTGAAAGTATCGGCAAGAATACGTATAAGTTTGCGGAAGTCTACACGTTCGTCGGCTATATAATAGAATATTGCTTTTCCACCGTCACCCTGGAACTCAACGTCACCTATCTTCATGTCAAGTTTCAGTTCTTCGGCTATGCGACGCGATTTTATCATGGTGTCATGTTCGCGGGCACGTGCTTCCTCAAACTTCTCAATATCTGTCTGACGTGCTTTACGATATATTCGTTTCAGCTGGATTTCAGGCTTTATTCCTGCCTTACGCATCTGTATGTCCACCAGTGGGCCTACCATCTCAACTGTACCCACATCGTGGCCAGGTTGTGCCTCTACTACCACAAGATCACCTATGGCAAGAGGTATACGGTCAGGATTGGTATAGAAGCCGACACGGGTATTCTTGAACATGACTTCGACTACATCGTCAGTTTGGTTATCTGATATATCGGCCAGCCAATCGGTAGCATAGAGTTTACCTCGTGGCTCACGATGCGGGCAACTGCCACTGCGATTAGTCGCGCCTGCACATCCTCGTGCGCATGAAGCGCATTTGTCAGCGCGTTCCTGCGTATGGTCTGTATTTTTATCCATGAGGAGTGGCTTACTTAGCGAAGGCCACGGCGCGAGTTTCGCGTATGACGGTTATTTTGACCTGGCCGGGATATGTCATCTCGTCCTGTATCTTCTTGGCTATTTCTGCTGATAGACGTTCTGTCTCCTCGTCGCTTATCTTATCGGCACCTACTATGACACGCAGCTCACGACCGGCCTGTATAGCGTAGGTCTTAAGCACACCAGGGTAGGAGAGTGCCAACTGTTCAAGGTCATTGAGACGCTTTATGTAAGCTTCGACAATTTCGCGTCGGGCACCGGGACGGGCACCAGATATGGCGTCACATACCTGTACTATTGGTGCCAACAACGAGGTTTGCTCGACTTCGTCGTGGTGTGCGCCTATGGCATTGCATATCTCGGGTTTTTCCTTAAACTTCTCAGCCAGTTTCATACCCAATATGGCGTGCGGCAGTTCCGGTTCGTCATCAGGCACCTTGCCTATATCATGCAACAGACCGGCACGGCGTGCTTTTTTAGGATTCAGACCCAGTTCAGAAGCCATGACAGCACACAGATTGGCTGTTTCGCGAGAGTGTTGAAGCAAGTTCTGACCATAAGACGAACGGTATTTCATCTTGCCCACCATGCGTATGAGTTCGGGATGCAGACCATGTATGCCAAGGTCTATAGCGGTACGTTTACCAGTTTCGATGATTTCTTCTTCTACCTGTCGACGCACTTTGGCCACTACTTCCTCAATACGAGCCGGATGTATACGACCGTCTACTACAAGCTGATGCAGAGCCAGACGTGCTATCTCACGGCGTACGGGATCAAAACCTGAGAGCACTATTGCCTCCGGAGTATCGTCTACTATAATTTCTATACCTGTGGCAGCTTCAAGAGCGCGGATATTACGTCCTTCGCGTCCGATGATACGACCCTTTATTTCATCGTTGTCTATATGAAATACTGTTACAGAGTTCTCGACAGCGGTTTCTGTGGCCACGCGTTGTATTGACTGAATGACGATACGTTTTGCCTCTTTGGAAGCCGTTAGTTTTGCATCGTCCATAATGTCATTTATGTAACCGGCCGCAGCAGTCTTGGCTTCATCTTTCAAGCTTTCGACGAGTTTCTCACGTGCTTCTTCTGCTGAAAGACCTGAAATCTTCTCCAGCTGGTCTTGTGCTTGGAGTACAAGAGAGTCAGCCTCGGCATGACGCGCTTCGGCTGATGCCTCACGATTCTCGAGTGCTACAGTTCGTTGGTCAAGTTCTTTCTTGCGGCGGCTAAGGTCGCCTTGCTGTTGGTTGAGCTGAAGTTCGCGCTGACGGCTACGTGTCTCAGCGCTCTGTAGTTTCTGGTTACGCTGGTTGATTTGGCGCTCGGCCTCAGCGAGCAGACGCATCTCCTCCTCTTTGGCTTCGAGAATCTTCTTTTCCTTGATGACCTCGGCCTCGCGGCGTGCTTCGTCAATGATGGTGTTGGCGGCCGATGAGGCGTTGCGCCTGCTGGTCTTGAGGGCCATGATATATCCGGCGCCTGCTCCTAAGAGTGTAAGCACCACCATGGCTATGATCCAGATGGCTATACTGTCCATTGTGTAGTTGTTATAAGTAATTTAAAAGTATGATTAGTAAAAAGATAAAATTAATATTATACAACGATTCGGGCGAAGGGCACACATAGCGTGTCCCTTCAGCCGCAGACATTAAGTCGCCGGCTAAAGCCTTCGGGGCATTACGGCGGACGTCGATGATGATTGATGATGATAGGTAGCCGAAGCGCTTAGAGTATATCGCGCATTTTGTCAGTCATGGTATCGAGGCGTGTACAGGCCTCTTCGGCCGAAGTACGTGCACGGCGTGTGTAATCGGCCAATTCAAGATAGTAGGAGGCAAACTGATATGTCACCATTGCCAGCAGTTCGCGGTCCGACTTCTTTGGAAACCTCTGTCTCCATGAATCGTAAAGGTCGGCCACACAGGCCTCGGTGTCACGCACGAGATCCTGTCGGTCGAAGGGCACGGTCAGAGGCAGAACCTCGCCGGCTATATGTATTATCATTCTGACTGTCTTGGAGTCTTTCTTCATCATCGGGCGGCCGCCCTGCATGAGGGCGTTTATTCCTTGAGCATATTGATGCATACGTCAAGGGAGCGTATCAAACGGGCAATATGGCGGCGTGTCTCGATGACAGCTTCTGGGGTGTCAGCCAGACGATGTGACATTGTCAGGAACTCGACATCGAGTTCCGCTTTGTGAAGTCGTGCCCGTGTCTCATCGAGTTCCTGTGACAGGTCATCATTGAGGCTACGGAGTCTTGCTATTTCGTCCAGCATCTCCTGTTGCCTACGGGCAAGAGTTTCAATCTTACCGTTCAGCTCGGTGAGCGTTTCGAGTAGTTTAGCCATATAAGCCAATTTTGCACAAAAGTAATAAAATATTCCCACTCGCGCAAATGTCCGGATTATGCGTCCAGACGGCACGGTGTGGGTTCAACCCAGGGTTAGTACCAGTTGATACCGTTCTGGGCTGATGAGCGTTTGTCCCACTTAAGATCCTGCAGAAGCGACGACTTGACAGCTATATGGAAGTTATAGCTTTTGTAGGGTCCTACAGGTACGAACGAAGCTGTCATTGTGAAACAGTGTATGTCGCGAGACATAGAACAGTTCATGTATGCTATCTTCTTCAGGTCAAAGTTATATGAAGCTGAGAAGGAGAAATTCCAGTTTTTAGTGGGTCGTATATTTCCACTGAACGACAGGTTCTGTGTGAACTTGCCGCGGAAGTCGAGTCGTTCGTAATCAAATTCACCATATCCGTAATTGACCGAATAGTTGATTGACAGACTCCATGGACAGTTCCAGGCTGCATAACCGTCCACATCTGCATTGGAGGTAGTCTCTTCCTGCCGACGTCCGGCTCGGGCACGGTTGTTGAAGGCGTCTTCTTCTTCAGTATCCGGCTCTTCGTCGTCATCGGTGTTGTTACGTGAGTTATCGCGTGAATTATCTTTTTTCTTACGGAATGTGTCGTTGTTGAATGTGTAGGAAAACGACGTACCAGTTGAGGAGAGTTTAGCCAGACCTTTACCGTGTGCTATACGCAGGCGGTCTACCTTTACGGGAGAGCCCGACGGCGTCAAGGCGTAACAGTAGGGGTCCCAAGTGGCGTTGAGGTTCAGGTTAAAGCTCTTGGTGAGGCGCAGCAATAGCGAAGTATTGATGTTTGAGAATCGCATTGAGTCAGCTGCAAAGTTATAACTCTGACCTATCGACAGGTTTTCGATAAGAGATATTTTCTTCACACCTGTAGAGTCAGAATTACTTTTGACCTTCATCTCAAGATTGTTGGCCAACTGCACTGTCACAGTTCCAGACTTTCCTGCCGTAGGAGCACCTAACACACCGTGACTGAAGTATGAATAGCGGCGTGTGACAGGATTACCGTTTGAGTCGAAATAGGAGTAATTGCCGAAATAACCCCAGAAAGGTTCCGAAAAGTCAGGCGAGGCCGAGAAGGTTACGGTTGGGGTCAATACGTGACGTATCATCTGTACTTTGTCCCCAAGGAACTTCATGGGTTTGAAAAAACCGTATATTTTAGTGTCAAATGACAGTGAGGCATTGAAATCAAATAAGTTGTAGAACCCGTACACAGTGTCGAGCATCTCGCGTGAAGCTTGTGAATCCCACTCACGACGTATCTTCGAGGTGTACATACGGTCGTTGAGTGTTATCTGGGGCGATACGTTTATGTATTTCAGCAGCGAGAAGGTTGCCGAAACCGGTATGTAATGTTTCATACCGTTGCGCCAGTCACGTATAAGGCTTTTCTTGAAAAATACGTCCTGTTGGGCTGTAAGCGAGTTCTGGAATTGTCCCGAGTAGGACAACTTGATTTTCTCGTACCAGCGTTCACCTCCGACGACGCGCTTACGTTTGAACGGTGCGGTCTGACTCATCGTTACCGTCAGGTTAGGGAATGACACGGCCAATGTCGAGTCCTGTGTACGCTGTGATATGTTGGCAGTAGCCGACGCACTCCACTTTGTACCTGGGAAACGGTAAGTCAGGTTGACGGTTGATGATTTGGTGTTTTCGGTGAATGAATTATTATAATACGAGTTGAGGTCATTACGTGTATAGCCTGAAGTCGCGAAGTTGACCGATGCTGACAAGTTCATGTTGGGATTGGCTTTCGCATCTTGGCTGTGACTCCATACTACCTGGAAGTTATTTTGCTTGGCATAGTCGGCAGACCCTTTGTCACCGGTGATAGTGGTGATGTATGAGATATTGAAGTTGCCGGAGAATTTATAACGCTTGCGATATGTGGAATGGCCTGACAGACCCCACGAGCCTTTTGTGTAAATCTCTCCACGCACGGCCAAGTCTACATAATCGTTTATAGCGAAATAATAACCGCCGTCACGCAGATAAAATCCTCGGTTATAATCATCACCGAAGGTCGGGAAAATGATTCCCGATGAATAGTCCTTGGTAAAGGGGAAATATCCGAACGGTAAAGCTATAGGCAACGGTACGTCGGCCAGCACCATATATACTGGGCCGGTAACAATATCTTTCTTAGGGCGCATCTTACCTTGCGTCACCTGAAAGTAGAAGTGTGGATGCTCATGGTCATCGCAGGTGGTATATTTACCATCGGCTATGAAGAATGAACCGTCTTCCATCTTTTTAGTTCTGCCGCCTGTCAGATAGCCTTCTCCCTGTTCTGTTATGACATCAGTTATGTAGCCACGCTCGGTGCGGAAGTTGTACTTCATCTGTTTGGACTCATACTCAGTACCGCCATCTTGAAAGACCGGATTGCCTGACAGATTTCCCAAAGAGTCGTAGACACCTGTGGCATACACGGTTGATGAGTCGAGCTCCATACGTATCTCAGCGGAGGCAAGTTTGAAAGCTTGGTATTCGACACGGCCGTCTCCATAGAGGTAGGCATTGTTGTTGCCCAACATTATCAGAGAGTCTTTGGCTGAGAATTGCACATCGCCATCGAGGTCAACTTTATCGCGCACTATTTTTGAAAGACGAGTACGCCCTCCGGTGCCCGGCAGACTATCAGCAGCTCCAAGAGGTTCGCGGTCATTCGGCATCAACCACCTCAGACTGTCAGTGTTGGCTATAGTATCATTATAATAAGCTGTGCTGTCTGTCATAATACTGTCAGCAGCAAGATACTCTTCTCCCCATAAGCTATCAGCTACCGCCAAGGGATTGTCGGACGGCATGACAGTCATGGTGACAGAATCCCCTTCTGCCACCTTGCCTTGCATGTCTTCGGCAGCGGCTCGACGATAAGGGGGCGCTCCGAAACGTCCGGCGTATGATACGGCTATTAATGTGAGTGCCGCTATATATATAAGTAATCGCCTCAAGAGGTCAGGTGTATACGTTGCTTATAAGTAGGTCAGCCGTAGTTGTCATGGCTGACAGCCTGCAAAGTTAACAATAACTTCCGATATGGCAATTTAAAAAATCTTAATAGCTATCTAAGTAGGTCTCTTTGACTGGGTATCATAGTGATACTGTGTCTTACCCAAAGTTGAAGCCTCACGCATCAGTACAGACCGAATATCGTGAGGCTCCAACACTTTACAACCTTATATAAAATTTATGTATATCACCTTCTTGGTTAGAATCAAAGCATTACTTTACGGGTAGTGCCGTCTGAATAAACGATTATGTTTATACCCTTGACAGGAGCTGAGAGACGACGGCCGGCCACATCATAGCGTGCTACTTCAACGGCATCGGCAACGCCTACAGTCTCTACACCAGTCTGACGTGAGGAATAGTAATAGTCAAGATGTGAAGAGATGGCGAGATTCCATTCGTTCGAACCTTCGGTATAAGCAGGATTGTAGTAAGTATTGTTTGACAGGTTCTTATTTTCGTAAAAGGCATCTCCCTTGTTAGCATCGGGCCACATAAATATCTTGGAGCAATCAGCAGAGAAATCATATTCTACGTCCCAGCCATAGACTTTGCGAGCTTCACCTGAAAGACAATCATAATTTACATAATCAGTTATGACATCGCGTGGACCCCATGTGAAGCTGTCGATTGTGGCAAGTACCAGGCCATCAGCCGAAGCGCGATAGTGACGACCTTCGTACGGTGTCTCATAACCGGCCTCAGGGTTGAAGTCATCGGCATAGAGGAACTCTTCTTTGCCTGAGGGTATTTTTTCACCATTCACTATACGGAAGCTTTCAAATCCAAGATACCATTCATAGACAGGCATCAGATAACGGAAGGTTTCTCCTTCCATAATCAATTCGCCATCAACATTGCGGTAAACTGCATAATAAATTTCCTTACCTGTGGCTGTGGTATGCTCTACAGTTTTTCTTTCGGGATTGAAGGCGCCATCAGAGTAGATATTGGCCTGCATTTCAATTTTCTCAGTCACGTTGTTACCGAAGTCATTGTATTCATACACAGCGCGCCAGTTGTTGACATAATCGTCGGTCTTTTTCTTACGATAGAAGTTATTGAGTATCACACGGCCGTACTCATCATATTCATAGTAATCTCTGGAGTTATATTTTTTGTCACCCCATTGTCCGTAACCATCGCCGCCACTCCAATCCTGTTTCTCACGGTTCCAGTAAAGTTCTTCGCGCAGTGTGAGAAGAGCAGCATCATTGTAGGTATAGTTGGTATGTTTGTATTCGAGCCAGTCATTGTTCTCCCACGTGTAATCGACCTGCTGTGCGTCGTCACCGTTCTGTGTGTAGACAAACTTCTGTCCTTCGTATGCACCTTCCTGATTACCTACCCAAGTGGCTGATACGGAATCCCAAACATAAGGAAAATATGAAGTGAGACGGTCCAGTTCGTCGTAAGTGGCATCGTTACGCATCACAGGCACCCAATCCATATCGGCACCCCAGAGGTAGAAAGTTTCTCTGGTAGTATTGTAATTGATGTCAAACTCATACTCACCCTTTTGATAAGGCATCCATTCACCCATTGAATCCGGAAGATAGGCTATCTGGACCTTATAGGCTGGACTGTCACCTTCGTACATGTATTCTATCATCATTGACGAGCTGCTTTGTGATACCTTTGTAGCTGTAATGAGGCGTCCGCGGTCATCATACTCATAAGCATAATAGCCGTCAAGCTGCCATGACTGACCGTCGGGAGTGGGTACATAGTTGGTGCATACCAACGGACGTCCTGTCTCGGTATATTCGAAAGTCTGTTTACTCATCAGTCTGCCGTCGAGATAATGACCCACGACAGAGTCCATCTTCTCACCCTCTTGGACTACATGGCGCTGAGTGAGCATAGGACGCGCTGGGTCGGCCTCATTCCAGCCGATAAATCCGTTAGGATTTGCAGTATGCTGTGTCTTGGCACGCAGTTTCTCGGTAGGACTCACGGGAAGATTGCGTCCCGTGGTTTCGACGTTGGTCTGACGCGGTTCTATGCGCTGTACGAAACTGTTGAAATCAAACTGTGCCTGTGCATCAGCCGAAGTAGCAGTCAGAGCTACTACGGCAAGGGTGGTAAGTGTTCTTGTCATCGTTGTGATGTGTTTGAAGTAGAATATATGAGGATATTACTTTATTATATTTGTTGTTTGGGTGCCACGACGCAGTTTGATGTACGTTTATGGTCGAGCCGTCGGGCTGTCTCACCGTGATGGGTTTGGTTATGGCACGCACGGCATTGAGTGTTAGACGGTGGCAAAGTTATAGACTGATTGTAAAGGTGTCAAAAAAAACAATTCTCGATTTTTTAATTTAAAAAATCGAGAATTGAGAATATTGATTATTAATACTTTAAGTAATTCTTAAAAAGAAACGATTGTGATGTTGTATGTTTCGGACTTATCTCAGATATTGAGCAGTGACCTTCTGTAAGCTGATGGTGAAAGGCCTGTGGCCTGTTGGAAGAGTTTATAGAAAGTAGCGATTGAGGTATAACCCACTTCGTTGGCTACTTCTTTTATCGGAGTGTCTACACGTGTGCGATCAGACAGAATCTTGATAGCCTCACGCATACGGAATGAATTTATGAATTGTGCATAGTTCATATCTGCATTTTCTTTGATGGCCTGTGCCAGATAGGTAGGATTGGTGGCCAGACGTTCTATGACTGTCTCACGTGTCAATCCCGGGTCACGGTACAGGGCTTCGTGGTCCATAAGCTGTTTCAGACTTTCGAATAGAGCTTTTGATTTAGACTCGCGATTGGCTGCCAACTGTCTCTGACGTTCCTCATTGTCTGAGCGGTGTGTTTCGAGTTCGTTGATACGTTCTTTGTAACGTTCCTCCTCGGCGAGCATGTCGATATTTTGCTGCACTATATGTTCATAAAGACGGTTTCGGCGTCTGAGAGTAACTATGACATATATGATGGCACCAACTGCGAGCACTAATAACAGCCCAAGCACTATATTTAGCTTTTGGCGCTCGTGGGCTTTTTGTTCGGCCAATTGGCGTTCTTGTTCTTGATGTACGGCATCGAGCATAAGGCGTCTTTCGTTCATCATTCGTTTACGCTCGGTCCGGCCGAAATTCTCAGCGGCTTCGAGTGCCTTGGTCATATAGGCGGACGATTCCCTATAGTTA
>CAYNUE010000078.1:0-16009 GCA_964400325.1 uncultured Sangeribacter sp. | reverse complement strand
GCGACGCAACCGAGAATCTGGCAGGTCTCGAATGGAACGGGATTCTGATACTCAAAGCCAGCGAAGCGGGTGATGGCAGCGAATACACCGAACAGAGCACCACCGGCGATAAGACCAGAAGCGATAAGAGTACCACGGTCACGACGAGCGTCGTTAACAGCCTGGTCATTGCTACGGTTGCTGACAAAGTATGCGATAGCACCACCGACAAGCATCGGGGTATTGAGCGACAGAGGTATGAACATACCCAGACAGAAAGCAAGAGCTGGCACACCGAGCCAATTAAGAATAAGAGCCAGAATAGCACCTACCATATAGAGTATCCAAGGAGTATCACCACCCATCATGAGCGGTTCGATAACCTTAGCCATGGCGTTGGCCTGAGGTGCAACGAGGGCATTCTCACCCGAGAAACCGTATACCTGATTGAGTACCATGATAACACCGCCGACAGTAGCAGCAGATACGAGAGTACCGAGGAATTTCCAGCTCTCTTGCTTCTTAGGAGTAGAACCGAGCCAGTAACCAATCTTAAGGTCGGTTACGAAACCACCAGCCATTGAAAGGGCTGTACATACAACACCACCGATTACCATCGAGGCAACTATACCGCTTGTACCGCTAAGACCTATAGCAACGAATATAGCCGAAGCGATGATAAGGGTCATAAGGGTCATACCCGATACAGGATTACTACCGACAATAGCGATAGCGTTAGCAGCCACAGTGGTAAACAGGAAAGCGATGACTACAACCACAAACCATGCTACAGCAGCCTGCCAGAATGTGCTGATAACACCAAACCAGAAGAACAGCAACACAGCTACGAGGGCGATAACAATGAAGAATACGATATGCTTCATCGAAATGTCCTGCTGCCAACGTATCTCCTTGGCACCAGAGCTCTTACCTTTAAGTTCGCGAGCAGCCAAACCTACAGCCTGCATTATGATGCCCCAAGATTTGATGATACCAATAACACCAGCCATAGCGATACCACCGATACCTATCATACGGGCATAATCCTTAAAGATAGCATCAGGAGCCATAGCAGCAAATTCGGCAGAACCGTAAGTACCCATAAGAGGTATTATAATCCACCATACAAAGATAGAACCTGCGAATATAACAAAGGCATATTTAAGACCTACGATATAACCCAGACCTAACAGTGCAGCACCAGTGTTACAACTCAATACCAACTTGGTCTTCTCTACAACGGCCTGACCGGCAGCCGAAGCTGTCGAAGTGATTGTCTCGGCCCACCAGCCAAAAGTAGCTACCAAATAATCGTAGATACCACCTACGAGCGAAGCCACTATCAGCGTCTTAGCCTGGCCACCCTCAGAACCGGCAGATTGTGCAGACACAAGTACCTGTGTAGTAGCTGTAGCCTCTGGGAAAGGGTATTTGCCGTGCATATCCTTAACAAAATAACGGCGGAAAGGAATAAAGAACAGAATACCCAGTATACCACCTAACAGCGAGCTCAAGAAAATCTGATAGAACTCGACCATAATGTCAGGATAAGAAGCCTGAAGTATGAACAATGCAGGAAGTGTGAAAATAGCACCTGCTACTATCACACCCGAACAAGCGCCAATAGACTGTATGATGACATTCTGACCAAGGGCATTCTTCTTACCGAGGGCATTTGAAAGTCCGACAGCGATTATGGCAATAGGAATAGCGGCCTCAAACACCTGACCTACCTTAAGACCAAGATAGGCAGCGGCCGCACTGAAGATAATAGCCATCACCAGACCGGTGATAACTGAGTAAGGAGTCACTTCACGTTGGTCGTGAGCTGGCTCCATCACCGGGATATACTGCTCGTCAGCACCAAGTTCGCGAAAGGCGTTCTCGGGCAGACCGGTACCGGTGGTAAGGTTTTCTTCGTTTGTACTCATGGGTTATTTTGTTGGGTTTAGTTAGTTGTGTCACACAGAGAGAAAAACCGGCTCGGAGAGACACGGAAGAGAGCCACAGCCGAATTTTTGGGCGAATATACACATTTTTTGGCAATTCACAGGCTCGTCAGACTGTTTTTTACGTCTAATTTTACATTTCATCTCTTTTACAGAGGTAATAAATATTTCTGTATCTCGAATTTATGTTGTACTTTTGCAACATCTCACATATAATTTCTGCTTATGAACACAACACACACTGCGATGATGGTAAAAGCCCGTACTGCCTTATCCGGGAACTGGCTCAATGCCGTAGTCGCCACACTGATTTATTCTGTCATTGTCGGAGCTGCCAGCTCTACCTACGTACTTGAATTGGTGATAGCCGGCCCGATGCTCTTCGGTCTCGTACTCTACCTCATGTGCCTGGCTGATACACATATCAGCAATCTCGATCTTCTCTTCAAAGGCTTTAACCGTTTTGTAGAGACAATGGTAGCCGGACTACTCTACACCTTAGCCGTCTCCATTGGCATAGCCTTACTGATAGTGCCTGGTATAATAGCTGCCTGCGGTTTTGGCATGACATTCTTCCTTATGGCTGATGACCCTAACCTCTCGGGTATAGACGCCCTGAAACTAAGCTGGAATATGATGAACGGACACAAATGGGAATTTTTCTGTCTTAATTTCCGCTTCATACTCTGGATTCTGCTTGCCGCTCTTACATGCGGCATCGGCTTCCTATGGCTCACACCCTATATGGTTATAACTCAACTGTATTACTATCGTCAATTGCGCTACGGCACCTTCTGATATAACGAACGCAATTAGAAGTAACTTACACATAAAGTTTAGCGCCGCATACATAAAAACATGTATGCGGCGCTAAACTTTTGTCATCTTAAGGTGTCACTCCTACTGAAAAAACGCCATTATTCATCTCATGCAGTCACGATTTTATATATCTACCCTATTGTTGGCGCTTCCTCTACTGGCAAACGCAAAAGGCGACATATCAGGTAAGGTAATCAATAAGGATACGGGCGAAGCAATTGACTTCGCTACCGTACAACTGGTCAACCCCGACACTGGTAAACCTCTACCGATAATTACTACAACCGATACCGACGGAAGTTTTACACTCTCTGGTGTCGATGACGGTAACTATATCGTCAAAGTCATTAATCTCGGCAGTATCGACCAGGAAAGACCGGTAAAAATATCCGGTGCCAATGTCGACTTAGGCACTCTGCGTCTTGCCAATGACACCAAAGTGCTTCAAGAAGTCGTAGTTGAAGGTGTACGTAGTCAGATGCGCTTCGAACTTGACAAAAAAGTATTTACCGTCGATTCTAATATAGCTTCTGCTGGGCAATCGGCTTCAGAGCTTTTGGAATCTATCCCATCAGTAGAAGTTGACCAAGATGGCGAAGTATCTCTACGTGGCAACTCATCAGTAACGGTATGGATAAACGGTAAGGAGTCAGGTCTATCGGCTGACAACCGTGCCCAAATTCTTGAACAGATACCAGCCGAAACTATCGACCGTATCGAAGTTGTCACTAACCCCTCAGCCAAATACAGCCCTGAAGGTACAGCCGGTATAATCAATATTATACTCAAAAAGAATCGTAAGGCAGGATATTTCGGTAGCGCCGAGATAGGTGCCAATACACGTGGCGGAGGTAATGCCGGTTTCAATATCAATGTCAATGCCTCAAAATGGGACGTATTTGCTGGCATTGGTTTCCGTATGCGTCATAATACCGCAGGTAGTCTGACACGCCGCACTATGGAGGACGGCACATTTCTTAACTCAGATGCTTCAAGTCCTAATCATGGCAATAACATCTTCGTGCGTCTTGGAGCCACATATCACATTACTGACAATGACGACATAGGTCTGAGTGGATTCGGTATGTTTGGTCACCGTTGGAGCCATTCTCTGACCACTTACACTACTGATATGCCTGGTATGTGGAGGTCAAATTCACAGCTTACCCGCAGTAACGGTAACAATCGCGGAGGTCACGGTGAACTCACTTACACTCACCGCTGGAGTGATAACCACACTCTCGATGTCACGGGTAGTTTCAACCACTGGGGCGGTCCGTCATGGACTTCATACCTTCAGCATCCCGATTATGCTGACGAATCACTGAACCATGACGTATACCAGGAACAGACACAGAATATAGGTGTCAATTCATGGGAAGCAAAAATAGACTATACCAACCAATTCAATTCATGGCTTAAACTTGAAGCAGGCTTCAACGGTAATTATGGCCGTGAAGACAGTCCGGTTGACACGTGGCAAGGCACATCACCTGAAGACGCTGTGTTATATGCAGGACTTACAAACCGCTTCATCTACCATAATAATATCTCAGCTCTTTATGCCACACTCGGAGGTAAAGTAAATGATTTTAGTTTCTCGGCTGGCCTACGTGGTGAATCATGGCAGATACGAACAAAATCACTCGGGCTCGGAGAGAGTGAAGCTGACCAACAATGGTATAAGAAGAACAATTTTGCTCTGTTCCCCTCTCTGTTCTTATCTTATTCATTACCTTACGATAATGAGATACAGATAAATTATACTCGTCGTATACGTCGCCCTTGGGGAGGACAACTCAATTCATTCCGTAATATCTCGGACGCTACAAATATCTCGTTTGGTAATCCGGAACTCGAACCCCAGTATGCCAATGCCTTCGAACTTAATTATATCAAATCATGGACATGGCACATGATTTCACTGTCAGCATACGTGCGTACCTCCAACAATACCATGAACCGTATCAGCTATATGGACGGTGATATACTCTATTCGACTTGGGCAAACGTGGCTAACAATACCAACTCAGGTGTTGAAATTGTAGGTAAAAATTCATTGTTCAACGGCAAGCTTGATCTTACCACTACCGTAAACCTCTATAATAATAGTGTCTCGGCGTGGAATTATACATATACTGACCCACAGGGCCAACAATTTCATCTCTCACGCGACAAACAGCATAGTTTCGCATGGGACGCACGTCTTATGGCAAGTGTCAAGCTCCCCTGGTCCCTGTCCTTCCAAGCTACAGGACGTTACAATTCGCGGCAGCTTGAAGCACAAGGACAACGTGACGCCGGCTGGAATGTTGATGCAGGGCTGCGTCGTGTGTTCGGCGACTGGTCAATATCAATAAATTGTCGTGATGTATTTGACTCACGCCGCTGGAAATCTACCCTCAACGGTCCTGGATACAGTCAATACAGCGAACGCTGGCGCGGTGGTCGCAACGTACGTCTGACAGTAAAATATGCCTTCGGTAATATGAAACAAAAACCACAGCGTCGTCCTGACGGTGAGCCAGATTCAGACGCTATGGACAGTGGTTCAAATTACTCAGGTGAGGCAGAAATGTAATAACCTCCTTATAGGTTAAAATAGTAGGTACCTGATGCAAGCACTACATAGAAGTTATATGTATTGCCGTGAGTGTAGTAAGTAGTATTGTAGGCCGGAGTGTCGATGCCATTATTCCACATCTGCATTGAAGGCTCCCATGCACTCAGTACGGTTACTTCATACTGCATTCCGTTATACTGATAACTTACCCTCATAGGTATTGTAGTCCAGGTACCATATACGTTATAACCACAGCCTACAACAGTAATCACACCGCTATTCTGCCAATCAGGACCATTCATAAAAGCTCCGTTTGGTCCCATATATCCAGGTCCGAAAGGACCACCGGGGAACCCAGGACCACCAGGTCTGCCAGGAATACCAGGTGCTACAGGAGGTGGACCTGCTGGTGCAGGTTGAAAACTACCTCCGCTACCTGGAGCCGGAAGACTGTTTTGGGCAGATAGTGTGCTGACACTGGCCACAGCTACAAGAGCCAGCATTATAAGACGAATGCTACTCTTTATGATGTTATTGACGTGTGCTTTCATAGTTTTATCTTTATATAGTGGAGGGATTAAATAATTATCTCTGTATTTAAAACAAATCGACAAACAGACGGTTCGCCCCGAAGCCAAATTTGGTTTCGGGGCGAACCGCTTAAGGTCCAGGGGTGTTAATAATACAGGTATTAATATTACAAAAGCTTCGCTTTTGAAATAGACAGCTGCGCGCTAAAACGTTAACTGCGCCATAGCTGCCTGAGTAAGCGTAGCTTGGATAAATGTGTTATTGAAACAGGACAAATTAATAGATTATCAAAAGATATAATAGTATGAATTATCTAACTAATGACAAACTGGTCATAGTCGGTGGTGCCGGTATGATTGGTTCAAATATGGCCCAGACCGCCATTATGATGCGTCTTACTCCGAACATCTGTCTCTATGACCCCTACGAACCTGGTTTGAAGGGTGTGGCTGAGGAGTTGCTTCAGTGTGGTTTCGAAGGTCTTAACCTTACTTACACTTCTGATATAAAGGAAGCTCTGACAGGAGCTAAATTTATTGTCAATTCAGGTGGTGCAGCCCGTAAGGCTGGTATGACCCGTGAGGATTTGCTTAAAGGTAATGCAGCTATTGCTGAGGAGTTCGGTAAAAACGTGCGTCAGTATTGCCCTGACGTAAAGCATATCGTGGTTATCTTCAATCCTGCTGATATAACCGGTCTTATCACTCTGCTTTATTCAGGTCTGAAACCTTCACAGGTTTCTACTCTCGCTGCTCTTGACAGCACACGTCTGCGCAACGAACTTGCAAAGTATTTCAAGATTGATCCAGATAAGGTTGAAAATGCACGTACATACGGTGGTCATGGTGAACAGATGGCTGTCTTCGCCTCTACTGCTAAGGTAGACGGCAAGCCACTGACCGAACTTATCGGCACAGAAGCTCTTCCTGAGAAGGAATGGGAAGACATGAAGGTACGTGTCACCCAGGGTGGAAAGAACATCATCGATTTACGTGGTCGTTCATCATTCCAGAGTCCTGCCTATCTTTCAATCGAGATGATTGCCGCTGCTATGGGTGGTCCGATGTTCCGTTGGCCTGTAGGCACCTATATTAACAATCAGCGCTTCTCACACATCATGATGGCTGTCGAAACTACAGTTGACAAGAACGGTACTACAGTAAAGCTCTTCAACGGTACTCCCGAAGAAGAAAAAGCCCTCGAAAAGAGCTATGAACACCTTTGTCAGCTGCGTGATGAAGTCATCAGCATGGGCGTAATGCCTCCTATCGACAAATGGAAAGAGCTCAACCCCTATCTTGATGAGATAGTATATTGAGGTGGCCATAAACGAGTACACAATACAATGCATAAACACTGTTATTAATAAATAAGTAAGAACTCTTAATACATAAGAGCATAAGGTCTATAAAGGCACTGTCGATTTCAAATACGGCGGTGCCTTTATCGATTTATGATGCAGATAGAACGATATATCGCGATTTTTTTATAAATTTGCCGATTGATAGAGATATGCAAAAGCCGGAAGTCCGGTAAGATAAGCATACACACTTTTAAAGATTATATCCCCATTTAAAGATAAAGATGGCAAAACAGGAAGACGTCTTCAAGACGATTGTGGCTCACGCCAAGGAGTATGGGTTCGTGTTTCAGTCAAGCGAGATATACGACGGTCTGTCGGCAGTATACGACTACGGCCAGAACGGTGTAGAACTCAAAAACAACATCAAACGCTACTGGTGGGAGTCTATGACTATGCTCCATGACAACATCGTGGGCATCGACTCAGCCATCTTCATGCACCCTACCATCTGGAAAGCTTCGGGTCATGTAGATGCCTTCAATGACCCTCTGATTGACAACAAAGATTCAAAAAAACGCTATCGTGCTGATGTACTCATTGAGGACGAGATAGCTAAGTTTGACGACAAGATAAACAAAGAGGTAGCTAAGGCTGCAAAAAAATTCGGTGATTCGTTTGATGAAGAGATGTTCCGCAAGACAAATCCACGTGTGCTCGAACATCAAGCCAAACGCGATGCCTTACATGCACGCTTCACAAAGGCTATGAACGACAACGACCTTGCCGAACTACGTCAGATTATCATTGACCAAGAGATAGTATGTCCTATCAGCGGCACACGTAATTGGACTGATGTACGTCAGTTTAATCTCATGTTCAAGACTGAGATGGGCTCAACTGCCGACGGAGCAATGAATGTCTATCTACGTCCGGAGACAGCACAGGGTATATTTGTTAATTACCTCAACGTACAGAAAACAGGCCGTATGCGTATACCATTCGGTATAGCTCAGATAGGTAAAGCCTTCCGCAATGAAATTGTAGCACGTCAGTTCATTTTCCGTATGCGTGAATTTGAGCAGATGGAGATGCAGTTCTTTGTACGTCCCGGTGAGGAAATGCACTACTTTGACTACTGGCGCCAGTGGCGTATGCGTTGGCACAAAGCTCTCGGCATGGGAGACCACAAATATCGCTTCCATGACCACGAGAAACTGGCCCATTATGCTAATGCTGCTACTGACATCGAATTCGAAATGCCGTTCGGTTTCAAAGAAGTGGAGGGTATACACTCACGCACTGACTTCGACCTTTCACAGCATGAGAAATACTCTGGTAAGAAGATACAGTATTTTGACCCCGAACTCAACAAGAGCTACACCCCTTATGTTATTGAAACTTCAATAGGTGTGGACCGTATGTTCCTAAGCGTGTTCTGCAGCTGTTACGAAGACCAAGACCTCGGTAACGGCGACCGCCGCGTAGTGCTTCATTTCCCCGCTCCGTTAGCTCCGGTAAAATGTGCCGTACTACCATTGGTAAAGAAAGATGGTCTGCCTGAAAAGGCACGTGAAATACAGCATCGTCTCCGCTTCGACTTCACTTGCCAGTATGATGAAAAGGACTCTATCGGCAAACGTTATCGCCGTCAAGACGCTATAGGTACACCTTACTGTGTGACTGTAGACCATCAGACACTCGAAGATAATACTGTTACTCTGCGTCACCGTGATACAATGGAGCAACAGCGTGTAGCTATAGACGAACTTGAAAGTATGCTTGCTGCCGAAGTAAGCCTTAACTCACTGCTGCGCAAGCTGCTTTGATTTAGCTATAATAAATTTATCCTTTCAGACTTAACCCTTTATATATGCGTAAACTGATAACACGCCTTATGGTGTGTCTGGCTGCTCTAATAGGGGCCGGAAGCCTAAGTTCATGTAACTATAATTCGCTTGTAGAAAAGCAACAGACCGTAGACCAGTCTTGGGCGCAAGTCGAGAATCAATACCAGCGTCGCGCAGATCTCATACCGAACCTTGTCAATACTGTCAAAGGTTATTCAACACATGAGAGCGAAACACTGGAAAAAGTAACCTTAGCACGTGCCAAGGCTACCTCGATAACTATCGATGCTAATGACCTCAATGAAGAAACATTAGCTAAATTCCAGGAGGCACAGAGTGAACTCTCGTCAGCACTCAAATCACTGCTTGCTGTAACTGAGGCCTATCCTGATTTGAAAGCCAACGAGAACTTCATGAATCTTCAGACACAACTCGAAGGTACCGAAAACCGGATAGCAACTGAACGTATGCGCTATACAGAAGCAGTCAAGGACTACAACACGTCAATAAAGAAGTTCCCTACACTTATATATGCTGGTTGGTTTGGCTTTAAGGAGAAACCTCAGTTTAAAGCCGAAGCCGGAGCGTCAAAAGCACCCGAAGTGCAATTTTGACCATACACCCTACTCACTTCAATATGCGCCCTTGCCGAAGCAAGGGCGCTTTAACCTACATACGAAATGAAAAAAGCAATCTGTTTTCTCGCTGCCCTACCGATGCTATTCGCAACTTCATGTTTAGATGACAACGAAACAGACTATGCAGAGTGGAAAGAGAAAAACGAAAAATATATTACCCTATGCGCTGACTCAACAGTAAGCGGTGTCAAGATATATGAAAAGATAGTACCCACATGGGCACCTAACGCCTTCGTGTTGATGAAGTGGCATAATAACCGTCTGCTAACAGCCTCCAACCTTATGCCACTTGATAATTCGACAGTCGATGTAAAATATCTTCTGCGAAACGTCGAAGGTACCGTAATAGAGTCATCATACGCTTCGACCACATTCGGAGACAGCATATACCGCACGCAGCCCAATGCCAACGTAATAGGCTTCTGGACCGCTCTGACCAACATGCATGTAGGCGACTCGGTAACTATGGTAATTCCATACCAAGCTGGTTACGGTAGTGCTTCACAAAAGGCATTGTTACCCTTCTCAACTCTAATTTTTGATGTAAAGCTTAAGAGTATATATAGATACGAGACACCCAATAAGTGATACCATGAAACAGACTTCTCTATTGTTGTCGGGATTTCTTATTCTGACAGCTGCTTCGGCAGTGTCAGCTGCACCCCATACAATACGAAATTACAAACAGGCTTCTGAACAGACTTTGCGTATGCCGGCAGTAGATACTACCGACACCCGACATAAGTTCCGCAACTCAGACCTACTTAAGGCACGCCGACCCTTTCTGCCTTTTGAAACGCAGGATTGGACTACTGTAGCTGCTGATTCGGCTGGTCTACTCAGCTTTCCCAAAGCAGACCGTGACGCCGTGTTGCGTACGTTCAAGACCAATCTGCGTGCTCGTCGTTATGCACGCGGTAAAATGGAGTTGAAATCCAATGTTCCTGCTGAAGTACGTCTTGGAGGCAACACCATAATTACTCGTGAGACAGCTGATTCCACCTCTTCGCCTTCTGAAAGTGCTGTTACCTTCATGCCTGAGGTAGATTATGAGATACAGGTGAATTTGCTCAGTATGCCTTCTGACCCGGCAGCTCCGGAGTTCAGTCTGAGATTCATACCTGATTCTGAATTTGAAGCAGTAAATATCGTCGAAGGGCCAGATATGAAACGCCTTTTCGAAATCGAGGATATAAATCATGGTCCACGAGTGTCAGCTACTGATCTCTCACCTGACGGCCGTTATCTCATCACCCGTTACTTTGAAGTACTCGATGCTACGCACACACGTTTTTGGGCTACTCTGCAAGAGACTGCTACCGGACGCATCGTAAATCCTAATCTGGATACCGATTACAACTGGATGCCAAAAGGCAATCGTCTATATCGGTGTGTTGACAGACTTAAAGAACGTTATGATATATACGTGTTTGATGTAGATAAAGGTACCAACTCTTTATTTGCCCGCAACGTACCGTCACGTTCATTCAGCTGGAGTCCTGACGAATCCTACATCATATATTATGATACCAAGGAAGACGAAGCGCCGGCTGGTACAATGCGACGATATGAAACGCCCGATGACCGTCTCCCCGGTTACCGCCACCGTTCCTATCCTGTAAAATATGACTTTGCTACCGGTTTGGCTACCCCTATAGCCTATGGCGGAAGCACTGCTGGTGTACTTGATATTTCGTCTGACAGCCGTAAGCTCCTGCTATCAGTCACTACCGACAAGGCAGATGAATATCCTTTCTATTTCACCGATGTTATCCAGATGGATGCAGTCACCCTTCAGAGTGACACTTTGCTTAGACATTTAGGTTCATTCTCTGGAGCGATATACTCACCAGATGCGCGAAGCCTATTCATCACAGCTGGCCCGAGCTTCATGAATAATCTTGGTAAAAACTCTGGGGCTCATCCTATAGCAAATGACTTCGATATACAGGGTTATCTATTCGACATCGCTACAGGTTCAGCTAAACCTGTGACACGCGATTTTGACCCTTCTATATCAGGACAGCCGGTCTGGAACATAGCTGACAATACCATCTATTTCCGTGGAGAAAAAGGATTTGGTTATTATCTTTATGCCCTTGATCCAAAAACCACAGTGATAAGACAGCTTGATACAGCTAAGCCTGTGGCAAACAATTTCTCTATCGGTATTAATGAAAGTCAGTGGTTGTCCTACACAGGTAGCTCTTATACCTCGACTGGTTCAGCATGGCTACTTAATCTGCGCACCGGCAAAACACGTCTGATAGATGACCCCATGGCTGAATATCTTTCTCATATAAAGATGGGCGATATACAGACATGGACTTTCACCTCACGTGACGGCACAGAAATAGACGGCCGAGTATGTCTACCGCCTGATTTCGACGCTACTGAACGTTATCCACTCATAGTTTATTATTACGGTGGCACATCACCCTGCTCTGAATGGATGACAAATGGCTATGCACCCGAATTGCTTGCCAGCCGCGGCTACGTGGTGTACATACTCAATCCGAGCGGGGCAACTGGCTACGGTCAAGAGTTTTCAGCACGTCATGTCAACGCATGGGGTGACTATACGGCTGACGATATAATTGAAGGCGTAAAGAAATTCTGTAAGGCTCACCCATACGTCAATGACAAAAAAATCGGTTGTATGGGTGCCAGCTACGGTGGTTTTATGACCCAATTACTTCAAACAAAAACAGACATTTTCGCAGCCGCTATCTCACATGCCGGCATTTCGAATGTGACAAGTTACTGGGGCGAAGGTTTTTGGGGCTATTCCTATAATTCAGTAGCTGCAGCACAGTCATATCCATGGACCAATCCAGATTTGTTCACCAAACATGGTTCCCTGTTTAATGCCGACAAGATACACACTCCGCTGCTCCTGTTACACGGCACAGATGATACCAACGTACCTATAGGTGAGAGCATACAGCTTTTCAACGCACTTAAAGTACTTGGACGCGAAGTAGAATTTATAACGGTTGACGGTCAGAATCATATCATCACCGACTATGAGAAGCGCAAACTGTGGCATGCCACGATAATGGCCTGGTTTGCAAAATGGCTTCAGGACGACCCACAATGGTGGAATTCTCTCTACGGTGACAAATAATATTTAGATACTTCTTAAAAATTAAATGATATAAATTTTTAAGAAGTACTTACCTAATAGAAATATAAACGGCTCAGCGAAATCCAAAAATTCTGCTGAGCCGTTTATAATGTAAGTAATATTACACGAACTATATGAAAAGATACAAACTATATACTCTGCCATTGGCAGTACTGATGCTGACAGCTTGTAATGGAATAGAACATTCGGAACAAGTAACCTCCGAAATTGAAGCTGCACAGCTTGAAGGGCGTTCTTACGCACGTATAATTGTAAACCATGACTGGACTGGCGACACCATGGGATTACAGAACAAATTGCTTGAAGTACGTTCACGGCAGAGCCGCTACCTACTTGAAGGCCACCCCGAACAAGCAGCTGCCTTCGATTCGACTTTTCTGTCAACCCTGCGTGCGGTCGAGCCCCAACTTGCCCGCAAGCTCACGACCCCTGCCCTCAACACCGATACCAAATAGTGCATAGTCATACCAGGCCGGATCTTCGGGACGAAGACTGCGGAGAGTAGCAGTAAGCATCTCTACGCTGCGACGGTCATTACTACGCCGTGACAGCAGACCAAGACCGCGTGCTGTATTACCCACATGTACATCAAGTGGGATATACAACTTACTTTTCGGTATTGACTGCCACATGCCCATATCTACTATACCATCATCACGCACTAACCAGCGCAAAGCCATATTGATACGTTTCAGAGCTGTCTGTTCAAGATGTACAGGTAAACATTCGCTGTATGTCAAGCCGCCGTTAACATCACTCATTATCTGCTGCATCGCAGCTACAAGCTGCCAAGCGGGAGCTTCAGCCTCACCAGCCTTTACTGAAGCTGAGAAGGCATCAAGACTGTCATGTTGCTTATAAATAGCATGAAGCCCACGCAGCAAATACTGTAAATGCCGAGCAAAAAAAGTACGATGAAGATTCATATCCGGGTCTAAATCCTCGTAGCCTTCCTCCATGACATACTTATAAGGCTGCTGGTCCATCAGAGATAATATACGTTCGGCATGACGACATATCATGGTACGTTTTCCCCAAGCTATTACAGCGGCTATAAGAGCAGTTATTTCTATATCTTGTAGCCGCTCAAAACGACGTGGAAACTGTACCGGATCAGCAGCAATAAAACTCGGATTGTCAATACGGGTAGCTTCGTAATCAAGTAGCTCACGTATATCGGCCGACACAGGGACGGCCCCTTCGCCTGGACGTAATATGCTACGTCCGGCATTCAATATAATATCCATATTTTGTGTCATAATATTCAAAGCCTTACACGAACCGGAGCAGACTCACGGTTCATACGGTCAAGAGCCGTTACTGCAAATGTCACACCTTCCAAGTCGTCGCTGTCGCTGTCACCTACTCTCACACGGCGATAAGGAGTCAGAGCTATGATAGTTTGAGGGTCATCAAGACTCTCGGTATCTTCACCTGGGAAAAATTCATATACCACAAAGCGTATCGGGTCAGTGGAATGTTGCATACCACCGTCGCCTGGAACATTCCATGTCAGAAATACTCCATCATCAGTATGTTCCAGCTTCAAATCCTGTACACGGTCAGGTCTTTTCGAACCGTCACCATACGCAGGGGGCAATGCTATGGTAGATTGATATTTCATAGCTAACGAATCAGCCACACCTTTATAATTATCAGTTACCCAATAGCCATGCCACCATATATTACCCTTCACATTAGGCAGACGTCGTGACAACTTTACCTTAGTGTCAAGTTCGTTGCGGTCATTATTGCGAGGGTCAGGATTATCCATTGTACGCTTGGTGTCTTGACCTATATATATATCTACTTTTGGTGACACATTAGCGTCCCACCACTCAGCCAGATGTCGGCTGGGAGCAGCCTTCATATCGAGAGTCCAATAAAGCTGTGGTGCAAGATAATCTATCCACCCCTCCTCGGCCCACAGAAGCACATCCGCGTAGAGGTCATCATAATTCTGAAGGCCGGTACTATTACTACCTCGAGCATCACTTTTTTTATTACGCCATATACCGAAAGGACTTACACCGAAACGCACCCAGTCTTTCTCAGCTTTTATAGTACCATGGAGCTGTTCTATGAGCAAATCTACATTATGACGACGCCATTCGTTACGATCCATACCATGACCTAACTTGGCATAACTCGCATCATCTCCATTAAAACGCTTGCCATCGGCAGGATAAGGATAAAAATAATCGTCTATGTGAATACCATCAACATCATAACGATTAACAATATCGCGTACTACATCACAAATGAAGTCACGGTTTTCTTGATAAGCCGGATCAAAAAATACCTGACCATTAAATTTCACAAACCTATGGGGCTCTTTATTAGCTGCGTGAGTAGAAGGGAGTACTTCTTTTGAGTTAGATGTAACACGGTAAGGATTGAGCCAAGCATGAAATTCCATACCACGCTTATGTGCTTCATCAAGCGTGTACTGCAGTGGGTCCCAACCCGGTTGCGGCGCTTTGCCACGTGATCCAGTCAGCCACGATGACCAAGGTTCGAGTTCCGACTCATATAAAGCGTCTGCAGTGGGACGCACCTGAAATATAACTACATTGCACCCGGCAGCCTGCAAACGGTCAAGTTGGTCACTTATATACCGCTTACACTCCTCGGTGCCCATCTTCTGGTATTGTGTCTGTCCTATAACATGCAGCCAAGCTCCACGAAACTCACGTTTCGGATTATCATACTGCGCCATTGCGCCGAGAGCCAATAGAGCGGCTGTCAACGTCAGCACCATCTTTCTGATGCTTTTGTGTTTTATCATTTTCTTTACCTTCTTGTATAGTCTTTTATGTATGCCTGATACGAACCGTATCACTCTTTATAAAGGGCACAATATTACGCTTTATTGTTTTGTAGGTGCAAATTTAGGCATTTATCCCCGTTTTTTAGTAATTTTGCAGATTATTAAGAGAAATATCAGCTTTGCGATTATGAACGAATTAGCGACCAAATACAATCCCGCCGAAGTGGAAGACAAATGGTATGCCTATTGGATGGAACACCGCCTCTTTCACTCCGAGCCCGACGAGCGTCAACCTTTCTGTATAGTTATTCCGCCACCAAATGTGACAGGAGTGCTACACATGGGCCACATGCTCAACAATACGATACAGGATATTCTGATACGCCGTGCACGTATGACCGGCTTCAACGCTCTGTGGGTACCAGGCACTGACCATGCTGCTATCTCTACCGAGGCCAAAGT
>CAYNUE010000077.1:0-16732 GCA_964400325.1 uncultured Sangeribacter sp. | reverse complement strand
ACAAATGTAATAGACCATATTTTAGCACAACAAATAAAATATTATTACCGTTTTTTTGCTATATTATTTAATTTTTAGCTAAATTTGTAATCTAAATCAAAATTTCCGGTTTCGAGGGGCTACTCTCTTACCGCTCTCTACTGTACACCTCAATTTTTATTATATTGAATGACCGTATCGTACCCCATAATAATAGCTGATGCCGGAGGCACCAAGACTGATTGGATAATGCTCTCTCCTTCAGCCATCTCCCCTATATCTTTTAGAGGAGACGGTCTCAATATTCTACAGTTGGCAGCTGAAGATATTAAACACAGGTTATCAAAAGTACCTTTTGCTGAACAACCTGTAAACATATATTTCTACGGTGCCGGTTGTGCCACATCTCAGTTATGTGAGGATATGCGCAGATACCTGGCAGAAAGATGGCCTACTACTCAAAATATCGAAGTAGCTTCTGATCTTATAGCTTCAGGACGGGCACTCTTCGGAGCCTCTGAAGGGTTAGCATGTATATTAGGCACAGGTTCAAATTCAGGTTTCTTTGCAGAAGGAAATCTGAAACAACGTGTGCCATCATTAGGATTCATCTTAGGCGATGAAGGTAGCGGTGCCTCATTAGGAAAAAGATTTATATCTGATTTTCTCAAGGGCATTCTTTCCCCTGAATTATCTGAACGGTTCACACGAGAGTACAAATTAAATCTCGATACAGTACTACAACGTGTATATCGTGATGATGCTCCCGCTGCTTTTCTGGCCACCGTAGTGCCTTTCTTAGCACAGAATATACATGAGCCACAAATATATGCTCTAATAATGTCTGAATTTGAACGTTTCTTCAAGAGAAACGTTCAGCTTTATCATCTATCGAATGATACTAATATCGGATTTACAGGTGGTGTCGCTTCGACATTCAAGGGTCCTCTCTGTGAAGCAGCCTCTCGATATGGATACAGTATTACCCGTATATTATCAACCCCGCTACAAGGGCTTATAGATTTTCATACACACTTTCACGACAATGTTTAGAACTGTTTTGAAATATACTCTATTAGTTGGCCTTCTCAATACTATGCCAATGGCTTATGCCGAGCAACGTAATGAGTACTGGCGTCAGAAAGTAAGTCTTTTCGAGCTACTACCTATTTCCTCAGAAGATATAGTAATGCTCGGTAATTCCATTACTGACGGCGGCGAATGGGTTGAATTGCTCGGACACGACAATGTAAAAAATAGAGGTATATCTGCCGACGTTATATCAGGTGTTGAGGAACGTCTTGACCAAGTGACCTCCGGTCAGCCCAACAAGATTTTTCTTCTCATAGGTATCAATGACATCTCACATGGTCATTCTGCTGCCGAACTTGCCAAACGATACGAACGTTTGCTTAAACGGATAACAACTGATTCTCCTAATACCAAAGTATACGTTCAATCGGTGATGCCGATTAACAATTCATTTGGACGGTATCGTAATCTGACAGGTAAAGAAAAAGTAGTTACTCAACTCAACACGCTCCTTAAAGAGCTTGCACCGAAGTATAACGCAGAATGGATTGATTTATGGCCTGCATTATCTGATTCCAAAGGTAGACTCCGAAGTGACTTTACGAATGACGGACTGCATCTCACAGGCAAAGGTTATAAAGCCTGGGCTGAAATAATACTCCCCTATATAGATCAATAGGATTGATGAGTATACAAAATGTTTTTAAAACAAGTCTTTATTAAAGAAGCTGAACACTATTATCTATTATCATAATGAAACATTTCATAAAACTTTCTCTCCTACTTATGCTTGCCGATGCCCCATTGGCTATCTATGCTCAGAACCAGCAATCGGCGCAGACAGTAATAGAAATAGAACCGCTTTTTCAATATCCGTCCGCACCTGAAGAACTGGAAGGCATACAAGCAAAGAGTGCATGGCTTATGCAGCATTTCTGGGATTCTTTTGATTTCAAAAACAAAAATACAGTCGACCAGACTGCTCTCAATCATGCTTTCAAAATATATAGCGTTCCCATGCGATGGGCACCTAAAGAGGATGTAATAGCCTCAAGCGAAAGGATTCTAAAACTTCTTGATAAAAATCCAACCTTACTGCTTCAGTTCACAAAGGCTGCCGAAGAAAACCTCTATGGCCCCAGAGCCGAAGCATGGATAGATGAAGTATACTTGCTTTATCTCCGAGCTTTGGTTAATAATAAAAAAATTGCCGACATACGCAAAGCTCGCTATGTTGACCAACTTAAGACTCTTGAGGCTTCAGCAGTGGGTAATCTGGCTCCACGTTTTACATTTACTGATATGTACGGCAACGAGGGTCAGTACTTTCCAATGTCAACTTTCACTATCATTGAATTTGGCGACCCTGACTGTGATGACTGCCGTATGTCGCGCCTGAAAATGGAAGCAAGTGCTTCACTTTCTAACCTTGTAAATCAAGGCAAAGTAAATATCCTCTTTATCATTCCTGATGCCGATGACACATGGACAGCATCAGTAGCTGACTATCCGCGGCAATGGACCATAGGTGCCTCTGATAATGCCGGTGATGTGTATGATCTCCGCTACGTACCATCTTTCTATGTAATAGACACAGATGGTAAAATTCTCCATAAGAATATAACCGTTCAGCAGGCCATTCAAGCTGCCACTGAACGATTTGCCAAACCATAACAGTATGAAATCTCTACCCCAACTGCTAAAACAGTTCTACATACGCACTACAGGTTACAGTTACACAAATCTTGGGCGACTGTTCCTCCGTCTGTTTCTTGGCATAATGCTGATACAGTTCGGAGTACGTCAGCTGGTGCGTTTCCTTGAGTTGCGCTATGCGTTTCCTCCTGTGTTCGGCATGGACTCCGAGACTTCTCTGATTGTCATGATTGTGATTGAGCTCGTATGTTCTCTCTTCATCATGATTGGATTTCTGACACGTATTATGATAATGCCCCCCTTCGTAGCAATGATTATGGCAGAATATTATCAACTGCATGATTATGTAAGCGAGGCCCCATATATGCTCGACTGGCAGCAACAGGGTTATCTTCCTATCATGTTTCTTGGCATATTCTTCTTTTTGTTACTGGTAGGACCAGGCAAAATCTCATGTGATTATTTTCTCTCGTTGCATTTTATCCACTCCGATAATCAAAGCGAGTCTGAACTTGAAGAAGTATGAAAATAGCTGTATTGATTTCGGGTGGTGTTGACAGCGCAGTAGTGGTTGATATTCTCAAGCGCCAAGGTCACGACCTTCATCTGTTCTACATACGTATCGGTATGGATAATGGAGAAGGTGACTGCTCTGCTGAAGAAGATATAGAGATGTGTACTCTAATTGCACGTAAGTATAATCTTCCTTTAGAAGTTGTCTCTCTACATGAGGAATACTGGAATCACGTCATGCAGTACACACTCGACACTGTAAGTAAGGGTCTCACACCTCATCCCGACATGATGTGCAACAAGATTATCAAATTTGGTTTCTTTGAGCAACGTTGGGGACACCTATTTGACAAAGTAGCTACAGGACACTATGCAGGTGTTGAAGAAAATCAAGGTGTCTTTTACCTTACCACTGCTGCCGACCCTGTCAAGGATCAGACTGATTTTCTGGCACAGATTTCACAGGCTCAACTATCACACCTTATCTTTCCACTTGGAAAGCTTACGAAGGCTGAAGTTCGACAGATTGCTGAAAAGGTAGGACTACCTAATGCCACCCGCAAAGATTCACAAGGCATCTGTTTTCTTGGTAAAATAGATTATGCAGATTTTATCGAGCGACATCTCGGCACACGTCCTGGGCCTGTTATAGAAATCGAAACTGGTAGAAAGATTGGTATGCATAAAGGTTTCTGGTTCTATACTATAGGTCAACGTAAAGGACTCGGACTTGGCGGAGGCCCATGGTTTGTAGTACGTAAAAATATTCGAGATAACGTAATATACGTTTCGCATGGTTACGAGACCCCACGGCAGTATGGCAGAGTCATAGATTTGCAACAGTTACACTGGATTTCTGGTCAACCTCAGATGAATGACAATTCGCTTAAGGTATGTTTCAAAAACCGACACATGCCGGGATTTATCAATGGCACTCTCCTATTGAACCCCGATGATGACTCGGCAACCCTTTTCTCTGACTCAGATGTACAGGGTGTGGCACCAGGACAGTTTGTCATTCTTTATACTACTGACCGCCATATATGTCTCGGTTCAGCTATGATTGTTGCAGCTGAGAAGCCTCACAGACACTAACCAGTATGTCAGCATACTCATGTATCAATTACTTTCCGTTATATTTACTCTATAATAGAGATATTTTTTCCGATAATGAACGATAAAATACAGCTGAAACTTGTAGGTATAACCTATAACCAGATTGAATCTGGGGTATATGCTCTGATTCTTCAGCAGGAAGATGGCACACGTCGTATTCCTATCATAATAGGTTATGCCGAAGCACAGGCTATCGAGTGTAAACTTCAGGAAGTCATAACTCCTCGTCCACTCACTCATGACTTAATGGTATCACTGCTTGAGAACTTTGGACTCACACTTCACGAAGTTCTCATTTACAAACTTGAATCAGGAATCTTTGCTGCCGACCTTGTTATCTCTGATAGTAATGGCCGTAGAGTGATAGATTCACGTAGTTCCGATGCAATAGCCTTAGCTATACGCGTTGGAGCTCCTATCTATACAACTCGCCAAGTGCTTGAAGAAGCAGGATTTGAACCCGATGAGAAACCGAAACAGCGCACCGATTCATCAACTGTTTCTACTACACGCGCTCCACGCCGTCAGTTTTCTTCTCAACCTTCAAATGACATTACACTCCTCTCCGACCAACAACTTGCAGAACGTCTCAACATTGCCATTGCCGATGAGCGCTACGAGGAAGCCGCACGTATTAAATCAGAATTAGACCGTCGTAAAAAATGAAAAAGCGTAAAGAACGGGTTGAAATGATTATCAACCTAATAACCAATCAATGTATCGGTAGTCAGGAGGAGCTTGCACGCCTCCTTGCCACACATGGCTATCATGTTACCCAAGCTACCCTCTCACGTGATCTCAGACAGTTGCGAACATCTAAGATTCCTACCGAAAAGGGTACATATATGTATGTTCTACCTGATGATCACTTTGATGACCATCAGCCAGCTGGACGTATGTCATTCAAGGGGCTGTATGACGGTTCCGTACCTTCTGTAACTGTTACCTGTTCAGGTAATATGCTTGTCATCAAAACCAGAAACGGCTATGCACCAGGACTCGCCTATGATATAGATTTGGCTCGCTGTCCAGAAATACTGGGCACAATCCCTGGAGCTGATACTATATTCGCCGTTTTACGCGAAGATACAGACCGTGCTCGTCTCAAGGAGATACTAAGTCGTTTTATGCCTCATGGCACTGTTTATCAAATCGACATACCTGAAACAAACTCCGACAAACCACCTTTTAATTAATCTCCCCTCTTATGATTAAAGTCGGTATTGCCGGTGCTGAGACTCAGTCAGCCGGCGAATTGATAAGGTTACTTCTTGGTCATCCCGATATCGTACTTTCAGTTATCGAATCTCCGACACATTCAGGCTTAAGTGTGTCAGCTTTGCATCATGGATTGCTTGGCGAAATGCCTATGCTTTTCTCTGGTGTGCTTGACCCTTCATCTCTTGATGTAGTCTTTCTATGCAACTCCGCTTCTATCCTGACTCTTCAGGAGCTTCATAGTCGTTTTAAAAAGCTGAGAGTAATCGATCTCACTGACCGTCTGGGAATCAATCCCGAAGCTTCAGAAGCCATACTTGGTATTTCCGAACTGTATCGTAAGCCACTTGTACGTGGCGCACGTGCTGCTTCAATATCAGCTCCTATACCGGCCGTTGCACTTATTGCACTCTATCCGCTTGCCTCACACATGCTTCTCAATGACAAGCTTTTCCTGAACGTTGAGGCACCGGCCGATATCTGTGCACCTCAAGTGCTCCAACATGCGGCTTCTGTTATCAAATACCGGCTTGAAACCTTACAGCCAAGTTTCAACCACACAGTAGAAATCTCAGCTTCGCCATGGTCTCATCCTCGGGCCATAAGACTGTCTTTCACTCTCAAATGTTCCTTAGCTCTTGAAGAAATTATTCGCATATATGACAATATATATGACGACCATAATTTTACATTCATAGTCAGTCAACCGGCACGCCCATGTGACGTAGCCGGGACACAGAAATGTTTGATTGCTCTGCGTAAACCTGACCATAGGATACTCGAAGTGGACATAGTAGCCGATTGTCGTATGCGCGGTGGAGCAGGTGATGCTGTGCATGTCATGAATCTGCTTTTCGGATTGCACGAGAAAGTAGGACTGTCACTCAAGGTGAGTGATTATTGACGACTACTCTACTCTGTAACCTGAGCAATATCTGCATATTATTAATTTTTCATGTCTGTCAATAAAGCTATTCTACTTGGATTTATTGGTGCTGACCCTGAAATTCGCTATCCCGAGAAAGATCATCCAGTAGCTTATCTATCTTTAGCCACTAATGAACTCCAAAGTGATGGGCGCACCGAAATTACCGAATGGCACAATCTCGTAATGTGGGGCAAAAATGCTGCCGTTGCAGAACGATATGTCAGAAAAGGCACGCGTCTATATGTCGAAGGGCGTCTCCGAACGCGTGAGTATGTAGATAGACTCAACATCTCGCGACGTCGAACTGAAATATGGGTCGATTTCTTCGAGATTGTAGGCCGCACAACATAACTTAATAAGATTATGTTCTACGTAATTTAAATCAAGTGACCGCCAAGATTAACAGTATTGTTCAATTTCGGCGGTCACTTGATTTTTTTTTTGTAACTTTGAAATTTATTAGAGTGACATCAAGGTCTAATCTTGTTGGAATAATGACACTCTAAAAATACATTCTTCAAAATAAGCAACTTAAATCATATTTTATCGGTTAAAAGATGAGAAAATGGCGCATCGAAGACTCCAGCGAATTATATAATGTCGCCGGATGGGGTCTTAAATACTTCTCTATAAACGACAAAGGACACATTCAGGTCACACCACGTGAGAATTGCGCAGCTGTAGACCTGCATACGGTCATGGAAGAGTTGCGTGTGCGCGATGTTGCAGCACCCGTACTGCTCCGTTTCCCTGACATTCTTGATAATCGTATCGAAAAAATATCAAGCTGTTTCCGTAAGGCTGCCGCAGAGTACGACTACAAAGGCCAGAACTTCATTGTCTATCCTATCAAGGTCAACCAGATGCGCCAGGTTGTCGAGGAGATAGTTAGCCATGGTAATAAATACAACATGGGCCTCGAAGCCGGTTCAAAACCCGAGTTACATGCTGTGCTGGCAGTAAATACTCACGTCAACTCCATTATAGTTTGCAATGGGTATAAGGACGAAGACTATATAGAACTTGCTCTGCTTGCTCAAAAAATGGGACGCCGCATATTTATTGTAGTCGAAAAGCTAAATGAGCTCAAACTGATAGCTGACGTCTCTAAGCGTCTCCGCATAATGCCCAATGTTGGTATACGCATCAAACTTTCTTCATCAGGTTCCGGTAAATGGGAAGAATCAGGTGGAGATGTAAGCAAATTCGGACTGAATTCCTCTGAACTGCTTACAGCTCTTGACTTCCTTGAGAAGCATAAAATGAAGGAATGCCTTCAGTTCATACATTTCCATATAGGAAGCCAGATTACAAAAATACGCCGTATCAAAAATGCTCTCCGTGAAGCAGTGCAGTTCTATGTACAGCTTTCACGAATGGGATTCAATATCAATTTTGTTGATATCGGTGGCGGACTCGGAGTTGACTATGATGGCACACGCTCTTCAATGGGAGAAAATTCTATGAACTACTCTATTCAAGAGTATGTCAATGACTCTGTGTCGGCTTTGGTTGATGTCTGTGTCAAAAACAATCTTCCCCAGCCCAATATAATTACTGAAAGCGGCCGTTCTCTTACAGCTCATCACTCTGTACTCGTTATAGAAGTGCTTGAGACTACTCAGCTTCCTATTTGGCAGGATTCCGAGACACTTCCGGACAATGCTCATGAACTGGCTGTAGAACTCTATAATATCTGGGATAAGATAAACCCCTCTCGAGTATTCGAAGACTGGCATGATGCCCTACAAATACGCGAGGAAGCCCTTGAACGATTCAGTCTTGGGCTGCTTGACCTTACCACTCGTGCGCAGATTGAAAAACTTTTCTGGTCTGTAGCCCGTGATGTTCATGAAATGGTGCGTTCTATGAAACACCCACCCGAAGAACTTCGTAAGGTGGCCCGTATGTTACCGGAAAAATATTTCTGTAACTTCTCGCTGTTCCAGAGCTTGCCTGACAGTTGGGCAATTGACCAGATGTTCCCTATCATGCCTATTTCCAGGCTCGACGAGAAACCTACCCATGAATGTACCATTCAAGACGTGACATGCGATTCTGATGGCAAAATTGACCGTTTTGTATCACCACAGGGCACAAGTTACTCTTTGCCTGTACATGGACTAAAAAATGGGGAACATTACTATCTTGCTGTTTTCCTCGTAGGGGCATATCAAGAAATTCTCGGTGATCTTCATAATCTCTTCGGTGACACAAATGCTGTACACATTTCTGTACATGAAGATGGATACGATATAGAACAGATTATCGACGGTGAACCCGTAGCCGATGTACTTGACTATGTTGAGTATAATCCAAAGAAACTGGTTCGTAATCTGGAAACTTGGGTGTCTGCCTCTGTCAAAAAAGGGGTTATCTCAGCCGAAGAGGGACGACAGTTCCTGAATAATTACCGTTCAGGGCTCTACGGTATCACTTATCTCGAACGTGATCAAGTATGAGGTACTTCCTCAAACTCTCCTATAACGGGGCGCCGTTTCATGGATGGCAGATTCAGCCTAACGCTATCAGCGTACAGCAAACCATTGAGAACGCCCTTGCTACAGTATTACGTGTGCCGACGCCTATAACAGGCGCCGGCCGCACTGACACTGGCGTAAATGCTCGGGTGATGTTTGCTCATTTTGACTTTGACGGTATCTTGCCTGACCGAAACCGATTGCTACAAGCACTGAACCGACTTTGCGGGCCGTCAATAGCGTTTTACGACATACTGCCTATGGCACCAGATGCTCATGCCAGATTCGACGCAACTTCACGCACTTATAGGTATTTTGTATCTCATATAAAGAATCCTTTCACCCCCAGTCTAATGTGGCATTCTCCTTCACGGCTTGACTACGAAGCCATGAACGATGCCGCTCAGATATTGCTTACGACAGAAGACTTTACTTCATTCGCCAAACTACATTCCGATGTCAAGACAAATATATGTCATGTGACTGAGGCTCTATGGCAGCCTGTCAGCCTCGCCTTTGCTTATCCTGACTTATATGACAGTGATGACGTTGATGTGAGTTTTCTTGATACCGGATTTCCTTTATTGCCGCAGTCTGACATGATTAAAGGTGAAGAAAGTGCCTTGTTTACATGCTTTACCATTACAGCTGACCGATTTCTACGAAATATGGTACGCGCCATTGTAGGAACACTCGTAGATGTAGGACGTCACAAATTATCTATAAATGACTTTGCGGACATCATCAGCCGGAAAAATCGGTGTGCTGCAGGCACATCAATGCCTCCTCACGCCCTTTTTCTTTGGGACATAACATATCCAAACGATATTTTTGCTTCATGAACAATATACCAGACAGAGTACAATATTTGCGTAATGAGCTGAACCGACATAACCATAATTATTATGTACTTAATCAGCCGGAAATTTCTGACAAGGAGTTTGACTTACTCATGAAGGAACTCGAACAGCTTGAGGCAGAACATCCCGAATTGGCTGACCCACTTTCTCCTACACAGCGAGTTGGTTCTGACCTCACCAAAGGGTTTGAACATGTGATTCATGAACGCCCAATGATGTCATTAGCTAATTCTTATTCGCTTGAAGAAGTCGATGAATGGTTTGAACGTATTCGTAAAGCGCTCGAAGGCGAATCCTTTGCTATTGTCGGTGAAATGAAGTTCGATGGTACATCAATATCAATTACCTATCGCAACGGTCGTTTAGTACGCGCTGTCACACGTGGAGACGGCACTCAAGGTGATGATGTTACAGCCAATGTAAAAACAATCCGTAGCATTCCTCTCATTCTGCAGCCAGGAGATTGGCCGGAAGAATTTGAAATACGCGGCGAAATTCTTATGCCATGGGAAGTATTCGAAAAACTGAATGCTGAACGTGCCTATAACGAAGAGCCACTCTTTGCTAACCCACGTAACGCTGCTTCTGGAACACTCAAGATGCAAGACCCACGCGAAGTCGCCAAACGACACCTCGACGCTCGTTTCTATTATCTGCTCAGTGATAACCTCCCCTTCGACAATCATTATGACAATATGATGGCTGCACGTAGCTGGGGATTTAAAATATCCAAAGCAATGACCTTGCTTCATACTCTTGATGAAGTCAATGGATACATTAACTACTGGGATAAAGAACGTAAGACGCTTCCTGTAGCTACTGATGGTCTTGTATTTAAGGTCAATTCTCTGCGCCAGCAGCTAAATCTCGGCTATACTGCCAAATCACCACGCTGGGCTATGGCATTTAAGTTCAATCCCGAAAACGCCTGTACACGTCTACGTTTCGTATCATTTGAAACCGGACGAATGGGAATAGTTACTCCCGTAGCCAATCTTGAACCTGTACTTCTGTCAGGAACTATTGTCAAACGAGCTTCTCTCCATAATGACGATATAATTCAGGAACTTGACATTCATCAAGGTGACTGGCTTTATGTGGAAAAAGGCGGTGAGATAATCCCGAAAATCACAGGAGTTGATAAGGATAGACGCTTACCTGACGCCAAGAAGATTCAGTTTGTTTCCGAATGTCCTGTATGTGGTACAAAACTCACACGAATTTATGGTGAAGCGGCTTGGTGTTGCCCTAATCACTTCGGTTGTCGTCCGCAGATTACTGGTAAAATAGAACATTTCTGTGCCAGACGTATGATGAATATAGACGGCATAGGAGAAGAAACAGCTGAACTCCTGTTCGACGCAGGGCTTGTCGAACGTATAGCTGACCTATATGATTTACGCAAGGAACAACTTGAGGCTCTTGAACGTGTAGGTGAGAAAACAGCAGTAAGAATAATTCAAGGTATTGAGGACTCGAAGAAGGTCCCCTTCGAACGCGTAGTATATGCTCTCTCTATTCCTAATGTAGGAGAGACTACTGCCAAACGTCTTGCTAAGGCAGTAAAAAGCATGGACGCAATGATGCAGATGAGTGTTGAAGAACTTACAGCTGTACCCGATGTAGGACCTGTAATAGCTCAAGGTATCTATGATTTTCTGCGGCAGCCAGTCAATGAGGATAATATCCGCCGTCTTACAGCAGCCGGTGTACAAATGTCTTTGGCTTCCGATAAACTTCTTCCGGCAAACGAACTTCTTGCAGGCAAAACTATAGTGATATCAGGTACTTTCTCTCATCATAGTCGTGATGAATACAAAGATATTATAGAACGCGAAGGAGGAAAGAATACTGGTAGCATCTCTAAAAAGACTTCCTTTGTACTTGCTGGAGAAAATATGGGACCCACCAAACTTGAAAAATGCAAAAGTCTCGGTATTCCTATAGTTACAGAAGATGAATTTCTGAATATGTTGAAGCCAAAAGAAAACGACTAAAACAATTTTAGCCTTAACGTTGTTATATATATGTTCCTCTGGCCGATCTAAACCATTTTGTTTTACTGGCGGGTCGGTTGAATGTTGATATTCTTACGGCTCGCGTGTAGCGGTATTTTTTACCGCTACAATTTATTTTTTATTTATTATGAAACAGATAGGTAAGTTAATTAAGTGGTACTGTAAAGCAACAGTTACACTTCATTGATTTTATATTTTAAGAGTTAACTACAGCATTAAGGCTGCTTAAAATCAAAAACAATATTAATAGTAATAAATCGGGAGCACCATCAGACTCTGGTCTATGGTGCTCCCAAATTTTTATAAATACAGGTATCTGTTTTTCCTGATTTATAAGCTTACATGTCTTTTAGCAAACGTATGCGTTCAGCCGGATGTTCAGTACCAAATACAAAACTACCGGCCACCAATACGTCGGCTCCTGCCGCAGCCAACAATGGCCCTGTTTTAGCATTTACCCCTCCGTCTATCTCTATTATAGCCTTCGAACCGGTAGAATCAATTAGACGCCTTAATTCGGCACATTTTCTGTAGGTATGTTCTATGAATGGCTGACCACCGAAACCGGGATTAACAGACATTAATAACACCATTTCTACGTCTTCTATTATATCTGTCAGCATTGATACAGGAGTCGACGGATTAAGGGTCACACCTGCTTTCATACCGGCCTGATGTATCTCCTGTATAGTTCGGTGCAGGTGTAGACATGCCTCCTGGTGTACATTCATTATTTCCGCGCCTATGTCACGTACCTTGCTTACCCACTTATGAGGCTCAACCACCATCATGTGGACATCGAGAGGTTTTGTACAGATACGCCCTACTGCCTCAAGAACTGAGAAGCCAAATGAGATATTAGGCACAAATACCCCGTCCATTACATCTAGATGCAGGTAGTCTGCCTCTGAACGATTTATCATTTCTATGTCTGGGGTAAGATTTGCAAAATTCGCTGCTAACAGCGAAGGTGATACTTTCATGTGTATTGGAATTAGGTTTAGTTTTTCCGATTATTTCATAAGTCGTACAAACGTACAACGTGCTGTGTCTATAATTCATGATAAACACGTTACTGACGCGAAGAACCTCGATACAGACTTCTGTCCTTACGATTGATTCTTCGCGTCAGTAACGTGTTTATGCTTCATCCGATTTTTTCTTAGGTTTAAAAGCATTCCAGAGTATAAACAGCACACATACCGCTGCTATACCGTAACCACACCATGTGAGGTACTTATTATATTCCTCGACTTTTTCAAATAGTTGGTCCGGGCTAACATGCAATGACAGCCAATAACCTAAGCCGCCGAGCACACTGTTCCATACTAATGCCCCCAAGAAAGTAAAGAGTGAAAACACCCATATATTCATTCGTGCAATACCTGCGGGAATCGATATTAACTGACGTATAGCAGGTATCAAGCGACCTATAAAAGTCGAGACTGCACCATGCTTATCGAAATAGTTTTCAGCTTTTACTACTTTCTCACGATTTATCATCAAGGCGTGTCCCATACGCGAATCAGCGAATTTATACACTACAGGACGTCCTATCCATAGAGCTAAATAGTAATTTATATACGCTCCTACAAGTGCTCCCAGAGTCGCCACGAGTACCACAACAATAATATTCATATCACTTCCGGCTCCGGTATTGGTACAGGCCAAATACGCTGCGGGTGGTACGACTACCTCTGAAGGGAAAGGAATAAAACTACTCTCTATGACCATAAATACGAACACAAAGAGATAGTTGGCATTCTCGACAAACCATTGGAAAAACTGGCTTGCATCAAATATTGATAGCAACATGTTATAGTTTGTTTTATCGTTTTTACTGTCTATTTGGCGTCACAATACATCAGTACGTACTTTTATACCTACACTCTGTAAGAGCTTTGCATAATAGGCAGCTTTACGCTCTACCGGCAACGGATAGGCACGACTTGTAGACGGCATACGCCATATATGCAATCCGTCAGCCGAGTCAATCATCTCACCCATACGGGGCAAGGGTGTATTCGTCAGCTGTGCTACTACCCCTGCAGCTTTCTCTCCTGTAGTAGCCACCGTATGACATTCAGGCATCTGAGCCAACAATTCATTAAGATTTACGGGGGTTACTATTTCGAGATATTTATCCGAAGCATTGCCTTTAAGACGACGTACCTGACGAGCTGTATCGTTCAAAGCTATACCTTCACGTGTCATAAGCTCACGTATACGTACAAGATCAAAATTCTTACCGTCAGCGGCATACAGACCTCGGACATCACCGGTAAACAGCAATCCCATAACCTTCCAGAAATCATTGGTACGGTTAGGATAATAAAAATCCATACTCCATCTATGCTCTCCCGGTGGGAAGGTGCCCATAATGAGAACCTTCGCATTCGGTGGTATAAATGGGGGCCAGGGATGTGTCTCTAATAACTGTTCATTTTCTTCCATATCGTTTGGTAAAGGACAGCTTATACCGAATAATTCCTCTCTTTCTTATGCGTCAGCACGTAAGGCCGCCACTATTTTGTCAGCTAACGATGCAACAGCAACAAATACATCACTATTAGCACTATGTTTCATCTCGATATGGCCTACGGATTCCATTTTCATTTTGTTTGTATAGTACTGCATTCCATTTGCTACTGCCGAAGCCCAGCTAAATGAGCCAAATGAACCGAACACTCTATTTTTGAGTTCGCGAGTTTCTATAGCTATCATAAACTGTTCTATAGCTGGGAACAGATGCATCGAATACGTAGGTCCGCCTACAACAAGACCCTTGTAACGGAACGTATCGCTAAGCATATCGCTCATGCTACTGCGTGTAGCATTATGTATTTTAATACGACGTATGCCACGAGCAGTGAGTTCGCGAGCAAGTGCTTCTGCTATAACACCTGTATTACCATACATAGAACCATATACTATTACTACACCCTCTTCAGCCTCATAGCGGCTCAAACGGTCATAAATATCTATAACCTTACCGATATGATCGTGCCATACAGGGCCATGTGTAGAACATACATACTGTAAGTCGAGGCCTTTCAGTTTCCCAAGTGCTCTTTGTACTGCAACACCATATTTACCTACAATGTTAGAATAATAGCGATACATCTCAGGCCAATACCAGTCCGTATCCATTTCAACATCAGTGACACCACCATTGAGAGCACCGAAGGTTCCAAATGCATCACCACTGAACAGCACGCTACGCTCTTTTACATACGTCATCATTGTCTCTGGCCAATGCACCATAGGAGTCATATAGAATGTCAGACTCAAATCGCCTAAATCTATACAGGCACCATCTTTAACCTCAATAAAACGGTCTGGGTCAGTTATCTTGTAGAATCCTCCTACCATTCCAATAGTCTGTCGATTACCAACAATCTTCAGCTCGGGGAAAGTCTTGACGATTTCCGGTATGGAACCTGAGTGATCTGGTTCCATGTGGTTTATTACCAGATAGTCTATTTTGTGCGTACCTGTCTGACGAAGATTGTTCAGAAAATCAGGAAGGCTACCCAGTTCTACAGTATCAATAAGAGCGGTCTTATCGCTACCGTTTACCAAATACGAATTGTAACTTACTCCGTATGTTAATGGCCACATTGACTCAAATTTCTCTGTTGTGCGGTCATTAACTCCGACATAACGTATACCGGAACATATATCAGTAATATTCAGCATATCTTTATCAGTTGTTTACGACTGCAAATTTACAAATTCTCCCTTACATTTAAGTCTTCTCTCTCTATTTTATCTTATTTTGCTTAATTTTGCAGTCTCATTCGAAGAACTCAGGATACAAGGGAATATACAATTTTATAAATTTTCTTACGTCCAGAGTAGTCGATTTCAATAACTAATTTTCTTTAATTCTTAGTAATTCATGCATTTTGCTCCTGTACAAGGTCATACAGATGCCCCATACCGACATTTTCATGCACAGGTATATGGTGGCAACCTCACATATTATACTCCCTTCATCCGTCTTGAACATGGTCAGTTGAGGCGTCGTGATCTGACTGATTTCACTTCGGAACTTAACCGTAATCTCACCCTTGTGCCCCAGATTATCTTCCGTGATAAAGATGAACTGTTTACTTTAGCTCGTTTATTACATGAAGCAGGCGCACAACGTATAGATCTCAATATGGGGTGTCCTTTTCCACTTCAGACAGGGCATGGTCGTGGCGCTGCTACTGTTGCCAATGATAACCTTGGAGCTGCTATGGCACTTCTTACGCATGAGATGAGCGATGTTAACTTCTCCCTTAAAATGCGCCTTGGCTTATCAGATCCAGACGAATGGCAAATACTCTTACCCCATATCAACGAAGCTAAACTTCTACACGTTACAGTCCATCCACGCATTGCCAAACAACAGTATTCAGGTGACCTTTATACCGACCGTTTCCAACAGCTGCTTGACAACTGTAAACATCCTGTCATCTATAATGGCGAACTCCGCACACCGGAAGACGTCACACAAATTCGCCAACAGTTTCCTGGCATAGCTGACATAATGATAGGGCGAGGCTTACTCGCAAGACCTTCACTGGCTACAGAAGTGACAGAAAGTCGTGAATGGACCCCAGACGAACGTAAAGCCAAACTGCTGACATTCCACCGTCTTTTGTTTGACTACTACCAGCAGACACTTTGTGGTGACACTCAGATTCTAACTAAAATCCAACCTTTCTGGGAGTATTCAGAAAATGAAATAGGCCGTAAAGCATGGAAAGCTCTCCGCAAAGCTAATTCTCTCCCCAAATACCGTACTGCCCTCGCCCTACTCTCCTAAGCTATATACAAAACGCATACCGTGCTCCGTAGAAATAAGGATACAAAAAGAGGCATTCTTTTTTTGAAGTGACCCCCAAAAGTTGGACGGGTTAAATATTATCCAATCTTAGAAAG
>CAYNUE010000076.1:0-16754 GCA_964400325.1 uncultured Sangeribacter sp. | reverse complement strand
ATTGCTTAGAAAGATGGTAAAGAACACTGCAAGGACTATTGCGAAGATAATTTCTGCAATAAGAGTATATAGCCGATGGGATGATGCCTGATTCATCACAGTCATAGGAGAGGCGGTAGTGATTTGTATTTTCTTTATTAAACGATATAGCATTACATACACTATAGCCGCTACCGCCATATATATTCCCAGAAAGCCTTTCATTGAGACAGGGAAAGAAGGCTTGATTCGTAACCTTTATGGCTTACACTCCTTCTTTACGTGTCTTCTAAATTCTAAAATGAGAGTTTTGTATTCAATCTATTTTTTATAATTTGCGTTTTCTTCCTTCAACACCTTGATTTCCTTTAATATGTTAGTTCCATTTTCTCGATCAAAACATTTCATAATTTAACTTTGCATTTCCAACACGGTTGTTTCCGAAACAACCGTGTCGGAAATATAAGGTTAATAAAACTTTTCAGATAGTTCATTATTTGGACATAATTTAGGTCTGAATTGAAAGCGGTTATAGACTTGTACCAAACATATTCCTATGCAGCGACCGGACTAATTAACCCTAAGTAATTAATATAGCTTAATACAGATAGATAATATGGTTTACAGATTTGGAATATATCTGGATATTATCTTAGATTTTACAGTCTTTTAATTCGAAGGAGTTAATTAGTATCGATTTAGAATTATCAAAATACAAATGAGACTGCCTAAACTTGTTAGACAGTCTCCTCAGTCTTATAGCTTTTAATCGTTTAAGCATTATTTATTTGTCTGACCAAATAGTTACTGTTAGAATTGAAATATAGCTTTGGGTCAGTAAGAGTCTCAATTTATAACCTCTTTACTCCTCTGATATTTCAACAATAGCGGTATTATCAGATATTGGCCACATGTTCATCTAGGACAGTAGGGTAGAACCCTGTAGGAATGGGCCGTCCTATATAGGCTCTACATTTTAGCTTTCTCTCTACTTTCAGAGTAGTAGTCAAGGCTATGAGAAATCGGATATGACTGTGACTCCTCTGACTCTGAATAGCTAGGTAACTCCTGTGTTGACTTTTTACCCCGGAATCCATTTTGGAATTCCTGATAGTCTAAGTGCTCTCTCACATTATTTCTTCCGTGAAGCTGAACCAACACCTCTACATAAGCCTGACCGGAAAGTTTTGTAGCAAAGTAACCTATAACGGCACTACCTATCCAGCCGAAAAACATAATGAAATCCAACACCATATTGAGCACAAACACTATTACAATATTGACAATGAAGCCTCCAAGTATATTCTTCATTGCATTTCCACTGAATGGTACACCTGACAAGCTACTGATTTTCCCATACATACTCCATAACACAATGGCATAAACAATAGTGTCGAGGCCAAATAGAGGTAGTGCCATTATTATTGCACCCCACCAAGAATAACTCTTGATACACGACTTCATTCTTTCCGATAATCCTCTATCTGCGCCTCGGTTTACCGCATAGCATAGTTTGATAATTGATGTTTCAAGACTCATAACGTTATGCTTTTATATTATTTAAATTATTCAAGTTGTCAAGTTAAGTTAGGCTAACTTTATGACACTAAAAACGATAGAGACGTTATCTATATCATAATTTATTAGTGAATTATATTGCACTATAAATTTATAATATACTTATAGAACATATAGTTAGCACTTTATCCTTTAATTCCTATATAACGAGATTACTCCATGGAAAATCATGTGGAATATAAAGCTCAGAGGCACCCTATTTTTAATTTAATTGAAGGGAAATCCTATTAAAATAAGATTTTATTGGATTCTTTCCACATCAAGATAAATCATATTAAGAGCACCTATTTTCTTCATATCAATACCATAGATACGTTGGAATGCATCATTAACAATCTGACCTCCATTAGTTGATACTGGATTGCTAATCGAGTTCGTTACGACATCTACTGACATACCTTTCTCGATACGGATTCCATTAGAAATCTTGGATTGCTTGACTGTGACTCGATAAAGTGCCATAAATTATTCAAGGCTTTCAAGTTTTTAATTTGTTTTTGTAAGTTTAACGAAGGGAAAAGCCTCTTTAAAGACGATTTGTTGTAGAGGTGAACATCCTACCATTGTCTTTATATGTTATTTAACTGGTCATCTATTCTTTCAAAATTATTGTTTATCTCCTTGCGAAGGCTGATTAAATCCAACACCGATTGTGTACTATTATGTCTACGCTCATATTCTGCTATTGTCGTACGTAGAAACTCAGCCCATACTGTAATGTTAAGTGCAAGAGGATTCCAACTATAAACAGCAAGCTTTGCTACATTCCCACAGGCAGCAATAGCATAGGCCTGAAGTCTCATTTTTTGCAGTCTACGTAATTGTAGCTCTTTATCGGCTATAATATCTGAGCGGAGACGTGCAAATTCATCAATCCGTGGCTTAGTCAGTACATGATATATGCTAATTATCAATTCTATAACAGCATTTTCAACACACATGGTTCCCATGTGTCGTAGGTCGAAACCTTCTATATACATATATTCTACCACTTGACCAATAGTCCGTCCTTTTTCTCCAATGGAACCAAACTGGAGTGTTCGTAATAGACAACCATAAGGAATAGGAATCCCAGATTTGGTAAATATATCTGATAATATATGTCCTATCCATGTTATAGGCATAGCAAGAATCCGCCAGATACTGACATGACTAGCCGGGACTATTTTCAGTACACCATCTTTAGAGATATAACTCATAGTTCCAGAGATAGAATCTTTCAATGCCCATAAAAATCCTACTGGAGACGGATCATGGGCAAGTGAGTAGAGACGGTGAGTTTTTGGTCTAAATCCCGGTTCTCCCTTTATTACGGATTTATCGTATACTACACCAAAATATTTTTCCAAGACCTTAACCCAATTTGAGGTTTTTCCGTTTGAGGTAAAGCCTATTTTTCTTAAAATAGCTGTCATTGGACTTCCCTCTTTTAAGACAGTCTCTCCTCTACAGAGTATTTTGGTGGTCTTTGGTATCTTGACAACAATGAAATCTACAAGAACAGCGATTCCTCCAGCAACACAAGGAATTACTGTATCAAAATCTACTGACACCTTTTTATCTTTGGAGGCTTGTTTTGGCATTTCATTGAAAGTCGGTGAGCATGAAGAGATAGGGTAATAATCTTCCCCTACAGCCTTCATAAGACTCCTCATTTCTTCATCCAATTCGTCTAATTCCTTATTTGTATCTGCAATGGATTTACTTAACTCATCACAATGGCAGGATAACTCTGAAATAGAGGATTCGACTTTTATGAGCGCGGCTGCTATCTTGGGATTGCTTATTTGTCTTTGCTTTTTTTCCATGCCTCTATAATCTTTTTCAGATATTCAATAATCTTTTTCAGATACTTAATTGCCTTTTGGAGATTCTTGATTTTCTTTTTGTTGTCTTTATTTTCAAGCTCAAGCTTAAAAATAAGCTTTTGCATTTCGCTGATCTTTTCATTTAGGATGATAATGATATCAGTCAGACGTTTTGTGTCATGCATGATGTTCATATGAAGTTCTTTCATGACAATCATGAGTTTTGCTCCCTCAATCATCACAGTATCAGGAGATGTGCTTGCAAGAGCCATTCCAACTCCGGCTCCTGCCCCTCCGCCAAGTAATACGCCGCCACCTGCAAGAACTGCTATTCCGCCTGCCATTCCAAGTCCGCCGGCTGCTACTGCTCCTCCTCCTAGAGCGGCTAATCCTGAACTTATGGCAGCTGCTCCGTAAAGTCCCTCGGCGGCAAATAACGCTGCAATTGAACCTCCAGCAGTTGCTACGACAAGAAGAGCAGCAACTATGCCTGCACCTACAGCGATTGCTATCTTAGTGCCAAATCCATTGAGAGTTCTGATATTTTTTTCGTATTCTTCCTGGAATATCTTGATATACTTACGGTCGATGTTTAGCCCATCAGCAATATTTTTGAGACATTCTTTTTTTGTATCGGAATCAAGCTTAAGACCCTTGTAGGTCTTATTATCCTTATCTTTATCACTTAATGGAAAATATGGTTGAAACAAAACACATTCCAAGAATATAAGGTACTTCCATAAACTTGAATCATGCTTCTTCGATAATTGATAAGCACTGGACTTCATGTTGTAGGTAGATGTGAACAGATAGTTATAGCTCTCTTCCGGCTGTTGTTGTTTAAGGAAAAGCTCAAGATTCGCCTTATAAGATTGATACCACTTTAATTTGTTCTCATGAGGTGCCACAAGCGGGTTTATACTATCAGTAAACTTTTCCTCTCTTTCTGCGTCTTGCTCTACCATATAGCACTCAAAGGAAAACATGAGCTGTAGCTGCTCTTTAGTCAACCCAAAATTCATTAAAGCCTGATCCATGAAATTTATAAATTATTGATTTGTAAGCTCCGCCAAACTTAATTATTTGAGAATAGGTATAAAAAACAAAAGGCGCGGAGCTTGATTTTGCTCGCGTCCTCGTTTCTACGTATCGCCAAACACGCTGACTGAAAGAACGGAAAAATAATCACCCCGCGCCGCTATCGAATATGAGAAGACACAGCACAGTGTTGGCTGTACATACATATACGAGGACGACGACAAATGAGACACTTTCCGCTTGGTTCTTCAGTCTATAAATTGGCGATTTTAGAAACAGAACTTAAGCTAAATGCCTTTTGCTTATTGCTTGTCATGGATTTCTCCCCACGACATCGCAAAATTACAAAATAATTTGGGAATTGCTCATTTTCGGGGTGATTTTTATTTGTTATTTTTTACTCGTTATATTTTGAGCGCAAAGATATGGATTAAATGTCATATTATGCTTGAATTTTAAGTTCAATGCGAATAGAAGCCTTATTTTGTACCAATTTCTGCTAATTCGGTACATTTTTCATTATTAAAGTATGAGTGGCTCTTAAAAATTAAACGATAGATGTTTTCTAAGCATACCTTTTGCCTCTTGAGTTTTAAAACTTGTTATTTGGGGCCGGTTAGAACGCAGAGCGAAGGAGAATACTTTAATATTCGACTGAGTGACAAGTGCGAATCGACTCAAAAATAACTGCGTTTTATATATTCATTAATTTTTAAGAGCTACTTAACTTGAGATTTTTATATACCTTTGAGCTATGAATTCATTGATTGAGACATTAAGATTAGCTATCTCCACCAATATGCTCGGAGAAAGTGTGTCCTGGCTTGCTGTAAACTTACACTACAAGGGCCGAACGTCACTCTATCGTATCAATAATGGAACTGCTACCATTACGACTGTCAGGGAGATGTGTAAACGTCTTCAGGAATATCAGCATCTCACTGAAGATGATTTATTTGTAATTGGCACTACAATAAAGAATGTAGAATATTTTAGTAAGCATGTCAGGAAAGAGATGAATCAGAAGCATTCGGATTGGGTTTTTCAGTCCATGTTGCCGTTTATATTGGATTGTTATGATTATTTCTCGCCTACATTTCAAAAAGAGGTATTGCCTAACATATTACACTTGAAAAAGGAGGATCCGACCGCCTTTTTTAATATGTTGGCATATTACTATATAAAATATACGTATTCAAATTTCTACTCCATCGCCGGTACTCATCAGGAGAGATGTCATAAGGTGGCAGAAAGGTTAGGCCAGCGTCTCGCCGAAGTTGATTCTGGAAACGTAAGAGGTCTGGAAATGGCTTCAAGGTGTGGCCGAGGCTTTGTTTTTGATATTGAACCTCCTACGATGTGGACAGTAGTAGGGCATGTGGCAAGCATAATTCAAACTTTTACAGACCCGGCTACCATGTCTATTGATGTTCTGGAAACCATATTGATTCCTGAAATGTATGAAAGAACCTTTTGGCAAGGCGATAGCTCGGATAGGATAATAGTACTGCAACCTGTGCAAACGACCCCAGGGCGCGGTGTATATGTGTTGCTTAGCCTCGACTGCCAGACTATGGAACTTACGCCATTATTAAGGATATACTTTTATGACGCATCGAGTTTAAGCATTGAGAATCTTGAGGATTCAACAACTCTGTTAGGGTTTTATACGCTTAGCGACACTACATTTTCTATAAATTGGGAACATCCTGAAGATGACCCTACTGAATTTGGTAATTTATGGAGGAAAATTGACCCTTATCAGCATCCTTTTCTAAGTAAGTTTAATAAGAGTTTATCTGTCTCATACATCTGTGAACTGGCATTAAGAAAGGAGGGTTGGGAACCAGTTGAAGGTTTGGAGGTCAAAGATGTGGTAATTTCACGAGAAGTCATTAAAATAATATTTGACAGTGGGTTGTCGAAAACTATTCCTCGTGATAAATTTCCAAAACTATCTCAAGTTACAGCTGATACCTTCATCTTGGTTCTTCGGAACATAGTAACCGGCATTATTTATATAAGCTGGCCTACTATCGGGCTCGCTATTCCATGTGACACGACCGAACCAGCAGTTACGACCTGAAAGAAAAATAATGAGGCCTTACACCGAAGATTATGACCGGCTCTGCGCCAATATGATACTTTTTTTGTAACTTCGGCGTTGAAATAGAAAAGGATAGAGTTATGTCAGAAGAAGAGATGAATAGTTATCGGCTTACGTCGATGGAAGAACCAGGCGATGAGCGTATGGCTCAAATTATGCGTGAAGTGGCCGAGGATGCCCGCGAGAGTACTCGCCGGGCTGCTGAACGTGTGGCTGCTGGTATCGAGGCTGCCTCAAAAGATGCACGCGTAAGGGTTGAGGTGATGTTAAACAAGATTCGTAATGGGTGCAAGTGAACATCGACCTGTTCTTATTTTGGTGTGGGAGAAGGGAGTAGTCCTTTTATTTTTGATAAATCATAGGTTATGAAGATATATTACGAAAGTTTCAGTGAGTGTGGACCTCGCAAAAACAATGAAGACTATATCGCGGTTAGAGAAATGCCTGAACAAGACCGCTTTGTGTTTGTACTCTGTGATGGTATGGGAGGTCACGATTGCGGTGAGGTAGCAAGCGAACTTGTTGCCGAACATATCTGTGAATATTGGGTAAAGAATCCAAAACGAAAGGACACTAAGAAGAAAATAATAGATGCTTGCGATGAGACAATGATTGCTTTTAATAATAGGTCTTGGGAAGAGATGGGAACAACTATGGCAATGGTAGCCATAGAGGGAAATAAAGCAACATTAGCTCATTGTGGTGACAGCCGAATATATGTGATTCGTAATCATACAATTATTTATCAGTCAGTTGACCATGTGGCTCTGACATCTGAGGGGTGGCCAATTATCACCAGAGCGTTCTTTACCGGTCGGAATAACTACAAACCGGATATTGAGGAAATTGAGGTCTCAGTCGGAGATATGATTCTCATTTGCTCTGATGGTGTGTATGGAAATGGAAATTGGTATGACCTCAAATGTATTCTAACCAATACGGAAACATCCGTGTATCCATTATCGGACATAAAGCGTTTAGCCTCAGATAAACCTCACGACAATTACAGTGCCATTCTTATCCGTATTTATCAAAATGAACTACCGGAGAACGAGACCAATTCGTCGCACTTCTAATTTAAAGAGTTATAGGGGTAGGTGGGAAAGTGTGATTTGGTGGTGTGAGCGATTTAGCGTAAATTTGCAGTATAATTCATGATGCGGGCACCCGAAAATAGGGTATGCCTAATGATGGAACCAACTGTATAAGCTAATATTACCACTACTATATGAATTTCAGATTAGAGGCTACGGCTCCGGATACGGCTGCCCGCGCTGGTGAGATAACAACTGCACATGGCAAGGTGCAGACACCAATTTTTATGCCTGTGGGTACGGCCGGTAGCGTGAAGGGCGTACATCAGCGTGAGCTGCGTGACGATATAAAAGCTCAGATTATACTCGGTAATACGTATCATTTGTATCTGCGTCCTGGTCTTGATGTTTTGAGAGCTGCCGGTGGTCTGCATAAATTCAATGGTTGGGAACGCCCTATACTTACGGATTCGGGTGGATTTCAAGTGTTTTCGTTATCTGCTAATCGTAAACTTAAAGAAGAGGGGGCACATTTCCGAAGTCATATAGATGGTAGCAAACATTTGTTTACTCCGGAAAATGTAGTTGACATACAGCGTGTCATAGGTTCAGACATAATGATGGCGCTTGATGAATGCACACCGGGTGATGCTGATTACGATTACGCCAAGAAATCACTTGGTCTGACCTTACGTTGGCTGGAGCGTGGTTGGCGTCGCTATAAGGAGACGGAGGGACTATATGGTTACAGTCAGGCGTATTTTCCTATAGTACAGGGTTGTGTGTATCCCGATTTGCGTCGCGAGTCAGCTCGGTTTGTAGCTGATCTCGGAGCCGACGGTAATGCTATCGGTGGTCTGGCTGTAGGTGAGCCTACAGAAAAAATGTATGAGATGATAGAAGTGGTGAATGACATTCTGCCAGCTGATAAACCGCGTTATCTGATGGGTGTGGGTACACCAGCCAATATACTTGAGGCCATAGATCGTGGTGTGGATATGATGGACTGTGTCATGCCTACGCGTAACGGCCGTAACGGTATGATATTCACACGTAATGGTATAATGAATATGCGCAATAAAAAGTGGGCTGATGATTTCTTACCGCTTGATGAGGGTGGAGCTTGTTGGGTAGATGAGGCTTACTCAAGGGCATACGTGCGTCATCTGTTCGTAAGTAACGAACTTTTAGGTATGCAGATAGCTTCGATACATAATTTAGCTTTTTATCTTTGGTTAGTAGGAGAGGCACGTAAACATATTATAGACTGTACTTTCAAGAGCTGGAAAACCGATATGGTAGAACGTGTCACAAGACGTCTCTGAATGTATATGACTCTGTGGCACCATAATGCGACGATTTACAATGAGTCTTAGAAGTCTAATAGACAAATTGAAAAAACATCCTGCGCCTGTGCATAAGCCTGTTCCCGAGGCTGAAAGCACAGACGTAAGTACTGCTATACCTGAAACTGATGGTCTGTCTGAAAATGTTGACGTCACGATAACAGAATCAACTCCAGACGTTACACCTGAGGAAGGGACTACTGAAGTAATAAGCGAACACGAAGAGGTAGTGCCTAATCCGGCTGCCCAGCGCCCGAAAGGTCATTTTCGGTTTGGCCTGAAGATACTTGATATTTATATACTGAAAAAATTTCTTGGTACGTACTTCCTGGCTACTCTGCTGTTTCTGGCGGTTATAGCCATGTTTGACGTCACTGAGAAACTTGACGCCTTTCTTACAGCACCGTTCTCGGAGACGATATTCGATTATTTCGCTTCGTTTTTGCCGTATTTTGCCAATCAGCTTTCTCCGCTGTTTGTGTTCATATCGGTGATATTTTTCACTTCAAAGATGGCCTCCAACTCTGAAATCATAGCCATACTTGCGAGTGGTGTGAGTTTCAGACGTCTGTTGTGGCCCTATATGATAGGGGCTACGGTGATTGCGGCTGTAACTTTTGCTCTGAGCAACTATATCATACCTCCTACTAATGTACGACGAATTGCATACACCAATAAGTATGTACGTAACAAAAGTGTGGAGACGGGTATCAACCTTCAACTCATGGCCAGTCCGGGGGTAGTGGCATATTTCGGACGTTTCGAGAACAAATCAAAAACAGGTTATCGTTTTTCTCTCGATTGTTTCGAAGGCAAGACGTTGACATCACGCTTGACTGCGCAAAGCATCGTGTACGACACTACGAAAATGTATAAATGGACGTTGCGTGATTATATGATACGTGACTTCGATGGAGCTAAGGAGAGTGTGCGACATGGCACTCGACTTGACACCATTATTCCCATAGAGCCACGTGATTTGTTGATATCGAGTAACGATCAGGAGACCTTGACTACACCTGAGATAACAGACTATGTTGAAAAACAGCGTATGCGTGGTGTGGCCAACATTAAGGCTTTCGAGATAGAAAAAGAGAAACGTATAGCCGCGACGGCAGCAGCTTATATTTTGACTCTCATAGGTATGTCGCTATCCTCGCGTAAGGTTAAGGGTGGCATGGGTCTTAATATAGGTATAGGTCTGGCATTGAGTTTCAGTTACATATTATTTTCTACTGTGACAAGTTCGTTGGCCATCTCGGGCATAACAACCCCATTTATAGCTATGGAGATACCGAACCTTGTGTATCTTGCTATAGGTATCTACCTTTATTGGCGTGCCGCACGTTACTGAAAACTTCCTATGGCAAGCGAGTGTAAGGTGATGAAATAAAGGAGAGAATCACAGGAAAAGAAATATTGTCAACAGATAGAAATGAAAGAAATAAACCTAAAGAAGTTAAAAATAGTTTCGTAGGCTGTTAAATATGTAAAAAATCATTAACTTTGTGAGTTGAAAAGTCACGCCGCCTCTCAAAGCGTCCGGAGCTGACTGGACAGACCGGGAGAAAAAAGGAAAAAGAGCGGGACAGTTTCTTTAAGAGCAATCAAAAACAATATGAAGCCATTACAAGATAAACTATCGCGCTATGACGCGCCGCAGAAGGCCAAGGCGGCCGGCATTTATCCTTATTTCCGCCCTATCTCGAGTGAACAGAATACCGAGGTAATGATGAACGGTAAGAAGGTTCTGATGTTCGGCTCGAATAGCTATATGGGTCTTACCAATCATCCTAAGGTAATAGAGGCTGCAGTAGAGGCCACGCGTAAGTATGGAACTGGTATGGCGGGCTCACCGTTTCTCAATGGTACACTTGACATCCATAAACAGCTTGAGGCACGTCTGGCTGCTTACGTAGGTAAGGAAGACGCTATGCTTTATAGCACCGGTTTCGGTGTTAATCTTGGTGTAGTATCTACATTGACAGGTCGTGAAGACTATATCATACTTGATGAGCAGGACCATGCATCTATTATAGAAGGACGTCGTCTGTCGTTCTCCAACTATTTGAAGTATAAACACAACGATATGGAGTCACTTGAGGCACAACTTAAAAAGTGTGAGCCTGACAAAGTGAAGCTTATCGTGACTGACTCGGTATTCTCTATGGAAGGCGATGTGGCTAATCTGCCTGAGATAACACGTCTTGCCAAAAAATATAATGCTTCAGTAATGGTAGATGAGGCACACGGTATCGGTGTATTCGGTCGTGGTGGCCGTGGTGTGTGTGACCATTATGGGGTAGCTGGTGATGTTGACCTTATTATGGGTACGTTCAGTAAGTCACTGGCATCACTGGGTGGCTTTATTGCTACAGATAAAGTGGTTACTAACTTTCTTCGTCACCATTCACGTTCCTACATATTCACGGCCAGTATAACACCTGCAGCTACAGCAGCTGTCAATGCGGCTCTTGATATTATAGAATCAGAACCTGAGCGTCAGGAGCATCTTTGGGAAATAACCAATTACGCCTTGGATAACTTCCGAGCTATGGGATGCGAGATAGGCCATACTTCTACCCCTATAATTCCGTTATTTATCCGTGATGATTACAAAACGTTCCATGTAACCCGCGACCTTCTTGAGGAAGGAGTATTTGTTAATCCTGTTGTTACTCCTGCAGTAGCACCTCAGGATACACTGATACGCTATTCACTCATGGCTACACACACTAAAGAGCAAGTTGCTCGTTCGCTTGAAGCTATTGAGAAGGTATTTAAGCGTTATGATTTGCTGAAGAAATCTTAAGAAGATATATGGTATACAAATTCAAACTTGTCAGTGACGAAGTCAACAACTTCGTCCGAGAGATAGAGATAGGTAGCAACAATACCTTTCTGCAGCTCCGCAATGCTATCCTTGACAGTGTAGGATATGCCAAGAACGATCTTGACAGTTTCTTTCTTTGCAATGAGGACTGGGAGTTTCAGGAGGAAATTGCACAGGAAGACATGGGTTCATCGAGCGATCAGGACCTATGGATTATGGCCGACACCCCATTGTCAGAACTCATAGAAGATGAAGGACAACGTCTGGCTTTTGTGTTTGACTATCTCACTGAACGTGCCTTCTTTATGGAGCTTAAACACATCGAGACTGGCCGTACTCTAAATGAACCTATATGCACAATGAAACGCGGCAATCCGCCTGTTCAAAAAGTGGATATAGACGAATTTACTCAGCGTCTTGAACTTGAGGCAGCTCGTATGGCTTCAGACTTAGATGAAATGGATACCAATCAGTATAATGACTTAGGTTATAACGATGAGGAGCTGAATGGTTATGACGAACTCGATATGAATTGATACCTGAGAATAATAAGAATATAAAAATCAGGGTGTGTCTGACAGCAGACACACCCTGATTTTTATATTCTTATTATTCTTTCGTAACCTTGAATGTCATTCACGACCGAAAAGACGTCCAAAGAAAGAACGTGGTTTTTCAGGTTTGATATGTACGCGCAGTTCATTGTTTTCTTTACCGAAGAAAAGTATGTGAGTACGGAAAACAAAAGCTACCATCTTATCAAATTCAAGAATAGCATTGATGCCACGCATAAGAAAACGCCTAAAAGGATTGTATTCGTCAAGATCATCAACTATAATCTCATCATCAAGGACTCGTAAGGTATGATGGTCCTTAAGTAGAGCAACGAAGTAGTCGACGTTCAGGTCTTCAACACGACTAGGTTTGTTGAATTTTTTATATATGTCTTTGATAACTACATCGGTGATCATAAGAGATATGGATTGAAGGATTAATCACGCTGTTTCTGCGTCTATGAGGAGGTACGCAGTAGAAGGGTGGGAATCAAGTTTATTAATTGTGTGTTTAACAATTTATAAAAGTGGAAAATAAGTGAGAAGAGTAACTACCGAAAAAAAGGATTGGATTTGTAATAGGAGATAAATATCCAGTCTGTACTGAGAGCAGTAACAAGTATAGACCGTATACTGCTTCCGGTGTTTATAATAATAACATACATTATATGGAAATGTTCACCAAAAAATAACAATACTGCAAAAAAAATTCAGTGAAGTTACCTATATACTTGTACCCCCTGTAGGCACTAAGCCTACAGGGGGTACAAGTATATAGGTAACTGATTTAATTATAGATATTTATCCAAGGAAACTCAACAGTACACCAGCAGCGACAGCTGAACCTATAACACCGGCTACATTAGGACCCATAGCATGCATGAGAAGATAATTATCCGGGTCGTATTCAAGACCTACATTGTTTGAGATACGGGCTGCCATGGGCACGGCCGATACACCAGCATTACCGATAAGCGGGTTAATCTTGTGGTCTTTGGAAAGGAAAAGATTAAAGAGTTTTACTGAAAGCACACCGGCTGAAGAAGCGATAATGAAGGCAGCAAATCCAAGACCAAATATAAGCAGTGTATCAAGAGTAAGGAATACACTCGCCTGGGTCGAGGCACCTACTGTCATGCCAAGTAATATGGTTACTATGTCGGTCATGGCATTGCTGGCAGTTTTAGCCAGACGTGTAGTAACACCACTCTCACGAAGCAGATTACCGAAGAAAAGCATACCTAACAGAGGTATAGCTGATGGAACGATAAAGCAGGTGAGCATAAGGCCGACGATAGGGAATATTATTTTTTCGTTTTTGCTTACAACACGCGCTGATTTCATTTTGATGCGACGCTCCTTTTCAGTAGTAAAGAGACGCATCAATGGGGGCTGAATGAGTGGAATAAGGGCCATATATGAATAGGCCGATACAGCCACTGCACCTAATAAAGTAGGATTAAGTTTAGAAGTAGTAAAGATAGCGGTAGGACCGTCGGCACCACCGATAATAGCTACACAACCAGCCGACAGAGGATCGAATCCGCATAGTAGAGCAAGCATATAGGCACCGAATATACCAAACTGTGCGCAGGCACCGATGACCATAAGCTTGGGATTAGCTAAAAGTGCTGAGAAATCGGTCATAGCACCAACACCCAGGAACACGAGAGGGGGATACCAACCATATTCAACACCATTGTAGAGAATATTAAGTACCGAGCCAGGTTCGTATATACCTATGTCCATACCGGGCTGGAAAGGAATGTTGCCTATCAGCATACCGAAGCCTATGGGGACAAGCAGCAGGGGCTCGAAATTTTTCTTGATGGCAAGCCATACGAAGAAACAACCGACACACAGCATCACGAGGTTTCCCCACTCGCAGTTGGCGAAACCGGTGAAGCTCCAGAAGGCGTCGATAGTCTGGCGCATGAATTCACCGAAAGAATAAGAAGCAGCCAAAACCATGATTAACTAACAGAAAAAGGAATAAACAAGAGTGTAATTATTCGATAATCATTATATCAGCTCCCTCAAGGACAGCATCGCCGACATTGACGAGAATCTGTTTTACAACACCGCCACGTGTAGTGTGTATATCATTCTCCATCTTCATGGCCTCAAGAATACATACGGTGCTACCTGCAGCTACGGTATCACCGACTTTTACCTTGAAACTCATGATGGTCCCCGGTAGCGGACTCTTGACAGCTGCTGCGTTGGCAGGGGCTGCAACCGGTTTGGAAATCACCTTCTCACCGGTATCGGTTCGGGGAGCGGCGGCGGGCTTCTTCACAGGGGCGCCGACGGTAAGTTTGGCATTTGGAGCCTTGTCAAGCTCTACGGTGTATGGAGTGCCGTTGACCTCGACAGTCACCTTATTGTCTTCTACATCACCGACACCGACAGTAAAGTTGACGCCGTTGATTTTATACTTATATTGTTTCATTGAAATTAAATGGTAAATGAAAATATTTTATGGAGAAAGCAGCCTGAGACGGGGCAACCCGTCAAGCTCAGGCCTCGCGTGATGGTGTACGCAGTGCGCCGCCAGCAGGTTTATGACCTCTAAGCTCTGGGTTAGGGCGCATATTATAAATTTTGGAATTCCAGGGAGAATAAGCCTTACGCATACGGCGTATGGTGAGGATTGTATCCTCAAGGTCGTGTGTTGAATCAAAATGTTCGGCGAGAGCCATTGCTATTGCAGCTATGACATCTCCCGAGTCTACATGCACATGGTCTTCACCTACATCTTCAGGAGTGAGACCGTGAGCGGCTAATTTCTTGCGTGAGAGGAGTATCTGCGAGATTTTGCCGAATCCCAGAAAGAGAAGACTAAGTATAATTAAGGCAGCGATTACGATACACATCGCAATGATGGTGATGGCACCGCCCCAAGAGTCATTTTCGGCAGCATTCTGTGCCTTTTCTGCCTGGGTCATCTTGCGTGCTATCTCACTGGTCTCGATAGTATTGGTTGTCTCGCTGGGTACAGCGGGTGATTCGACAGCCACCGAGTTGTCTGAGGGTTCGACTGCAGTCACCTCCTCGACTGTCACCTGGGTCTGCACCTGCGGCGACTGTGCCGCCGGGGCAGCGAACCCCGGCAGCATAGCCGTAGCAGTAGCAGCAGCCAGTATGTATTTACTAAAAAAATTCATTAAGGCTGTGGAGTTATGAATAGCTCAAACAAATTTATTACAGAGGTATGTTGCCGTGCTTCTTGGGTGGGTTAGTAACCTTCTTAGTAGCCAGCATCTGCAGAGCGCGGATTATACGGAAACGTGTGTTGCGCGGTTCGATAACATCATCGATATATCCGTACTTAGCAGCATTGTAAGGATTAGCGAAGAGCTTAGTGTATTCTTCTTCTTTCTCTTTGCGGAGAGCTGCAGGGTCTTCAGCCTCTTTGAGCTGCTTGGCATAGAGTACGCCTACAGCACCTTCAGCACCCATTACAGCTATCTCAGCAGTAGGCCATGCATAATTGACATCGCCACGCAGTTGCTTACAGCTCATCACGATATGGCTACCACCATAGCTCTTACGCAGAGTAACAGTTACTTTAGGTACAGTAGCTTCACCGTATGCATAAAGCAGCTTAGCACCATGAAGAATAACGCCGTTGTACTCCTGTCCTGTGCCAGGGAGGAAGCCCGGTACGTCAACCAATGTTACCAAAGGAATGTTGAACGCGTCGCAGAAGCGTACGAAACGAGCAGCCTTACGTGAAGCGTTGGAGTCAAGAACGCCGGCAAGCACTTTAGGCTGATTAGCTACGACACCTACAGACTGACCGTTGAAACGAGCGAAGCCGATGATGATGTTCTTAGCATAGTCAGGCTGTACCTCAAGGAACTCGCTATTGTCGACGATAGCGCTGATGACTTCGTACATATCATACGATTTCTTAGCACTGTCGGGAATAATTTCGTTGAGTTTATCCTCCAGACGGTCGATGGGGTCTTCGCAGGGCATGAGAGGAGTTTCTTCCAGATTGTTCTGGGGAATATAGCTCATGAGCTTACGAATAATCATAAGAGCCTCTTCGCCGTTCTCAGCAACGAAGTGTGTTACACCACTCTTAGTAGAGTGAACCGATGCACCACCGAGCTGCTCCTGTGTAACGTCCTCACCGGTAACAGTCTTTACTACTGACGGGCCAGTCAGGAACATGTAAGAGATGCCTTTGGCCATGATAGTGAAGTCAGTGAGAGCAGGGCTATAAACTGCACCACCGGCACAAGGACCAAGGATAGCCGAAATCTGAGGAATGACACCAGAAGCGAGAATATTACGCTGGAAGATTTCTGAGTAACCAGCAAGTGCATTGATACCCTCTTGGATACGAGCACCGCCTGAGTCATTAAGGCCGATAACAGGTGCCCCCATCTTCATAGCCATATCCATGACTTTGCAGATCTTGAGAGCCATAGTCTCGGACAGTGAGCCTCCGAATACGGTGAAGTCC
>CAYNUE010000075.1:0-16813 GCA_964400325.1 uncultured Sangeribacter sp. | reverse complement strand
GGCATGCCGCTTGCCTTGTGTTCTGTACATTCAAGGATTACCTGAACGCGGTTTCCTTTAGCTTTCTTTGCCATATTGAGTGGTGAGGGATTTAGAGGGAAATAATCTTGATGTCTTTAAAATCGAGATTGCCCTCAGCGGCAGCTTTCTTGAGCGCAGCGTTGAGGCCGATTTTGTTGATAGTGCGGAGAGCGTGGGCAGAGAGTGTAAGCTCAATCCACATGTCCTGCTCCACCCAATAGAACTTCTTGGTGTGAAGATTGATGTTGAATTTGCGTTTTGTGCGACGCTTCGAGTGAGACACGTTATTGCCCACTGAAGCCTTTTTGCCTGTGATCTGACAAATCTTTGACATGGCTGTTTGAAGTTATATATCTAAACGGTTGTTTTGATCTGACCTGAGGCCGCCATCTCAGTTCTCATATCATCATCGAGTGCATCATTCTCGATGACTTTACAGGATGTGCCCACAAATCGGCTGCAAAGTTAGCTAATAAAAGCTTACTATGCAAGTTTATGAGGGTACTATTTTGATTTTATAAGATGTTTTTGCTTTAATAAGGTTAAAGAGAGTTGTAAGTTTACTCGTCGTTGATGTCTTCCTGCTCGACGTAGCGGTTACGGAGAAGGTTGATAAGCATTACCATGCCGTGGTTTGAAGCGCTTTCGATAACTTCGTTGCGATCACCGGCGAAGTGAATACATTCGGCTACGATGTCGTCACGATATCGGACAGCTATCCAGACTGTACCGACCGGTTTGAAGCGGGTGCCTCCATCGGGACCGGCTACTCCTGAGGTAGCTATTGAACAGTCGGAATGCATCAGACGTGCCACTCCATCTGCCATAGCACATACTACCTGACGACTGACAGCTCCATATTCTGATATATCGCGGCGTGGTACACCGAGTACTTCAGCTTTAACTTCATTACTGTAGCTGACGACGCTGCCCAGAAAATAGGCTGATGACCCTGGTACCTGTACGATACGATGAGCCAGGTTGCCGCCAGTGCAACTTTCGGCACAGGCTATGGTGAGTTCTCGTTCGTGCAGCAGTTCGCCAAGTACACGTGCTATAGGTTTGTCATCTGTAGCGATAGTTTCTTCAGAAAATATACGTGAGAGGTCCTGATGATAACGGTTCATATTGAAGCGCAGCAGTTCGACACCACTGTGCACACCTGTCAATGTGACACGAGTCACCAGACTGTTGGTATCAACAGAGATACGCACATATTCGGGTAGTTGGCTCTCAAAGTGTCGCATCACTTTGGCCAATTCCTGACGAGTATAGCCATATATGACAAGGTGTCTGGTCTCGGTATGTCTACTGGCCTTTGGACCCTTGTGGTGGGTGGATTCTGTGCTCATAAGTTACATTTTATATATACAACAAGCCGGACGGATAAATTGCACAATGTTTAAACCGATACTCTTGAAAAAGGTGGAGCGGCAAGACTACCGAAATCTTTATCAAGGTACTTGAAATAGCCTGCCGTAGCCACCATAGCGGCATTGTCAGTGGTAAAGACACGTTCCGGAATCCATGCTTTGATGCCGTGCCGTAGACAATAGTCAGCTACTGCACGACGTACACCGGAGTTGGCTGAAACACCTCCACCGATAGAAATCTGTGATACAGGATATTGTTTTACAGCCTTGTCGAGTTTATCGATAAGTATGTCAATAATAGTAGCTTGAAGTGAAGCGGCGAGGTCAGCACGACGTCGTTCTATAAATTCCGGATCATGACGCATTTCGTTATTGACTGTATAGAGGAATGAAGTCTTAAGGCCACTGAACGAACAATCAAGTCCCGGTATTGAAGGTTTAGCAAATTTGAATGCTGTAGGGTCGCCTTCGGCAGCCAGTCTGTCAATGTGTGGACCACCGGGATAGGGTAGACCTATGATTTTAGCACACTTGTCGAAAGCTTCACCGGCCGCATCGTCGATAGTGCGACCAACGATACGCATATCTGATGGTGATTCTGCTATGACTATTTGTGTGTTGCCTCCTGATACCAATAGGCACATGAAAGGGAATTCAGGCACCTCGCTGTCAGCTTCGCGTCTGATGAACTGAGCCAATACGTGGGCATGAAGATGATTGACATCGAGTAAGGGAATGCCCAGACCGATTGCCATGCCTTTGGCAAATGAGGTGCCTACAAGCAGTGAACCCAACAGACCGGGTCCTCGGGTATAGGCAATGGCCGACAACTGTGAGGTTTCTACGCCAGCCTGACGTAATGCCTCGCTTACGACAGGCACAATGTTCTGCTGGTGAGCACGTGATGCAAGCTCAGGCACTACACCGCCATAGTTCTCATGTACCTTTTGGCTGGCTATGACATTGCTGCGTACTACGCCATCGACCACAAGAGCTGCCGAAGTATCGTCGCACGACGACTCTATTCCAAGTATAACTATGCTCATCTGTAAGAAAATGAATGTCACCGTTCTCACTCGGCATAAGGGTGAGAATGTGTAGTCAGTTTGCAAATTTAATCAAATTGAATGACTCTGCCAAATAAAAAATAATATGGTGCTGTAGAGTTAGAGGTAAATAAAAATTACTAATTTTGCACACAATATTCTAACTGACCAGCAGTGACGACCAAGCCTCTGAAGGTAATATATAAAACGCTACGCAGTATTTTATTCTCGGCAGTCCTTGTGATTGTCGGGCTTTATGCGCTTATATATGTGTTGCTTTCAGCACCATGGGTAGAAAATAAGATATGCGAGACAGCTGTACGTGAACTTACCTCTTTGTTAGGTGGTAAGGTAAAAATAAATAGTCTTCAGATATACCCATTCAACGAAGTGGCTTTAAAGGGTGTCACACTTAATGACCCTGAGGGGCGAACAGTAGCACAAGTAGAGAAGATAGCCTGTGGTATCAGTTTGCTGAGTCTTATCAGTGAACGACGTGTGGTAATAACATACGCTGAAATCATAGGTCTTAATGCCCATCTTTGGCAAACTGAACCCAATGCGCCTCTTAATATAGATTATATAATAAAAGCCCTTCAGCCCAAAGATCGCAACAAACCGCCTACACAATTCGATGTAAGTCTGCGTTCAGTTGTGATACGCCGAAGTCGTTTTGCTTACGACCGTATGTGGCAACCGGTCAGCACTGACCCTTCGCGTATTGACTTCAATCATCTACGTGTCATTGATATAAAGGCCGATATGATGCTTCCGCGTCTGACTAATGATGATTTTACTCTTGACTTGCGTCGTCTTGCTCTTTCTACTCCCCAGGGATTCAATCTTAATCGTCTCAGTCTACGAGGTCGTCTCACACCTTATTTGTTGAATGTTGAGGATATACGTATAGAATTGCCAGGTACTTTTTTGCATCCGTCAGACATTTTGCTTGAGTTTGACGGCTATGCTGATATTATGCCAGCTTTACTTAATCGTGGTGTCGGGGTTTCCTTATCTGATAATAAGCTCACTCCTTCTGATTTGAGTGCCTTTGTTCCGACTTTGCGACGATTTAATATACCTTTGCGATTGACAGTCAATGCTAAGGGGAGTCGTGAACGCGTATCAGTAGATAATCTAAAAATCACGGATAGCGATGGAGAGTTGACAGTAGAAATAAATGGTGAAGTAGAAAATCTTTCTGATAAAAGTAGGTTGAGTGCCCAACTTGAAAAGCTCTATTTCTATACTAGCAGTAAGACACTTCAGAGTCTTTTGGCACTCACAGGAGTCAGTCATGAGCAAGTACGCCGAATAGAACATATAGGTCATGTCAGAGTCGAAGGTAAAGCTGGTCTTGATATGAGTAAGGAACATGCTGAAGGAAGCATAGAATTACTCACAGGGCTTGGACGGATTGATGTAGAAGGTAGTCTGTCAGGAATAACCACTACTCATCGTCATATAAAAGCTGAAGCCCTGCTACATGATGTTGAAGCTGGTCTGCTCATAAACCGGCATGAACTTGGTGCTGTAACAGGAACTATTAATACAGACCTAAGTATAACTCATGGAGGGTTATCAGGTATTGAGGGTAGTGCTGAGATAGAAGTTGCACAGTTGCAATGGAAAGGTATTGATATGTCTAATTTTACTGCCAGTGTCAGTAAAACAGGAAATGATATAGAGGCTAAGGCAGATATAGACAACCGTTGGGTGAGTCTTAGTGCTGAGGGCGATTGTGTGCTTGAGGGTAAAGATTCACAGTTTAATCTTACAGCTGACATAGGTTATTTAAATCCGGTATTTGCTAATCTTAAAGGCCTTTTAGCCGGTAGTGAATTTTCTGGTATATGTACAGCTGAGGTAAACGGAAATAATATAGAAAATTTGTGGGGTAAGGTTTCATTGAGTAATCTAAATGTACTTAAAGGAAACCGTAAACTTGCGCTAAACAGGATTGATGTATGTGCTACACAACCAGTTGATAAATATCGTAAAGTAGATGTGATTTCTGACTGGGTAGAAGCTCATTTGTCGGGTGTCTTTAATTATCGAGAGGCAGTCATTACTCTTACTGATTACTTACATTCTGTTATGCCATCACTTATTAAGCCTGCATCGAGTGACTTACATCGTGGTGAGAATGAATTTAATCTTGACGTTAAGGTTAGACCCTGTAATGCTTTGGCAGACTTTCTTAAATTACCTGTGCGGCCGTTAACTGATGTAGACGTCAATGTATGGTTTAGTTCTGTACAGGAGAAAGGTCAATTGAGCCTTAATGCGCCTTATCTGCGCCAAGGTGAAAAGAAACTCTTACAGCATACCTCACTTAATGCTATTGTGGATGCTGGAAATTCATCGGCAAAAGTGAGTTTAGGTACTATCATGCCTGTTAAGAAAGGAGAGATGCAGCTTAAGGGAAATATAGAAATGCGTCGTGACAGTCTGGAAGTTAAACTTGATTTTAATCCTGACCGCGAGGCTAATTTCAAAGGGGCACTCGGCCTGAACGGTGTGTTAGGCAAGGATTCACTCAACCGTACGCTTACAGCTTGTGTCAATATAGAACCCTCGCGCTTTGAGCTTAATCAGGCAGTATGGAGTATAGCTCCCACACATATAGACTATGGCGGAAAGCGTATAGAAGTAGAGAAGTTTAGACTCTGGCATGATGACCAGTATGTTGAAATAAATGGAGTGGCTTCAGCTTCGCCGACTGATACTGTCAATATTAAGTTGGCAGATATAGATGTAGGATTTATATTTGATACCCTTGACATAAATTATGTTTCTTTTGGTGGAGTTGCTACAGGCGAGATAGAAGGCATACAGGTACTGGGACGTGAGCCAGTGGCTCTTACCAAAACTCTCAGAGTTGAAAAACTTGCTTATAATGAGGCTGTAATCGGAGACGCGGAGGTAGAAAGCCATTGGGATAATTCGGCTAAGAAAGTAGCTATAAATGCTGATATTACTCTCGACGGGCTACGTACAGCCGGTGTCGAAGGTGGAATCTGGGTGACACGAGATTCCCTCAGTTTTGATATAGATGCCGACCATGTCAATGTATCGTTTTTACGGCCTTTTATGGAAGCGTTTGCCAGTGATGTGGGTGGTAGTGCTTCAGGTCATGCCAAACTGTTCGGTACCTTCAGCGATATAGACCTTATCGGACGTATCAAGGCTGAGAATACACGTTTAAGATTAGGATTTACTAATGTAGAGTATTTCGCAAATGATTCTGTGATATTTGAGCCTGGGCGTATCAAAGCCTCAGACGTAGTGGTACGTGACCGCTATGGTAATACGGCTATGCTCAATGGTGAACTAACACACCGTTATTTCCATGACCCACGTTTTGAATTCAGAGTTTCTGATGTTAAGTCTCTGTTGGTATATGATATTAACGAACAGATGAATCCAGATTGGTACGGAACCATATTTGCTTCCGGTAGCGGACTTATACGTGGTTGGCCCGGAGTAGTAATGATTTCGGTTGATATGGCTACAGACCGTAATTCGGCATTTACTTTTGTACTTAGTGATACACAGGCTGCTGGCGAATATAACTTTTTAACTTTCACTGATGTTAGGAAAGAACGTCAACAAGCCGTTAATGACACTATACCAGACTTCCTGAAGGCTTATCGTGATAAGGGTAGTCTGCCGGAAGAGAATCCCACTGTAGTAGATATGGATTTACGTATGTCAGTTAATCCTGGTGCCCTCCTTACGATTGTGATGGACCCTGTGGCAGGTGATAAAATAACGGCACGTGGCTCAGGCTCTCTGAATCTTCCCTATAATTCTCAGACCGATGTACTGAATATGTATGGTAAATATACCGTAGATGAGGGTACGTATAACTTTACACTTCAGGATCTTATACTGCGTGATTTCATTATAAAACCAGGTAGCAGCATATCTTTTGATGGCGATCCTCTTAATGCTACCCTTGATATGGCAGCTGTTTATAGGGTTAATACCAATCTGTCAGATTTGGACAAAAGTTTTTCGACTGACCGTGATTTAAACCGTACCAATGTTCCGGTAGATGCGGTGTTGAAAGTACAGGGTAAGATGACAGCACCCAGTATTGACTTTGACATAGAACTTCCTACCCTGACGGCTGAAGTGGAGCGTAAAGTCAAGAGTATTATATCAACTGAGGACCAGATGAGTCGTCAGATAATATATCTTCTGGCTCTAAACCGTTTCTATACACCGGAATATATGGGCGGTGGGAATAATACAGGTAGTGAATTAGCTGCCGTGGCCTCGTCTACACTTTCAGCACAGTTAGCTAATATGCTCGGTCAATTGACCGATAAGGTATCTCTTACCCCGGCTATACGAAGTGACAAGGGAGATTTCTCAGACGTTGAAGTAGACCTTGCTTTATCGTCAAGGCTACTTGATAACCGTCTTCTGGTGAACGGTAATTTCGGCTATCGTGACCGTACAACTTCGACTACTACCTTCGTAGGCGATTTTGATATAGAATATCTGTTATCACGCAACGGAGGACTACGTCTCAAGGCCTACAATCACTTTAATGACCAAAACTATTATCTACGCTCAGCTCTTACCACACAGGGTTTAGGTGTAGTGTACCGTCATGATTTTGACCGTATGTTTACTTTCTTGAAACGTCGCCGCAAATCAGTAGCTACAGAACATGATTCTTTGCCCGAATCAGAAATCACGGAGGAAGATGAAAATGAGATTGGTGATGACATCGAAGACCCCGTGGAAGAAGAGGTAATCGAAGAACAGTTGGAGACGGAGAGTGAAAAAAATAGCGACGAATAGTACGAAGACAAGCGAAAATGGTTAATTTTGCAAGTTGAAGAGATAACACTGACGCTAACAATGTTACAATATATGTAATATTACAGTGTCTGTGGCACTACAACGGTACAGTCAAATAAAAAACTATGGCTTGGAATATAGATGGACTTCTTGAGCGAATCGGCCTGCTACAGGATAACAGTATAGGACTGGCGATGAGTGGCGGCGGTGCTCGCGGCTTCTCACATATTGGAGTTCTCATGGCCTTTGAACGCTTCGGTATCAAACCTGATGTTATGGCCGGAGTTTCAGCCGGCTCCATAGCCGTGGCTTTATATGGTGCTGGCCTTAGTCCACTTGAGATTCAGGAATGTTTCGCTGAGTCATCAGGTATGAGCGATTTTACTGAGTGGACCATACCTAAAGAAGGTCTGATGCGTCTGAATCGATTCGGCAAACTCCTTGATTCGTGGTTGCCAGTTAAAAATCTTGAAGAAATGCGCATACCGACAGTGATATGTGCTACCGATATAGAACATGGTAAGGCTATAGGATGGTTGAAAGGTGAAATTGTGCCGAGAGTATTGGCTTCGTGTAGTATACCTGTGGTCTTTGCACCGGTCAAAATAAATGGTATAAATTATGTAGATGGAGGAGTTTTACGTAATCTGCCTGCATGGGCCATACGTAAATCATGTAAGATACTTTACGGTAGCAATTGTAGTCCGCTCAGTCGTGACTATCATTTCAAATCTTCAGTACTTGATATAGCACTTCGTTCGTATCAGCTTATGTCGAAGGCTAATACATTGCAGGATCTGCGTTTGTGCGATTATGTGATACAGTCTTCTATCATGTCACAATACAAGACCTTCCAGCTCTCGATACTCCATAAGGCGGTGAAGCATGGTTATGACGCCGCGTGTAGAGTGCTTGAGAAAACTCTTGAAAAGTAACAAGCCAACCAACACTATGCAAAAAGACACAATGAATCATTCACAGAGCAAGAATTTAAGTAACGAAGAGCGTCTGATGATATATCAGGTGTTTCCGCGTATACTAACCAACACAGAACCTAATCCTGTTCCTTGGGGTACACTTGAGCGCAACGGTAGCGGTAAGTTTAATGACTATACACCGCATGTGCTGCGTAGTATAAAGGAGCTGGGTATCAATTGCCTGTGGCTGACTGGTGTGATAGAAAACGCCACAAAGAGTGATTATACAGCTTATGGTATAGAGCGTGATAATCCCAATGTAGTGAAAGGAGAAGCCGGTTCACCCTACGCCATAAAGGATTATTATGACGTCAATCCGTGTCTGGCTGAAGATATACCTTCCCGTATGAAGGAGTTTGAGGCACTTGTAGAACGCATACATGCTGAAGGTATGAAAGTCTTGATAGACTTTGTGCCTAACCATACAGCACGTGTATATCATTCCGATTGTGCTCCGGCGGGAGTACGTGACTTTGGTGATGGTGACAACACCACTCATTTCTTTGAGCGCGATAATAATTATTATTATATGCCGAGTCAACGCTTCGCTCCCAATTTCCCACTCGATACTGAGGGTGATGCACCATACATTGAGTTTCCTGCTAAAGCTACGGGTAACGATTGTTTTACCGCTTTCTGTGGTCGTAATGACTGGTATGAAACTGTAAAACTCAATTATGGTAAGGATTATTGGAATGGAAATGAGTATTTCGATCCAGCCCCTGACACATGGTTGAAAATGCTCAATATATTACGTTATTGGGCAGCAAAAGGTATAGACGGCTTCCGGTGTGATATGGTGTTTATGGTGCCGTTGGCATTCTGGCATTGGGCTATCCCTCAGGTTAAGTCTGATTATCCAGATTGTCTGTTTATAGGTGAGATATATGATATTGGCCTTTACCGTCCTTTTCTTGACTATGGGTGTTTTGATTATCTATATGACAAAGTTAATCTTTATGATACGCTTGTAGGTATAGAACGACACCATGTTTCAGCAGCTCAACTTACATATTGTTGGCAAACTGTAGACGGTATAGGGAATCGAATGCTTAATTTCCTTGAAAATCATGATGAGGTACGTTTTGGTTCGGAAGCATACGCCGGTACACCTGCACGTGTGGTGCCGTCGCTGGTGGTAAGCAGCATGATGAGCAAAGGGCCTTTCATGATATACTATGGTCAGGAGCTTGGTGAGTCAGCAAAGGATAATGAGGGATTTGCGGGAGATAATAACCGTACTACCATATTTGATTATTGGAGTTATGACACCATGCGTCGTTGGTATGACGGAGGTTTATGTAGTGATGCAAAGCTAACAGCGCATGAACGCTGGCTACGCAATATGTATAAACGTGTGTTGACACTCTGCAACAGCTCAGCACCACTTCGGGTAGGAGCATTCTTCGATTTGATGTATGTCAATCTGGATAATCCCCGCTTTGATCCTCACAGTCATTATGCTTTTATACGCTATACGGCTGACGAAGCTGTGTTAGTGGTGGCAAATTTTGATTGTCATGATGTGACTTTGTCAATCAATATACCTGACCTTGCTTTCGATATGGCTGGTCTACCTGAAGGTGATTTACATGTTACCGATTTACTATGGGGTGACAAAAAGCCACTCAGTTTGCATCGTGGTGGACAGAGTACTGTGAGCCTTGGAGCCAATAACGCTGTAGTGTTGCATATCGAGAGTCGTAAAGAAATAGAAAACCATATACAACATAATAAAAAAGCCCCACAAAGGAAAGAAATCAAAAAATAAGACTTAAATTTGTGGCAATAAAATAAGCTAAAATCAGAATCATGAGTAATTCCCTTCCGCCTATCAAGGTTTTTGCAGGCACAAAAAGCCTCTATTTAGGTGAATCTATCTGTAAAGATCTGGGCATAGAGCTCGGTAAGATGAAGATTGAGCGCTTCGCTGACGGTGAGTTTGAAGTAGCGTTCGAAGAATCAATACGTGGCGCCGAAGTTTATCTGGTTCAGTCTACCTTCCCGAACTGTGACAACCTGATGGAGCTGTTGCTGATGATAGATGCTGCCAAACGTGCATCGGCAGGCAGTATCATCGCCGTAATACCATATTTCGGTTGGGCACGTCAGGACCGTAAGGACAAACCACGTGTGTCGATAGCCGCTAAATTAGTAGCCGACCTACTCAGTGTCGCCGGTATTAACCGTCTCATCACTATGGATCTACATGCGGATCAGATACAAGGTTTCTTCGATGTTCCGGTCGATCATCTTTATGCTTCATCGATTTTTATACCTTATATCCAAAGTCTACATCTCAAGGATATGGTAATAGCATCGCCTGATGTCGGAGGTGCCAAGCGAGCTAATTCGTATGCTAAATATTTCGATGTGCCTTTGGTGCTGTGTCATAAGCAACGTGCTAAAGCTAATGTCGTGGCTAAGATGACAGTCATAGGTGATGTCGAAGGAAAGAATGTAGTCCTTGTAGATGACATAGTCGATACAGCAGGTACAATCACCAAAGCAGCTGACCTATTGTTGGAATATGGTGCTGCATCGGTACGCGCTCTTTGCAGTCACCCTGTGATGAGTGATCCAGCTACTGACCGTGTGAAAGCAAGTGGCCTGACCGAGATAGTATTTACTGACTCTATACCTTATGGTAAGGATAATCCTAAGGCTACAATCCTTCCTGTAGCTCGTCTGTTTGCCGACACTATCCGTCGTATACATAACAACCAGTCGATTTCGTCACAATATCTGTTTAAATAATCAACTGGCTTATAAAATAATATATGCAGCCTTCCGGCATAACAGTCGGGAGGCTGTACCGTATAACAATAATAGAGCTAATGAAACGATTTTTACCAATTACTTTTGCAGCAGCCTCACTTCTAAATGTAATGGCTGTACAAGCTCAGGAGAGTGTTGAACCGCGTACGCTGACTATATTTGACCAGGTCAAGTTCTATGATGGGTATAATAGCACAGTGTTTGATGCTGAGCTCGATGACGGGGTCATACGTCATGCCAATCATCTATATGCTGTACGTCTTACTGACGAACAGCTCGATTGGATGGGCGACGACTTGCGCATGTGTGTCGAGATAGGAGCATTGTGTGATAACTATGACCGTATCGGTAATATCAATCTTGCTTTTGTACCTAAAGGTGCCGAAAGTTATGTGCCAGAAGAGGTAGAGCGTATTGAGTTGGCGCGTTTTATCACTCCGTTCATGAATAAGAATAAGAATCCAAAGAGTGTTCCATACGAATTCTCAAATGATGCTACTGCATTGATTTTTCGTGACAGTAACCTGAGAGCTGAGTATGATTATTATTTGGAGTTCGAGCTATTCGGAGTGCCTTATGCTGCCAATCAGCAGATAATAGGCTGTGTAGGTCGTAACGATGTATTTAAGGGTACATTCCGTTTTGAGAGTACAGGTGAACCGGCTCCGCAGGTAGATAATCATCTGCTTATACCTATAGTGATGAAACGTCCAGAGTCACAGGGACACAATCTCAACAATTACTCAGAGACTGGTACCGATACAATCGGAACATGTACCAAGACTTATCATTTCGAGATGCCGAAAGATGTGCAGGATGCACGTATTACACTGATTACATCTAATCACGGTGCCAATTCTGGTGGAGAGGAGTATGTAAGACGCAAGCACCTAATATATGTAGACGGTGAACTTGAATTGGTGTATACTCCTGGTGGTGTATCATGTGAGCCTTATCGTCAGTATAATACGCAGGGTAATGGTATTTATGGTAGTAAGCCGCAGCCCGATTCATTTTGGGAGAGTTGGAGCAACTGGTGTCCGGGAGCTGGGATACCTATTCGTGAAGTGAATCTAAGCGGTTTGTCGGCTGGTGAACATACCGTTATGATTCGTGTGCCGGATGCAAAATTTGTTGACCAGCAGGGAGATTTCCCAGTGTCTATGTACGTACAGGGTCTTACTGATGGTAAGCTCCCGGCGGGCATTTTCGAGTTGGTTTCTGAGGCGGATGTCCAATTACGTATCTCGGGTAGTATGCTTTATGTTGAGGGTACTGAGACTGTCGCTGAGATTGAGATATATGATACTGCTGGACGTCTATGCTATGGTACTGTACGTACTAACAAGGGAATAGACCTGTCGAGATTTGGCACGGGAGTATATATTGCCGTAGCTACTACGAAAGATGGACGTGTGACTTTCCGTAAATTCAGTCGCTGATAGGAAAAATAATTGTGAAGAAAAGCCGATTCTGCTTAGAGTCGGCTTTTCTTTTTGAGTCGGGGTAGAGACAGGCGAGCTAAAGCTCGCACACGGAACCAGGAGGCACGCAGGCGGGTAGGACTCTATGTTGGTAACTGGGTAGTGAGTACTTGTGGTGACACTTGGGTAAGCATTTATAAGACTTATAAGATTTATAAAATTTGTCACATGGAGCGTTTTGCTTCGTTATGGTGATGTAAGCGATATGTAACTTTAATGCAAGGCATGTGGAACAATCCAAACTGACATCGGCATTTATGCGCTTCCGTGATAAGCTTCGCGGTATGGCTATGGGAATTGTAGGAAGTCCGGAGACTGCCGACGATGTGCTTCATGATGCTTTCTGCCGGCTTTGGCTTCATCATAAGTCCATTGAAAGCGAGTTGGAGGCGGTTAAATTGACTTATACAGCCGTGCGAAATTCAGCAATTGACTTACAACGCCGTAATCTGTCGCATCCTTCTCTTTCACTTGAACAAGTAGTTGAGTTGGAGGCAGAGAGTGAAGCAGATAAGGAAAAAGAACGGAAGGAAACTTATAAGGCTGTTCTTATGCTTAGCAGAAAGGTGCTGAATGAAAAGCAACAACAAATATTTTTCATGCATGATGTCGAGGGTCTTTCTTATCATGATATTGCTGATAGGATGAAAATCACACAGGATAATGTGCGTCAAATCCTTAGTCGTGCAAGAAAAATCATACGAGAGGTGTATCGTAAAAATGAAATCTAAATTTGTAAAACATCACAGTTATGATAAAAGATAAGGATAACCTCCAGAATCTATTGCAGGAAATCGATAGATATTTTGATTGTTTGTTGACAGATGAGGAGGAAAATAAACTGCGTAAACAGCTGGCCACAACTGAGTTTACTCATCATTGTATTGATGAGGCTAAAGCTCTGATGGGCTTTCGTGCTCCTGAGAGAGTACAAAAGACAGAAAAGAAGAGAATTAAGAAAATATTCAGTTATGAAAAAGTGAGGTATGGGACTATAATTGCCGCCGTCGTTACTCTTGTGGTATCGAGCGTATATGTCTTGCAGCTGAAAGATAACGGTTTTGGTAGTACTAACTGCCTTGCTTTTGTTAATGGAAAATGTATCAGAGATGAAGATGCCGTCATGGAGATACTATTTCAGAATATGAGTGAGCTTGACCAAGCCACTGACGAGATGAAGATAGATTTTCTTGATGAACTTGACGATTTGGCTTCTGCTACTGAGAAATATGATTCAGAATTTAATTTATCAGATATATGAACATAAAACGCTTATTACTCACCCCGCTACTGCTGATAGCCTTTGTGCTGACTGCTGCAGCACAAAAAGGTCTAAATATTAATGAGATATTTAACGGTAAATATGCTTCTGACCCTAAGGTGACAGAAACTATAATCAGCGGTACACATAAATTTCTTAAATCACATGACCTTACGGTACTTGCTACATTCAAAGGGCCTGCGGCTACTTACCAACAATTGGTAGAACGCCTTGTTCTTGCTGACAGCGCACAGGCAATCGGTAAGAACGTGAGATATAAAGATGGCAAACTTTATTTTGCTCTTTTTATACTTAAGCCTATTACAGATGGCGATACTAAACTTAACAGATACCTTTATTATCTGAACAATGCCACAAATAATAACTCAAACGTACTTGTGGTATATCTCGAAGGTAGTCTCGGTGATCAGGAGGTGTCAGACTTAATTCAATCACTGACAAAGAAATCCAAGTGATTTATGTGCTCTTGGTTTTGATACACTATAATTATAAAAAACTTTCCATATAAAAGTTATGTTAAACCGTATTTTCGTTATTTTTATGCTTCTGTTGGGCGTAACAAAAGCTAAAGCTGAGGAGCAGCGTGATACACTCTTTACAGCTGCTAAGGCTGAGGAGATAGCTATTTTGTCGAATAATGCTTTTATATCCGTCACAGTAAGCCAGATAGACGGAGGAGCAGAGAACTACTATTATCAGACAAATGCTCCAGATGCTAAGGAATATAAAATTACCACATTATCGACTATTAAGGAAATCAAGGATATAAGTGTTATAGAAATTGATAACCGTGATGTGGAGATATGTTTTATAGCTCCCGGAGATAATCCTATGCAATTCGCTTTTCCACTTCCTGACCCTGACAATCGTGAAGTGAAATCTTATCGGGGTACAAAGCGTATTGACTTTGGTATAAAACTTAGTCAGAAAGGTAAAAGCAAATGGAGTCTTGTTAGTGAGGGTCTTGGTTTAGGCTGGGTAACACCTGTCAACGCAACTCCTGCACTGCCTTCTTCAATGGGGCGAAGTCTTGAATGGACCTGGAACGTTATACTCGGAGTGCGTTGGGCATACGGGCCAAATTCTATAACTACAGGTCTCGGTATGAATTGGCGTAATTATGTCCTGCATAGGACTCGCTATTTCCACAAAAATTATGATGAGAGCATAACTCTGAATGAATATGAGCCCGGAATGGTAAAAGGTAGCTCAGTACTTGCAACATTTTCCCTTCAGATACCTATATTTTATGATATATCTTTTGGACGCCAAAGAGATTTCCATTTTGCTGTTGGACCGATAGTTAATTTCAATACAGGTGGGCATCTCAGGACAAGTTATAAGTTTGAAGCACGTGATTACACTATAAAAACGTATGATATTCATCAAAGACCTGTAACAGTCGATGTAATGGGTGTTATCGGTTGGTCAGGTTTGGGAATATATGCACGTTATGCTCCGATGAGAGTGTTGAAAACTTCAACAGGACTTGATTTCTCGGCTTTCTCTACAGGTCTCTTAGTGTGGTTCTGATGTGATGGAATTATAAATCGTAATAAGTAGATTTTTGTCATCACTGTTTATAGTGAAAGTGCCACTCTCTATACGACAGTGGACAGTTGGAGCTGTGATAACGGAATCTTTGTAGACAAAACCGATACGTTTGCCTATTCGCTGTTCTGAGGCTTCAGTGAATCTTTTGGTAGCGTCAGGTGTTAGTTTTCCATCTATGAAAGTGATACCTGGAATCGAGGTCGTATCCAGTACAACAGTCTCAAAGTCAGCAACAGAGGCTATTATATTACCTTCAATCTTGTTCAAGTCTGAGACGGGATACCAACCGTTAGAACGGTGAATAGATGTGCAACAACACAATAGCGGGATTGCAATAAAAAGCAAAAATCGAGACAACTTCTTTGTCTTAAAGTTAAAGTGAGGCATGGTTGGTGTCTTGATAGAAAAGAAGACTATGGTTATTTATGTAAGGGTCGTATGAAGAAACTCATACGACCCTTACAAGTGTTTATAGCCTTAGAAGGCTTTTGAGCAAAGCTTTGCTTTTGAATGGAATAGCTTCGCGCTGGTTAAAACGCCGAGGGGTTTACCAGATAATGATGCGTTCAGAAACAGGACGGTACATCTTGTCACCTTCCTTGATATCAAATGCCTGGAAGAAAGGCTCAAGATTGCGGAGTGAAACGTTGACACGGTTCTCACCGAGTGAGTGAACGTCGCCTACAGTGAGTGAGCGAATTTCTTCATCGCGAACATTCTGTGCCCAAAGGTTAGCGAAGTTCATATAGAAGGCTTGTATGGGATCAAGGCCGTCTATCTTAGCTGAGGGTGCGTTAACGTCAACACCTTTCTTCTTCTGAGAGTCAAGGAAGGCAGTAAGAGCTACACGGAGACCACCCTGGTCTGCGATATTCTCGCCGAGAGTGTACTGACCATTAGCATGGAGGCCGGGCAGTACTTCTATTTCGTCAAACTGCCCTACAAGACCCTGAGTAAGTTTAGCAAAAGCTTCAGCATCTTCAGGAGTCCACCAGTTAATCATATTGCCCTCAGCATCAAATTGACAGCCCTGGTCATCGAATCCGTGTGTCAGTTCGTGGCCAATGACAACACCGATACCACCATAGTTCTCGGCATCACTTGAATTGGGGTCAAAGAAAGGAGCTTGCAGAATACCGGCTGGGAACACGATTTCGTTGTTGATGGGGTTGTAGTAGGCATTGATAGTCTGAGGAGTCATGCCCCATTCGGTGCGGTCTACGGGCTTGCCCCACTTAGAGTTATAGTCTTCGTTATGCCACACGTTGGCATTGTGAATATTCTCATAGAATGAGAGAGAAGGATCGATTACCATTGTCGAATAATCCTTCCACTTGTCGGGATAACCGATCTTCACAGTGATGGCAGAGAGTTTATTGAGAGCCTGCAGCTTAGTTTCATCGCTCATCCAGGGAAGATTGATGATGTGCTTGCCGAGGGCAGTGCGCAGATTCTCAACGAGATTCTCCATGTATTTCTT
>CAYNUE010000074.1:0-17001 GCA_964400325.1 uncultured Sangeribacter sp. | reverse complement strand
TGATATCCTGCAGCTCGTTGTATTTCTGAAGAAGCTGTTTTACTCCTTGAGCCACGTTGTAATGCTCTTCGCCTATGATATGTGGGTCAAGTATTCGTGAAGTTGAGTCCAGAGGGTCAACAGCGGGATATATACCGAGCTCAGCAATCTTACGGCTCAACACTGTAGTAGCATCAAGGAAGGAGAAGGTAGTAGCCGGAGCCGGGTCAGTAAGGTCGTCGGCAGGCACATAGATAGCTTGTACCGATGTGATTGAACCTGTCTTGGTCGAGGTGATACGTTCCTGAAGAGCACCCATTTCCGATGACAGTGTAGGCTGATAACCTACTGCAGAAGGCATACGGCCAAGAAGTGCTGAAACCTCGCTACCGGCCTGTGTGAAACGGAAGATGTTGTCAATGAACAGAAGTACCTCTTTACCACCGCCGTCACTGTCGCGGAACTGTTCAGCTACCGTCAGACCTGACAGAGCCACACGAAGACGCGCGCCCGGCGGCTCGTTCATCTGGCCGAACACAAGAGTTGACTGAGACTTGGCAACTTCAGACATGTCGACGTCCTTGATATTCCACTGACCTTTCTCCATGCCTTCCTCAAATTTCTCACCATATTTTATAACGCCACTCTCAATCATCTCACGCAGAAGGTCGTTACCTTCACGAGTACGTTCACCTACACCGGTGAATACGGAGTAACCGTTATGACCCTTGGCGATATTGTTGATAAGCTCCATGATGAGCACGGTCTTACCTACACCGGCACCACCGAACAAACCGATTTTACCACCCTTGGAATATGGTTCCAAAAGATCAATAACCTATATACCGGTATAAAGTATCTCGGTAGAAATAGCGAGTTCGTCAAATGCAGGCGCCGGCTGATGTATGGGACGCAGGTGGTCACGGCTTATAGGAGCAAGGTCGTCAATAGGCTCACCGATGACATTGAGCAGTCGGCCTTTAACCTGATCGCCTGTCGGCACTGCTATAGGGCGTCCGAGGTCAAGCACCTTAACCCCGCGGCGCACGCCGTCGGTACTTTCCATGGCCACACAGCGTACTATGTCCTCGCCGATATGCTGCTCGACTTCAAGGATAAGTTCCTCACCATTATCACGCTCTACCTTAAGAGCATTATAAATAGGCGGGATATTCTCCTTACCACCCTCGAAGGACACGTCGATAACCGGGCCGATCACCTGAGTCACTGTTCCGTAGTTAGCGCTCATATCTGTTTTTCTGTTTTTATCGATGTTAGTGTTTGTGAGTTGTCGTTTCTCTTTGCATCTGATTTATCAGAAGTGCCAGCCAAGGGCCACGAACACTGCCATCAGAAGCAGGTTGGCCAGCGACAGCGGCATGAGGTATTTCCACTCGAAAGCAAGCATCTGGTCGATACGTACACGTGGGAAAGTCCACTTGAACCAGATGATGACGAATGAGATAAAGAAGGCTTTGCCCAAGAACCATACTATCGAAGGTATCCAGTTCATCACAGCATTAAAACCATCCCAACCAGGTATATGCAGCGGCATCCAGCCACCGAGGAACATCAGAGATGCTATACCTGAAACAATGAAAAGGTTTAGATACTCAGCCAGATAGAAGAAGCCGAAGTGAATACCTGAATACTCCGTATGATAACCGGCGATAAGCTCATGCTCAGCTTCCGGAAGGTCGAATGGACCACGGTTAGTCTCAGCTGTGGCAGCTACTATATAGATTAAAAAGGCTATAATGGCGGGTATGTGGCCACGGAAAAGGAACCATGCCTTTTCCTGTTCATACACAAGCTCTGTAATATTCATAGTACCGGCAAATACTACTATAGTTATAAGTGCCAGACCCAGAGATATTTCATAGCTTATCATCTGCGCGCCACTTCGCATAGCGCCGATGAGGGTGTATTTGTTATTTGATGACCAACCGGCTAAAAGTATACCTAACACACCTACCGACGAGACAGCAAGTATGAAGAAAATACCTATGTTATAGTTAATTATCTGAAGTCCGCGTCCCCAAGGCAGACATGCCAGCATCACTACTGACGACGTAATGACAAGATAAGGAGCCAACTTGAACAGAAAGCGGTCGGTGCCTTTCAGACTGATAAGCTCTTTAACAAGAATCTTGAACATGTCCGCGAACACCTGCAGCAGACCCCATTTGCCCACACGCATAGGGCCAAGACGGCACTGGAACCAAGCACACAGCTTACGCTCGTACAGAATGTAGAAAAGCGCCAGCACCGTGTAGGTCAGAAGTACAAGAACAGCTATGACCACACATTCGATGAGAATTGCCAGCCATTCGGGCATACATCCCATCAGCAGGTCGTTAAACCATTTTGTCCATATTCCAAAATCAAACATAGTGGATGGATTATTTTTGGGTTTTATTGTCGTTTCTTATTTTTCTCGACCTATCAACGGTCTATGTCAGGTATTACAAAGTCAAGAGCAGCACCGATTGTTATAAGGTCGGCTATCATGTTGCCCTGACAGCAGATGTCCATTACACCTACAAGGTTGAAGCAAGGACTCTGGAAGTGTACACGATACGGATTCTTCTGACCGTCGCTCTCGATATAGACACCGAATGTGCCTCGGCTGGCTTCTACCTGTTGATACCAGCGTCCTACAGGCAACTTGATGATTTTGGGCACCTGAGCACGTATCGGGCCTTCAGGTATACGGTCAACAAGCTGTTCCAATATATGTACGCTCTCCTCTATTTCCCTCATGCGCACCATGTAACGGGCATAAGAGTCACAGCCTTTTTCGAGTACTTCCTCAAAATGTACCATCGGATAGGCAGCGTATGGATGCTTCTTGCGGCAATCGCAGCTCCAGTCTGAGCCACGTCCGCTGGGACCGGTGATAGCATAGTTTATAGCATTCTCTTTGCTCAGTATACCGACTCCTTTGAGACGGTTCATGGCAATGATATTACCGGTAAAGACTTTATGATACTCTTTCATGCGCTCTGGCATGATACGTATAAGTTCTTTAACGTCCTTAACAAAATCGGGGTGCAGGTCAGCTATCACACCACCTATGACGTTATAGTTCATCGACATACGAGCACCACAAGTCTTCTCGAAGATGTCAAGTACCATCTCGCGTTCACGGAAACCATAGAAGAATGCTGTCGTAGCACCAAGGTCCATAGCAGTACAGCCAAAAGCCAACAGGTGCGATGATATACGCATCAGCTCGTCCATCATAGTACGTATTACCACTGCGCGTTGAGGCACCTCAAGCCCTAAAGCTTTCTCGATGCACATACACAGACAGTGACGGTTCTGATGAGCTGACATGTAGTCCATACGGTCAGTGAAATGCAGTATCTGTGGATAGGTCAGTCCCTCAGAAAGTTTTTCGATACCACGGTGTATATAACCTGATACGACATCTACTTTCTTAATAATTTCACCATCTACGGCAGCGCGGAAACGCATCACACCGTGAGTTGAAGGGTGCTGTGGACCAAAGTTTACAACATAGTCATCGTCAGAAAATACCTTTCCCGGTATTTTCTTTATTTTGCCGTTTTCGTCTTCTACAAAGCTTACTGTGTCGTCTTCGTGCTTCTCATCTTCCATACGCACAGGGTTCAGCTTGGGATCTGCATCATAGTCCTTACGCAGAGGATAGCCTACCCAATCATTGCGCAAGAAGAAACGGCGCATGTCGGGGTGATTAATGAATTTGATGCCATAGAAGTCGAAAGCCTCACGCTCCTGGAACAGAGCTACTTTCCAGAGGTCACTCACTGAGTGAATCATGGGGTCTTTGCGGTCGGTCACCGCTACCTTAACTGCAAGGATATCCCAATTATGGGATGTCGAAGTCAGATAGTAGATGACACCGAGGCTATCTTTCCAGTCCATGCCCACCACAGCGGTGAGCAAGTCATAGTCCAGTTCACGGTCATTCTTAAGGGCTGTGGCCAAAGCGTGCCAGTCCTTTTCAGGCACATTGACCAGAAGACAATCACCTTCTTCGAAAGTGACCGAAGGACAAATCTGGCTGATTTTTGCTTTTATATCGCTCATGTGTTGATTAGTCGGTTGGCGGTTCTTGTCTCAAATTTTTAGGTTCAGCCTAACTGGCCTCTTTCTTCGGGATGTTTGGCAAAAAATTCCTCAATACGTTCCTTACGGTTGACACCACCGAAGAATTTCTGTACCTTAATTTTGCGCTGCAGCTGCATCAGGCCGTAGAAGAAAGCTTCAGGACGCGGAGGACAGCCCGGGATATATACGTCAACTGGCAGTACTTTATCTACACCTGGCAACACACAGTAACTGTTCTTGAACGGTCCACCCGATACGGCACAACCACCGCAAGCTATTACATACTTAGGCTCAGCGAGTTGATCATAAAGACGCAGCAGCGCAGGCACCATACGATGTACGATAGTACCCTGCACCATTATATAGTCGGCCTGACGTGGTGAGTTACGTGCCACCTCAAAACCGAAACGAGCCATGTCATAACGAGCAGCACCGAGGCTCATGAACTCTATGGCGCAGCAGCTTGTACCGAACGTCAAAGGCCACAGCGAATTTGACAGACCCCAATTGATAAGCTGATCCAATTTACCAACCATAACGTTGGTACCGCTGGCGTTCAGCTCCTCTACAAGTTTGTCGATATAGGCGTTGTCCTTGAAGTCCTCATGCTTCATGCTTTTGATCTTCACTTCCATTTCAGCGCTCCTTTCCGCCATGCGTATGCAAGGCCCATGATGAGTACAAACATAAAGATTCCGATGCAGAGAAGACCTTTAGGACCCATACCGCGGGTAACTACTGCCCACGGATAAAGAAAGACTGTCTCGACATCGAAAATAAGGAACAGAATCGCAAAGATGTAATAGCCTGCTTTGAATTGTATCATCGACTCACCGCGTGTGGGAATACCGCACTCGTAAGTCTCCGCTTTCTTCACCGAATATGACTTCGGCGAAATCAATTTGGCTATCAGCAAGGCCGCGAACACCAAGCCTATACCGGTCAGCGTAGCTGTAACGGCAAGGGTGTTATTGCCTATCTCTAATAGTAGATTCATATTAATATGTTGTATTTTAGTTGATTACATCAATTTCGATGTCGAATGCCCTGACCTCATTCAACAATTTGTTGCAAAGATATTTAAAAATTCTTAAAGCAGCAAAAATTTTTAGGTCACTCTTTAAACTTAAACGGTATGTTTTACAACTACCTTTTTGATACAACAACAGGGCAGGAACACCATCTGTGCCCTACCCTGTACTTGCAGTATGTCAACTAAAGTCTTATAATCAATATATATTTGCTCTGTTGTTAATCTTTACTTGAAGCCGGAAGTATAACCGAACCATCAAAATGGCCCTTATACTTTCCTGCCACCTCATAGTCTATGACGAAATCAGTCAAGCGATCGCCGACAGTGCTTACCGAAATACTATTGAAGGTAAACGGAGGTATTGGCTGAAGAGCTTCTCCTTCGAGATAGAAAGGAATAATATCATTGCCACTTATACGATAGCCATTGGGAAGCCACTCTACATTAAGATTCTTCAGTACCACTGCTACCAGGTCACGACCCATCTCGTCAGCAAAACGAGCATTGTACATCACCATATCGGCTGTCATCTTTTGAGGGTCAATAACCGTGCGATACAGCATCTTATTGGTGGTGTAAGTCTTAGGCTCACCATCCATCTCGTATGTAGTCTGAGTAGTACCACCAATGTAAGACTCAGGATTGAAAGTACGCACTGAGTAAAGATCACCTATATTATAGCCGAAAGCTATCACCGGTAGTTCATAATAATTCAATACTCCTCCATCTATGTCAGGCACAACTTGTTTAGTATAGTACTTACGGTTGGTAAGCATACCGGTCATATCAACCTCCATACCAGCTACAGTAGCCTTAGCATTTTTGAACTCTATCACTTCGCCTCCATCTTTATCATAACCACTGGTGAAACGTACTGCATCAGTAGTGAAATTGTAGGCAGCATTGTTCCATGTTACACCATTGGCGCCAATCTGAACAGTAACGTTGATAAAGTCATAAAACAACTGATAAGTGCCCGGTGAAACATGAGCTGCCTGACCGTCAGTAAGCGGAGTATAAAGGTTATAGATAGGATATGAAACGGTATAAGTCGACTCCGGATCATGTTTGCTACATGATGTGCCAGCCGTCAGCATAGCAACGGCAGCAAAGGCACACATAAGTTTACTTGTCTTCATTTTGTTATGTATAGTTATTATTGTTGTTATCATATTTCAATATATCGCGGAACAATGTCTTACCATTTTACTGTTAATGTAGCTCCTATCTCGCGAGTTTTGGCACGTTGTACAAATTCGTTTCCCATAGAAACGAAATAAAACGTATCATAGTGTGTGGCCGTAAGATTTCGTCCCCATACACTCAGACTAACTATGCCTGCTTCTGCAGTAATCTGAGCACCGGGTAACAGATAAAACGACTGACGCTGTGTGTTCGCTTCGTTCCAATATATATCACCTGTCCCTCGTAGATTCACTTCAGCTGTCACGCTTTTTATGAATGTTCCTTTCCAGTTATGATTGTATATACCCTGTACAAATAAGGTATTGGCTGGCACGTAGGGCAAACGCTTACCTGCATAGTCTTCTCGTCCGTCATTAAAGTGAACAAAACGTGCATCTGTCAGTCCATAGCTGGCTGTTAGGTTCCAGTCCGTAGCAGGTTGCCAATGTACAGTCAGTTCGGCGCCCATACTGCGTGTCTGCCCAGCATTTGTCATCATACGTCCTGTAGTGGTACCTTCAGGAAACATCGTGAGCTGTTGGTCACGACAGTCTATGTAGAATAAAGCTGCTTCTAAGCCTAAACCGTCAGCAGGCCAAAGATGAGCTCCTATCTCGTAGTTCCAACTTTTCTCAGGTCTATAACCTACTATGGCGTCTATATCATCATTACCCCCTATACCCATTATGCTCATGAGACGTTGCTGTAACACCTCGCTAAACATCTGTGTGTTATAACCTCCCGATTTATAACCTTTTGAGATATTAGCATATATATTACCTATCTCACGACTGAGGTTATATACTGCCCCAAAGCGTGGTAATAAAGTAAGATGATGACGGTTCAGACGTCCATGGTCGTCTATATTTATATTTACATGACGATAAGGTAAATCTTCCGGATCATATATAGTATAGCCAGTATCACAATAACTGTGGTAATGCAAAGCAGCATGCTCATAATCAAGACGTAACGCTGCAGTCAGATTGAAATCTCCAACATGAAGAGTCGACTCATGATAAAGAGCCACACCCCATGTAGGCAGTGTAAAATCGCTGTTAAGAGGAAATGAACGTGTATCCCACCGTATAGGATACATCGGATTGGCATTATTACGGTGGTCTTCTATAAGAGTGCGAATACCGGCATCTTTAAATGTAACCGGTGCGTTCATATTCATGTGTTTATAAAAACCGAACAGTCCTCCTAACCATCCGTAAGGTGAATCACCTCCATGACTGCGAACCACTATATCCTGCGTGACGGCTGTTTCGCGTTGTGCTTGTGTCAGTGTAAAATAATCGGTAGGCAGAAAATCTTGATCGAGTGTAAGATTATCGTTCAGATGTTGAACACTGGTCACACTTGTCAGTGTATAACGGTCGTAGCTGTGACTCACGGTAAGACCGTCTGTAAGTGCAAACCTTCGATAATAACATGTATCATCGTATGCTATCTCTCCGGTGCCGATATACTCGTAAGGATAGCCACTCTGATGCAACAAACTGGCAGCTAATGTATTGATTACACGCACACGTGGACTTACACGCCATTCAGCTTTTACACGTGCGCCGCCCGAACGTTCGTGATCTACTTCAGCACCATTATAATGATTGGTGTATTCACCACGTGTATCAGTATAATTGGCTGATATACCAATACCGAATTTTTCACTTAGTCGTCGGTTTACAGCACCACGAAAACGTAGTCTAAGATGAGTACCAGTTTCAGCAGTCAGTCTGATGTCCTGAACCCGCATAGGCGACGGTGTGGAAATATTGATAAGACCACCCATAGTGTTTCGACCGAACAGAGTCGATTGAGGACCACGCAACATCTCGACCGAAGCTATGTCGGCAAGGTCAAAATCGTAAGCGTTTTTATTCAGTATAGCTACATTATCTACTATCAGACCAACAGCTGGCTGGTCTATACGTGCGCCTATGCCTCTCACATATATTGATGATGTGATACGCGAACCGTAATCTGGCATATAGAAATTAGGCACGACGTCCGAGATACTACGCAGACCAGTGGCATTTAGCTGTTCAAGGTCGGCAGCTGTCAGAAGTGTAGCAGCTAATGGCTGTTCAAATAGGCGGTCTTGTTGTTTGACTGCCACTACGTTATATTCAGGTAGGGTTATAGTATCACGTACCGCCGCACTTTGGTGAGCACGAATAGAAACGGGGGTACCTAACATAACCGTCAGAGCCGTCAGAGCTGTTGTTGTCCTGGTTTTCATAACTGTGCAAAATTAGTATACCCCTCGCGCCTGTGCAATCCTCATTATTTATGATTTTTTTGTTACCTTTGCACTACTTTCCCTCTTTCTTACGGTTCCGCGCCGCTACGCTCAGAGGTGATTCTTATTCAACGCTATCTTTATCATGAAATCTATCAGAGAATTATATCGCATCGGTACTGGTCCTTCTTCTTCACATACTATGGGACCACGCAAGGCTGCCGAGATTTTTCTGGCACGTCACCCTCGGGCCGCCGCTTATGAAGTTGTACTCTATGGCAGTCTGGCCGCCACAGGCAAAGGCCACATGACCGATGTGGCTATAATAGATGTACTTGAACGTTCGGAGATGCCTGTCAATATAATCTGGAAACCTGATGTATTCCTACCCTATCACCCTAACGGCATGAAGTTCCGTACTCTCGATGCAATGGGTGTACCTTCTGATGAATGGACCGTCTACTCCGTAGGTGGCGGTGCTATTGAGTATGATGGCATGGTACGCGAAGGACAAGGCGAGATTTACGATCTTGATACTCTTTCAGATATAATGGCCTACTGCGAGCGTACAGGACGTGCATATTGGGAATATGTTGAACAGCGAGAAGGCTCTGGCATCTATGACTATCTACATGATGTGTGGATAGCGATGAAAGAATCAGTAGAAAGAGGTCTCAACACCGACGGACGTCTACCTGGCCCCCTCAACTTACGTCGCAAAGCAAGTTCATACTATGTAAAAGCTGAAGGTTATCGCGATAATCTTCGCTCACGTGGTCGTGTGTTTGCCTACGCTTTGGCCGTAAGCGAGGAAAACGCTGCCGGTGGCACCATAGTTACAGCTCCTACTTGCGGTTCAAGTGGTGTCGTACCCGGTGTGCTGTATCATTTGTGGCAGAGTCGTCAGTTCCCTGAACGAGTAATGCTACATGCCTTAGCCACTGCTGGCCTCATAGGTAATATTGTAAAACATAACGCCAGCATCTCAGGCGCCGATGTAGGCTGTCAAGGTGAGGTGGGCGTAGCTTGTGCAATGGCAGCCGCAGCCGCAAGTCAGTTATTCGGAGGTAGCCCAGCCCAGATTGAATATGCAGCCGAAATGGGTCTCGAACACCATCTCGGCATGACTTGTGACCCCGTATGTGGTCTGGTGCAGATACCTTGTATCGAGCGTAACGCTTACGCTGCTGCCCGTGCTCTCGATGCCAACATTTATGCCAGCTTTACAGACGGCTCGCACCGTGTCTCCTTCGACCGCCTCGTCGATGTCATGAAGCAAACTGGACACGACCTGCCCTCTCTCTACAAAGAGACCGGTACCGGTGGCCTTGCCAAGGATTACTCCCAGATGCAACGCAAGTAATCCCTCCTTGTCCTACCCTTCCCTCACACCTGTCCGTCTACAGAGTACCATCTTACTCTCCCTCAATCGTGTGCTTCCTGGTTGTGTGCGAGCTTTAGCTCGCTTTCACCATCCCCTTTGACACATTTATGCCTTCATCATAACACAAGCGCCTGTCTCCCGACAGGCGCTTGCCAAAACCTTAAAAAATCTAATCCTATGAAAAAACTTCATCAGCTGTGTACCGGTTACCGCGGCACCTACTGAGGCCGCAAAGGTACGCTTTTATTTTCACATACACAACCACCCACGCTTTTGCCGCGTGGTTTCTTTTTACACTCACTATTTTTTACCCCATGTCTACTTTTGTTATCCATACATTGGGAAGTGGTTCAGCTAAACCAACTCCAAGACATCAGCCTTCATGTACAGTAGTCGAGCATCGTGGCAATCTTTTCATGGTCGACTGTGGTGAAGGTGCGCAACTTGCCTTTATGCGTCAGGGACTACGCTTCTCACGTCTCAGTCATATATTCCTCACACATCTACACGGCGATCATGTATTCGGCCTACCGGGGCTTATTGGCACTTTAGCTCTCAGTCAGATAGGAGGCTCACTTACAATTCATACCTTTGAAGAGGGAAAAACAATTCTGAATAACATTTTTGAAACCTTCAACCACAACCTCCCTTTTGACGTACATTTCAACGTTATACGCCAAGAAGAAGCTGTCATCTATGAATCCTCATCCCTACGTGTACGTACTGTACCTTTACGTCACACACTTCCTGCTGTAGGCTATATATTTGAAGAAAAACCAGGCCTACGTCATTTACACCGCGATATGTGTGACTTCCATGGTGTACCAGTCTACATGTTCAACAATATTAAAGCAGGCGCAGACTTCACTCGTGCTGACGGCACTGTCATACCAAACAATATTCTTACTACACCTCCTTCTCCTCCACTCTCATACGCTCACATCAGCGACACTATGTATATGCCCGACCTTGCTCCACGCATAGGCCCTGTCGATCTCTTGTTCCATGAGACCACTTACCTTACTGACCATGCTGCCGACGCAGCCGGACGCGGACACTCTACCGCAGCGCAAGCGGCAATGGTAGCCCGTGATGCAGGTGTCAAACGCCTTCTTACAGGGCACTACTCCTCTCGCTATGCTGATGACGAAGCCTTTGTACGTGAAGCATCCACTATCTTCCCCAACGTCATTGCCGGTCACGAAGGTCTCCGCACACCTCTCGACTAACCCATCTCTCTAAGCGAGATAAACGACCACAAGAGCAACCGGCGAGCTAAAGCTCGCTCACACAACCAGGAGACACCACGAGTTCCCACAAACGACATAGCCCAAACAAGAACTAAGGAGGCATCGCTTACTTTTCATAAGCGGTGCCTCCTGGTTGTGTGAGCGAGCTTTAGCTCGTTTATTTATCAATTAAATCTTTGCACTCCAGCTACCCTCAGCGTTATTTACCCGCACTATTACAGGACCATTTACACCAGTCTCAATACGCGTACAGCCTTTGGCAGTACCCACAGTTAAGCCCGTCATAGTGATAACATACACCTCGGCATCGTCAGGCGCTGTAACAATGACAGCCATGCCCTCACGACGGGCACTCACACCTGTCAGAGTCACTTCGTCAACACCCGAATTGCCATACTCAGAGAACTCACGCACATCACTGGCCACAATATTACCGTTCTCGTCCATCACCAAGATCACAATAGAGGTGTTAGTAAAGTCAATCACATTCTCCGGCACAGCAAAAGTTAACTCACAAGCTTTCGGTTGGTCGCCTATCCAGCTCTCACTCAATGCCTCACCAGCATACGAAGGTTCGATACAACGTGCAACATGCTGATATACCATCTTATCAAAAGAGATATATTGCACACCAAACTCACCACCGGCAAGATACTTCGTCATGTAAGGCACAAGAAACTCACCGTATGCTGAACTTACATACGAAGCATCACGATTATAGAAACCATTAGTCTGCACATAGCCGGCTGTATTACCACGTACATTATCCTCAACCATAACAGCTGCTGCAGTCAACTGACGTGATTCGGCATCATAGGCGTTACGCACATCGAAATGCACAGTCAAATTCTTACCCCAGGGATTGTCAGCTTCAGGAGCTTCGACACTCGTTATATTCACCTGGTTATAACTACGCTGCTCCATTTGGGCAGCTACTTCCTGACGACGATCTGGCATCAGACCGCGTGACGAACGGTTAAATATAGCCTGAGGATAACTGCTCGTACCGTTGCGTGATATTGTTGAAGCCACATAACCCTCAACACCTTCGTTCATAGGGTCAGCGTAATTAATGTTACCGTGTATCGCTATAGGTATCACACGACCTTTACCTTCCTCAATCGGATAAATGTCATGATAGTACTCCATCGAAGCAGCACCTGAGGGACAAGCCTGACAACCAGTAGCTGTCAGTTCCTCTATCACCACATTGTTAACATAACTTACTGTAGGCAATCCCACTGCACCAGTCAACACTGAAGCTGGGGCACCTTCATAATTAGGTGTCACAGTTATCGTATAATTCAGCGTTGAGCTACTACCCATCTCTATCGGGTCAAATGTCACACGCTGATACAACAGACTTGTGCCATTACCACCGAAAGCTTTGGTAAAGCTACGTGTCTGTGTTTCATCACCAGCTGTAAGCACAGCTGTAAAACCAGCACATGGCACTGGAGTCTTCATACCGATATTAAGGTCGACAGTAACAAGCTGTCCCGGATCAGCTACCTGCAAAGTCTTATTGTCGAAAGTCACAGCATAATTACCTATCTGTATATCTGTAAATCCGGTCATACCCAAGTCCTCACCTGTGCTGACAAAGGCTAAATACACTGTCTTACCGGCTAAACCGTTCAGTGGACAGTTAATTACTTTTGTACTTACATCTGAAGCAGAAGTGCCGTTGACGGTACCTTCATATACCGGCACCTCACTAAATGCATCATGGTCCGGTCCATCGGTAGATACCAACACTTTAATAGGATTACGTCCTAACCCCCAGTTACCGGCATTACAATATACAGCACCCGTGAAAGTAAGCTCCATAGCATCATCAGTAATCTCTATTGGCGGCGTTATAAGCCACTGGTCAGCAGCTTGAGCAGGATTAAAATTAGTACAGCTCATAGCATAGCATTTATCACCGTGACGAAGCAATAGATAAACCGGTCCATCACCAGTGTTACCGAAATAATCGGTCATTGAAGCTGCTGGAACAGCTCCATTTCCATAAGTAGTCCAACCATCGGTAGGATAGTCGCTTTGCTGTTCCATAGCGACAAAATTCTCGCTGAACAACACCGGTGTTTCAATAGCGCCATAAGCTGCTGTAGCCAAGGTCGCTGTTACAATCATGGTATAAAGCTTTTTCATATATTATATAAGGAGTATGTTTGGTATCGAAAGAATAGCATTAATTAAATTAGACCTCTGCAAAAGAATCATATTATAGTTTAGACCTAACTATACGGTCTCAGTTTAAGTCGATCTGAATTTAAGATGCCTCATCAGTCATATCGGCTTCACTTGCAAAATTAATAGCTTTCACCCAATACCCAAAAATTTTTTTAACTTTTGCTACAGACTTTCAAAGAAATCGCCAAGCTTAAATCATCCGACATTTAATTTCTACTCGCTGAATCCGATAGATAGAAAATGAAGAATTGGTGCCAGACCTGTAATCCAATAGTACCAACTGTGGACTCCACTCCGCATTCTGTAGTCAATTGGAATGTTTTTTCTTTTCATGGCAAGGAAAAATTCGATATTACCCTCATAAAAGAAATCACTGTCTCCACAGTCCGTGTACCATCGCACACTTTTCAATTTTTCCACCTCTTCAGAAGTAGCATTCTCAACGTATGCCGCAGGATTATTCGCAATAAGTGAAGCAGCATAGTCCTTATCAGTTTGTGCCATTTGGCTTTGTTCCGGATGACCTAAAATACCGCTTATCGCACATGAAGCTCCGTAAAACTCAGAATGTTTTTGAGCATAAGCAATAGCGGCCTCTCCTCCCATTGACACACCGGTAATTACACGATGCTTTTTATCAGCAATTGTACGGTAAGCCGAATCAATCAATGGAATTAGTTCATTGTGAAAATAAGTTTCGTAATCCCACTCTGGTACCGAAAAATAACCTAAATGTTTACCGAGCCCAAACTCACCCATACCACTTGCATCTGGCAACACGATAATCATGGGTACAGACATACCTGAACGAATGGCATCATCGGCTATCTGTGGCAAATCACCCTTACTTATCCATATCTCATGTGTACCTCCAGCCGGGTGCAGGAGGTAAAGCACCGGATAACTCCTGTTACTCTCTGCATATCCGGCAGGCAGATAAACAGAGAAGTCTTTATTGACGCCAAGTATATCGCTACTCATCGAGCAATGTTCTACACAGCCACTGCCAGGCAATTGGCCGAAATGACTCACGGCCTTACGCCGTTCCAGTAGTTTTCCCATATAAATACGGATATCAATTCATACTAAAGAGCCTCTTACCTATAAGACTCCTTATAAAAAACATCACCTATCCTCTAATGGTTGTATTCTTTCATAAATGAATAAGTGGTAATATCCAAACAGGTATCGGTTAACCACTCAAACCACTATCTCCTTCTAAATTGCTACTTAGTTATTTAATTCATTCATTAACTCCTTAATCTTTTTCTTATCACCTCCATTAAAGAGAGCAATAACAAGGTCGTTACCACCTATACCGCCTATAAAATATAGCGTCTGCCTTTTACCATAGTCAACATAAAAACGAGTAATTCTGCCTTTCTCGTCAATATCTTCATAAGCAAGTAATTTTTGTGGTATTACATCAAGCAACCTTAATATATCCTCCTTAGGAGCTGCGTTACCATAAACCACCGCTTTCCCCATCCCTAAATAAGATGGAAAGCCATAGGCCTCATTGTTTGTTATGTCTACCTCTTGAAAATAAGGTAGTTCAGCTGCCGTAAGCCAAACACGTTCCAAAATACTTCCCTTATTCTTAACCACGTTTGGATTTGGAGAATTATAGGTTATATTTATTTGGGTGTAGGGTTCAAACGTGTTATAAGGGTCTTCCTCTCCATCATAAGTATATTCTGGAGTACCATACAGCTGAATAGTCTTTAAATTAGGACATCTTCCAAAAGCCGCATTTCCAATAAACTCTATCCTATCCGTAAAAACTACTTCATCGAGCTTTTCACATCCATAAAATGCTATATGTGATATAGAATCCAACGATACTGGGAATGTTACTTTAGTGATATAGTCATTTCCATAAAAGGAAGAATTATCTATCGTTTGTGTGCCAAAATTCACATGATACTCTTTATCTTTCTTACCTGCTGGATATTGAATCAATTGTGTCCTATCGCCACTATACAGCACATTATCATATACGTTAAAGTTATAGTTATTATCGGCTATTTTAAGTTCAGACAAAACCTTACAGTTACGCCAAGGGGCCTGTCCAATTTTTTCTACAGACGCAGGAATATAAAATGCCTCTAATGAGGGACAATCCATGAAAACAAAATCTTCTATCACACTGAGCTTAGACTCCAATGGAATCAACACCGACTTTAGTTTCGGACAACTACTGAACGCACAATAACCAAGATTTTCGAGACTTGCTGGAAGAATTACTTCCTCCAAATCTTCAGCACTCTCAAAGCAATTTTGACCTACAGATTCTATTCCTTCAGAGAGCACAAGTCTTTTTACTCCCTCCATAGGAGGAACTCCATTCTCAACTCTCCTATCCCAAAAAGCAAAATCAGCTATGGTGGTCACCAAGAAATGTTTCCCAAGCCCAGATACCCTATTTGGAATTATTAGTTCCTTGACATTTCTACCCTGTCCCTTCTCCAATGTAACGGATACATCATCTGGATTGACCAAGAACTGAAATACACTGCCTTCCGAAGTCACATATTCGAATTCTTGTTTCTTATCATCACACAGTAATGAAATATCTTCCGTTACAGAGGACACTGCCGAATCTCCGTCATCAAAAAGCTCAACAGCTACTTCGTCCCACTCAACAGTATCATAAACTACTGCATCCCAAACTATCGTATCATAAACTATAGTATCCTCGTCAAGAACCAAGATGTCATCTTCCATTTCGTATGGGGTGGTAGTGCCTCCTGCAGCATTTGACAGGATAAAAACAGTGAAAGAAAATAAAACAAAGTATAATAAATTTCTCATAAGAACTTAATTTTCAAATAGAAGCTGGTTAGTGATTTAAATATAGTTTTATCACAGAAATCATACTTATGTGACTGATACTTAAATATGCTTTAAAAATACCAATGACGTCTTACCGATTGGCAATCTCTTCCTTTCTATCAAAAAATTTCATAAACTATCTGTTTTCCACATGTTCTTACCTTCTAAAACTACACAATAGAAACCACGGTTTTGGAAACCGTGGTTTCTATTGCACAAAGTTAAGATAATTTTTATAATCTCATGACACAACCCAATTAAAAACCTCTCCCTCTTAGTGCTTCCTTGCTTAAATAGGAAATAGACTGACAATCCTTTCAGCCCCTTCAATTTTTCGCTCTTCAAGACGGACTTGGCCGAAGGGCACCCAAAGATATTTATGGAGCGATTGAGAACATTGCTGAAAGACCTCCCCAGCGAGGATCATCGTGAGGCAACCTACCGCGCTATCACGTACTTGCTCTGTGTGCTATGTGGTACCTCTGCAATCCCTGAACGTCATAGCTACAAAGGACGTTCTGACCTTGAGGTCTCTACTGGTAAATATATCTATATCTTTGAATTTAAGTATAATAAAACCGTTGGTGAGGCCTTAGCACAGATTATGGACCGAGATTATGCCGGACGGTACACAATGGATTCTCGCACTGTCTATTTGATAGCTGCCAACTTTGTCGAAAATAGGAAGAGCCGAGATCTTCAATACGAAATTGTAGCGGTATCGCCAACTGACACCTAATCACATTTACACTAACTTATTATAAGACGAAAAAACAGCCAATAGCCTTCTTAG
>CAYNUE010000073.1:0-17095 GCA_964400325.1 uncultured Sangeribacter sp. | reverse complement strand
AACTTTCTTCCCTCCGTGTCTCCTGGTTCTATGTGCGAGCTTTAGCTCGTCTCCCCTGCGTGCCTCCTGGTTCTGTGCGCGAGCTTTAGCTCGCCTATATTTACCCTCCCATAACCCACTACCCCATGACTCCAACTAAAATTAAAGGCCTCATCTTCGACTACGGCGGTACACTCGACACCGGCGGTGACCACTGGAGCGAAGTAATTTGGGCTGCCTACCAGAAAGCCGGTATAGCCGTCACCAAGCCGGAATTTCGCGTGGCCTACGTCCACGCCGAACGCGAGTTAGCTCGTACGCTGCACATTCTACCTCATCACAACTTCCACGACATGCTCGACATAAAGATGCAGATAGAATTGCAATACCTCGCCGAGCAAGGACAATTCCCACCGGCTCAAGTTCAGCCTAAAGCCGCAGAAGTAGCCGCTCTCTGCTACGACTCAGCAAAAGCCCATGTCGAAGCAGCCAAACCAGTCCTGGCAACCCTCGCCAAAACATATCCCATAGTCTTAGTCTCCAATTTCTACGGCAACATCCAGACCGTACTCGAAGACTTCGGCATTGCCTCCTACTTCAAGAAAGTCATAGAAAGTGCTGTAGTTGGTGTCCGTAAACCAGACCCACGTATCTTCCAACTCGGCTGCGAAGCCCTCGGCCTTCCCCCTGCTGAAGTCCTTGTTGTCGGCGATAGCCTCACCAAAGACATCGAACCAGCCGAAAAACTCGGCTGTCAAGTAGCATGGCTCAAAGGCAAGGGCTGGACACCCGAAGAGGACGCTAAACTGCATCCCTCGACCATCACCTCGCTGGACCAAGTCCTCAAACTCGTAGCCGGCAGCTGATTTATCCCCCGCGTCCACAGTGTCTCCTGGTTCTGTATGCGAGCTTTAGCTTGCCTTCAACCTTCACCTTATTAAACCAATTCAAGCTAATAGGCGTTTGAGAAATATAAGCTAACAATTAAATCAAACTATGGAAACATTTGAAAAAGTAATAAAAGAAACCACTCCATCATTAGTAGTATTCATTCACGCTGGTCAGCAGAATGCCGTAGACATCAAATACGACATCGAAGAGCTGCGTAAGAAATACGCCGGTCGTGTCAACGTAATGCGCGTTGACAGCTCATACGATCACCGTCTGGCACGCAAATACAACCTCAATGCCTTCCCCACCTACGTTCTCATCAAAGAAGGCGAAGAACTGATGCGTGAAAGCGGTAAAAAGACCGTTACTGAACTCTCCGAAATGATTGAGCGTGCCTTCTGACACAGGCTCGTTTGACCACTTACGATAAAAATATTGAAATAGCGAGCGGGCTACTCAGCACTGAGTATCCCGCTCGCTATTTCAATATCATCAGAAAATTATTTTTACTTATACCTTTCACACAACTTATAATCCCTAAAATAAACCTCACCATTCATATTTACTATAATCTATCCTGTTGAGAAATGAAGCCATATTCCGTGCATTACGTGTTTCATCAGTTAAAGTCCATATCTTCCTGACTCCATTCTTATCTCGAAGCTCAATTTTTACATTTCCTTTATCAATAATGTCGATGAGTTTATTAATTTTCGTATAGTTCTCAGAGTCACTGAGACACACACTAAGATATGTCATGTCTGGTGAAAAATAGATAGAAGCTAATTCTTCCTTACCTATAAAAATGGATGCTGAATCACTATCTAAATCTAACTTCTCTATTCCATCTACTAAGAAATAGAATACACAATCATCACCTTCTTTTGGCCTTTCAAAAAATATATAAAATTCTTGTTCATCTAATTCAAATTCATTGTCTGTTCTAAAACCATACCCTTCTCTATACTTTAAAAGCCATGGCAAAGTATTCTGAGAGGACGCAATATTTCTGCAGGCGTTAATTTCCCTACGCATCAAGGCCAGCGTATCGCCAAAGTTAATTCCATAAGCTACCTCAGGCGACAAGACCCCAGCTTGAGATGGCTTTTCAAGTTCTCTTTCTAATATTGAAATATAATTATCTTTTTGCTGATTAATAACTACTGAATCTGATGGCTGTGAGAGAAGATAAGTTCCGCAGAATCCAACATAGCCATATTCCCAAATTATTGCGTCAAAAAAATTTATCCGCTTCATAGCCTTAGTTGCCTGCTCAAAGTCCATACATAAATTCCATTCACCAGCTTTCGCTTTTCTTATGTCCTCTGATATTAGTTCTATCTTGACCGAATCATATTTTTCTTCAAGCATCCATTTTAAATCAGATTTATTAAATCTTGAAGCATAATCCAGTGAATCTTCAATAACTAATACTGCATATATTAAGCTATCTTCCGGGGTAGGAAGAATTTTCGTTATTGACAGAGTTTCGTTATTTTCTGACCTATCATTTTTATGACCTCCACATGAAATAAAGAATATAGCTATCAAAAGACTCAAATATTTATAAATTTCCATATTATACAGCTATTAATGTCAATTTTTCCGACTTACCGCTATTTTTAATCTTGAGGATGATTCTCATGTTACAAGAGATACTTAGCACATAACGTATAACCTTGAATAAATGGGAACTTCATAATTTGATTTATAAAACTTCCCCATTTATTCAAGGTTATTTCGCTAATTAGACTAATTCTTCAAAAGTTTAGATAAAAGAATTAAATTCATATCAACCTTATTTCTAATTCCATCATTAAGAATACTTAAAATACTCTATAATGAGTTTTTACGGTTTTACAATTATTTGATACGTTTAACTGTTTTCATCCCATCAGGAGACGTTATTGACAATATCAAAAATTTTTCCGATTTCTCAGTATGAATTATGTAAGGTATATTTCCATCTTTCCATACACCCTCATGGACAGGGATACCTGAAACAGAAATTAGCTCTACTCTTGAACCTGATGGAATATCATTACCCTTTAGAATTATAGCGGAATCTTCCCAGCTCATTGTGAAGGTCATCTTCCACTCTATTTTTTCAATACCAGAGGAAGATAAAACAACAAAAGGCGCGATATGTAATGGCATCCACTTACCAGTTTCGGTTTTAGCACGTAATGTAAGATAATGAGTGCCCAATTCAAGATTACCAGTTGGAACAATAAATGAATTTATACCATTGTTATCGAGTCCAAAACTCGTGGCGTTACCCTCTCCGGGATCATCATCTACAAAATATTCTCCTCCGACTACATTTTCGACTGGCTCAGTCACATAAAGTGAATGTGTCACAGTTGGTGTCCATCGATTTTTAGAGTCTTTGATTCTTATTGATAGAAGATGAGCACCTGGTCTTAGTCCTTCTGTTGGAAGAAGAATTATATTATCACCACCTTCCGCTTCTACCTTATTGCCATTTCCGATACCAGGGTCCGAATCATAAAACCACTCAATCTCTTCATTATTACCTATTACAAGAAATGTTCGAGAAAGGCCGCTATCCCAAGAACCTGACGAGTCAAGTATGCGTACTGTCAGGGTATGTGGGCCTACGCTGAGATTGTCTGTAGGCATAGAGAAATCAAATACATCCTCTTTCGCACTGGGAATAGTCACCCCATTTCCAACTCCGGGATCTTCGTCAACAAAATATTCTGCACCATAGATTCCTTCCTTATCATAGATGTATATCATTCTGCTTACAGTAGGTGTCCATATACCATTTTCATCTTGAATCCGAATGGACAACAAATAAGCACCAGAATTCATATCCTTAGTGGGTAGAAGAATATCGTTAGAGCCTTCAGACACGGTAAACATCATATCATTCTGTCCGACACCCTTGTCATTACCTATGAAAATTTCGGCTTTATGACTTTGGGCACTGACACTCTCAGATACCATTCCCAAAACAAAGCAACATATTGCGAATCCGGAACCTATTATAGTTCTGGCAGTCTTCATCTTGATGTACCAATTTTAACAGTAACCTTAAGATCTTCTCCCTGAACAACTGACTCTGGAATAATTACGTCCTGAAGTACGGGGCCTGTTGTCAAACCGGACAACACGTATGGATCCTCACCTGAGAAGGCACCTTTATCTGTAGCAATACTTGCATCTACTTCTTTGATACTCGCATCATTTCTAGACTCATATAATTTATTAGCAGCGGAACCAAAAGAGTAATTATTAGAGTAGGTGTTATTTTTATTTTCCCAAGACTCACTTTCAATATCATAACTGATATTATTCTCTATTACGCAATTAGTTAACTGACGTACACCGGCCTCACTATTTATAGCTGTATTCCTTGAAATCACAGAATTATCCATGTTACATAACATAACATTTGTACCGCGAGCAATAATATTGTTTGTCACCTGCATATAGGTAGCAGAGGCACTATAAGAGTCGCCACTTATCCCATATAAAATATAATTCTGGTGAAGTATCCCATTAGTTATATGATTGTCTGTATATGAATAGGAGGGACAAAGACTCACTGACTTTATATAACACCTTGTTACAATAAGATTGTTAGCTCTCATATTAACAGAACCATCCACATATAGACCTGTAATTTTTGCGCCGTCACAGCTCAAATTCACTTCGTCAAATTTTGCAGGGGCGTAACCCTCCTTAGTAGAATCGTTAATATCTAAAAAGTAGCCAGGACCCTGCAGTGTAATTTGTTTCTTCACCACTATATTTCCATAAGAGGTATTCGAGCCATCAAATATAATAACATCTCCATCTTGAGCTGCCTCTTGAGCTGCCTCGAAAGTTGAGTACTGAGCACCGGAACCACCTGTGTTGTTTACTCGTAAGGTAGCTGCCGATGCAAAAACAGGCATCAAAACACCTGCAAGAATAACAATAATAGACTTCATGTTTAGGTAAATTTATAACTTATCTTCTATTGATTAATAAATTTCTTTGTTAGAGTATCCAACAAGATATTCAGGAAAACCTACTTCAACTGCATGGATTATGTTTTTTTGACTTATGGTTGCTTAAACTTCTGGCACTAACCTGGTCCTGTCAGTTAACTATCTTTTTCATAAATCGATTACAAAATTAAGTATCCAACATCAGTCTCCCAAATAATATCTATTAATAAATCGTTAATAATTACTAATTTAGGGTTTTCCCTAAACTAAATTTAGGTACAATCCTAAACCTTATACAAAAGCCACAGGAATCAATATACCGACCTCGTGTCTTGTGCATATCGACGCCATGGTCTAACAAAAACACTTATGCTTGTTACATATCTTCAATCGCCCCATGCCCGAAGCCTCTTTCACGACCCGTGCCACCACTTTTTGCAACCCTGCGTAGGCCTAAGGTATAAGATTATACATACCTAAAAGTTGTATGCCTTACGTTTAGTGAACAGACACCACGGCATCACTGTGTCAGCCTGTGGTAAAGCTGAATCACGCACATACAGAGTTGCATGTTCATATATATTAACATCTTCACTTTCAAATATACTTTCCGAACCTTCTACTAAGGTATCAGCGTCATAATAAATTGAAGTTAGACTACTACAGCCTTGGAAAGCATAGCAATCGATTACAGTCACAGACGAGGGAATCTTCACCGAGGTAAGACTGTTACAATCTGCGAAAGCATACCCACCGATTACATCCACAGATGAGGGTATCTTCACCGAGGCAAGACCACAACCTGCGAAAGCACCCATATAAATTTCAAAAACAGATGAAGGAATAGTGTAGTGACTTTTTCGACCAGCAGGATAAGTATGTAAAACCTTACAAGTTTTGTCAAATAACACTCCTTCCTGTGAACAATAAGTCAGATTATTCTTCGATACAGAAATATCAGTCAATGACTCACAATCCCTGAAAACCATTGCACCGATTTTAGTCACTGACGAGGGAATCTCCACCGAGGTAAGACTGCGGCAGCCTGCGAAAGCCTCACAATCGATTACAGTCACTGACGAGGGAATCTTCACCGAGGTAAGACTGCGGCAGCCTGCGAAAGCCCCACAATCGATTACAGTCACTGACGAGGGAATCTTCACCGAGGCAAGACTGCGGCAGCCTGCGAAAGCATTATAACCGATTGCAGTCACTGACGAGGGAATCTCCACCGAGGCAAGACTGTTACAATCTGCGAAAGCATACCCACCGATTACATCCACAGATGAGGGTATCTTCACCGAGGCAAGACCACAACCTGCGAAAGCACCCATATAAATTTCAAAAACAGATGAAGGAATAGTGTAGTGACTTTTTCGACCAGCAGGATAAGTATGTAAAACCTTACAAGTTTTGTCAAATAACACTCCTTCCTGTGAACAATAAGTCAGATTATTCTTCGATACAGAAATATCAGTCAATGACTCACAATCCCTGAAAACCATTGCACCGATTACATCCACTGACGAGGGAATCTCCACCGAGGCAAGACTGCTGCAGCCTGCAAAAGCCTCACAACCGATTATAGTCACTGACGAGGGAATCTTCACCGAGGCAAGACTGCGGCAGCCTTGGAAAACATTACGACCGATTATAGTCACTGACGAGGGAATCTCCACCGAAGTAAGACTGCTGCAGCCTTGGAAAACCTCATCATCGATTACATCTACTGACGAGGGAATCTCCACCGATGTAAGACTGCTGCAGCCTGCGAAAGCCTTATAACCGATTTCAGTCACTGACGAGGGAATCTTCACCGAGGTAAGACTGTTACAATCTGCGAAAGCCTCATCACCGATTACAGTTACTGACGAGGGAATCTCCACCGAGGTAAGACTGCTGCAGTCTGCGAAAGCATTCCAACTGATTACAGTCACCAAATACTCAGACTCTCCATCCCAAACAATGGAAGGAATCACTAAATTACCTTTAACTTGGTTACCGGGAATACTACAGTCATCGACTTTGACCTCACAGGTACGGGCCTCTTCGTCAAGGACAGTGTAGCTAAGCCCGTCATACTCAAAATCGCGGGCTAAGGACGATAGGGCGAACAGGCTTACTGCTAACAGTAGTAAAAATTTCTTCATGTGTATTTAAGTTAAGTAAATATATATTGGGTGTCTTCATCAACAGCTGTTAACAGAAGACACCCTAAAAAGTTAATGGCAAGTGAGTTATCGTTCACTAAGAAGTAATTATTTTACAGCGATTTTACGGACATCGTTACCTTGACGTATAATATAGATACCAACAGGCAGACCGTCAACAGAAGCCCCTATTTTCACACCTCCAAGAGTATAAACCTCAACAGAAGATTCAGTGTCGGAAGCTACTCCTTTCACTCCTACCTCGAAGTCGTATGCTTCACGGTTGGTAAACAGACACCACGGCATCACAGTCTCAGCCTGCGGTAAAGCCGACTCACGCACATACAGTGTAGCATTAGCGTAAGTATCTGAGGTAAATATATTCTCGTTGGCGTCAATAAGTGTTTCTGCACCATAATAAACCGAGGTTAAACTGCTACACTCCCAGAAAGCATATTCACCGATTACAGTCACTGATGAAGGTATCTCTATTGATGTCAGACTCTTACATTCTGCAAAAGCCATTTCACCAATTTCAGTTATTGAGGAGGGCATCTCAACTGTAGTAAGAGCACTACATTGATAGAACATATATGGACTAACTGAAGTCATTGAGGTACCTAATTTTACAGTTGATAATGCATAACACCATGCAAAAGCATTTGAACCCACTTCAGTCACCGATGAAGGTATCTCTACCGAGGTCAGACTCTCACAGCTTGCAAAAGCGTATCCATCGATTGTAGTCACTGATGAAGGTATCTCTATTGATGTCAGACTCCGACACCCTGAAAAAGCCCTAAGGCCAATTCTAATCACCGATGAAGACATTTCTATTGAACACAAAGCAGTGCAGTCATTAAAAGCAAAGGCACCGATTTCCGTCACCGATGAAGGCAATTCTATTGAACTCAAAGATGTACAACCATCGAAAGCATAATTGCTGATTGTAGTCACCGACTCCCCTATATCAACTGAAGAGAGTAACCTACACGCCTCGAAAACTGCCGTACCGATTTCCGTCACCGATGAAGGCAATTCTATTGAACTCAAAGATGTACACACAGCAAAAGCATTAGCGGCAATTGTAGTTACGGACACCCCTATATCAACTGAAGACAGGGCAGTACACCGAGCGAAAGCTGCCTCCTCGATTACAATCACTGATGAAGGCAATTCTATTGAAGTCAGAGCAGTGCACTCATAGAAAGCATATTCTCCGATATTGGTCACAGAATACCCCTCACTTCCATCATAGGCAACATCCGGGATAATTATATCACCTTCAACATAATTACCAGGAACACCCCACTCTCCGGCTTTAGTCTCGCAGGTGCGAGCCTCTTCGTCAAGAACAGTGTAGGTAAGCCCGTCATACTCGAAATCGCGGGCTAAGGACGGCAGCGCGAACAGGGCAGCCATCAGCAGTAAAGTAAATTTTTTCATATAGATTATTTATTTGTCTCTGTCAAGGTCATTCCACAGCTGTCCAGAATGGCTCAACAGAGTAGATTAATGCTGCAAAATTAATCTTTTACTAACCCTATCTCCAAATTTACAAGCAATAAAACAAACTAAAAATCAATAATTTAGGGAAATACCTAAACTTCTGTCAGCAGAGTTTAGGTATTTCCCTAAATTATTTTATAAGTTATCTGAGAGTATTTACTACAGGCAACGAAAATCTATCCCTTACAAGAGCAGGTATTATCTAACAACGATTTTACGCACTTTACTGCCTTGACGCACGATATAGATACCCTATGTACCATAGGCACACCGTAGGTATAAGATACCTTCATATCATCGAGGCTGTAGATTTAAAGCGCAACTTCAGTATCAGAACCCACTTCAGTTATATCTAAGTCAAAATTATATGCTTCACGGTGAGTGAAACGACACCACGGTTCTATGACAGCTACTTGTTCCAAAGCATCTTCACGCACATAAAGAGTGGCTTTTTCATATATGGATTTATCATAAACAGGCCAGGTTCGGAATACCTGTTCAGGTGCTTCTATGAGTGTTTTGGTATTATAATAAACAGCTATTAGACTTCTGCAATTATAGAAAGCTTCATTCTTTATTTCGATCAAGGACGAAGGGAGTGTTATTGAAGTTAGTTTATTACAGTTATAAAAAGCATTAGTCTCTATTGTAGTCAGCGACAAGGGAAATGTTAATGAGGTCAGACCAGTACATCCAGAAAATGCTTCCTGACCTATTTCAGTAAGCAATGAAGGCAACTCCAATGAAGTTAACCCCGTACAGCCAGAGAAAGCTTCATTATCTATCTTAGTTAGCGACGAAGGCCATACTATAGAGGTAAGGCTACTACAATTCTGAAATGCCGCTTCATCTATTTTAATTACTCCTGAAGGTAGTGCTATCGAAGTCAGACCACTACAGCTGGAAAACGCGCGAGCATCAATAGAAGTTAAGGAGGAAGGTAATTCTATAGATACCAAACCACTACAATCCTTAAAAACTTCTTTACCTATTTTAGTTAATGACGAAGGCAATGCTATCGAAGTAAGACTGCTGCAACCAATGAAAGTACCTTGACCAATTTCAGTCAAAGAATGAGGCAACTCTACAGAAGTCAGACTCGTACAGCCAGCGAAAATAAAAAAACCGATTTTAGTCAGTGAAGACGGTAATGTGACCGAAGTTAAAGCCGTACAACCAACGAAAGTACTAAAACCGAGATTAGCCAAAGATGAAGGCAGCTCCAATGAGGTCAAACCAGTACATCCAGAAAACGCTTTAGTACCTATTGATGTTACTGATGATGGTAATATTACCGAGATTAATTCTGTACAGCCGGTAAAAGAATAATCACCAATTTTAGTAACTGAAAATTTATCATTGCCATCATAGACGGTAGTGGGAATTATGAGCTCACCAGTGACATTGTTACCGGAAGCATCTTGTGTACCAGATTTAGTCTTACACGTATGGGTCTTCTCATTATCAACAGTATAAATTACTCCATTGTATTCGAAATCGCGAGCAAATGACGAAAGTGTAAATAGGATTACCAAAGATAGTAGTAAAATATTCTTCATCTATAATTAGATTAAAATGGTAAATACGGGTACCTTACAACCGTAAATAGTCAGCAGAAGGTACCCGATTAATAATCGATGAGTTTAAGATTATCGTAGTATAGTTATCACAAATTTATTTAAAAACAATTTTACGTACCTCGTTACCCTGACGCACGATATAGATACCAACAGGAAGGCTATCAGTAGAAGTCCCTACTTTCACACCTCCAAGAGTATAAACCTCAACAGAAGATTCAGTGTCAGAAGCTACTCCTTTCATTCCTACCTCGAAGTCGTATGCTTCACGGTTGGTAAACAGACACCACGGTGTCACAGTCTCAGCCTGCGGTAAAGCCGACTCACGCACATACAGTGTAGCATTAATGTAAGTATCCGAATCAAATACCTCCTCTTGGGCATCAATAAGGGTTTCTGCGCCATAATAAACTGAGCTCAGACTGCTACAACTAGAGAAAGCAGCCCAACCGATTTCAGTCACCAATGATGGTATTTCGACAGAAGTCAGACTGCTGCAAGCATAGAAAGCACCCTCACCGATATAAGTCACGGACGAAGGTAGCTCTATCCAGCTCAAACTGCTACAATCAGAGAACGCCCTCTCACCAATATAAGTCAGGGACGAAGGCATGTCTACCGAGGTCAGACTGCTACAACCAGAGAACGCATCATTACCGATTTCAGTCACCCCCGGTATAGTGTATGGTCCTTCTAAGCCAGCAGGATAAGTATGAAGAACTTTACAAGCTTTGTCAAACAATACCCCTTCTTGTGAACAATAAGCAGAATTATCCTCCGATACAAGAATATCGGTTAAAGTCATACAAGCTGCGAAAGCACCTGGCCCGATATAAGTCACCGACGATGGTATGTCTATAGAAACAAGACTACTGCAACTATAGAAAGCATATTCTCCGATATAAGTCACCGACGATGGTAGGTCTATAGAAACAAGACTACTACAATCTTTGAAAGTATATTCTCTGATATTAGTCACTGACGATGGTAGGTCTATAGAAACAAGACTGCTGCAATCAGAGAAGGCACTTGGACCAATATAAGTCACCGACGAGGGTATGTCTATAGAAACAAGACTGCTGCAATCACCGAAAGCACCACCACCGATATTAGTCACAGACGATGGTATGTCTATAGAAACAAGACTACTACAATAACCGAAGGCACCCCAACCGATTTCAGTCACAGACGATGGTATGTCTATAGAGACAAGACTACTGCAATTATAGAAAGTATTATCTCTGATTACAGTCACCGACGATGGTATGTCTATAGAAACAAGACTACTGCAATTATAGAAAGCCTTTGCACCAATATAAGTCACTGACGATGGTATGTCTATAGAAACAAGACTGCTGCAATCATCGAAAGCACCCCAACCAATATAAGTCACCGACGATGGTAGGTCTATAGAGACAAGACTGCTGCAATCATCGAAAGCACCTGTACCAATATAAGTCACCGACGATGGTAGGTCTATAGAAACAAGACTGCTGCAACTATAGAAAGCATAATCATCGATATTAGTCACCGACGATGGTATATCAACCGAAGTAAGACCTTCACAAAAATAGAAACTAAGTACACCAAGAGCAGTAACCGAGTACTCAAACTCTCCATCATATACCACAGAGGGAATTACTAAGTCGCCTTCAACATGATTACCAGGAACACCCCACTCTCCGGCTTTGGTCTCGCAGGTACGGGCCTCTTCGTCAAGGACAGTATAGGTAAGCCCGTCATACTCGAAATCGCGGGCTAAGGACGGCAGCGCGAACAGGGCAGCCATCAGCAGTAAAGTAAATTTTTTCATATAGATTATTTATTTGTCTCTGTCAAGGTCATTCCACAGCTGTCCAGAATGGCTCAACAGAGTAGATTAATGCTGCAAAATTAATCTTTTACTAAACTAATTTCCAAATTTTTCAGCAATAAAATAATCACAAAATCAATAATTTAGGGAAATACCTAAACTTCTGTCAACAGAGTTTAGGTATTTCCCTAAATTATTTTGTAAGTTATTCGACAAGTTCTCACTCTACATGCCGAACAAGCTATCACAATTTGTATTTTGCAAAAAAGATGGCTTATCTGACGGAGATTTTGCGAACATTGCTGCCTTGACGCACAATATAGATACCGGTTGGAAGGTCGTCAGTTGAAATTCCGACTTTTATGCCGTTGAGGGTGTAGACTTCCGGAGTGACGTCAGCAGAATCGGTAGCCGCTACACTGTCTACACCTACGGCTCCAGTATAGACAGGACGTATCTGAAAGCCAAGATGCACACTGCCTTCCTCACTGAAGGGTGGCGCGTAATTGCAAAGACCGAAGAACAAAGGTGCATTCATATAGTATTTCAGACTTTCCTCTTCACCTTCATCAATAATAAATGACCCACTCCATACGGAGCCTTGCACGTTCTCGTAGAGCACACGCCCGAGACTCATGTAGCCAACAAAAGGGAAATCGATATACGCACCATTCGCTACTGTAAAACGTATGTAGCCGTATGGCTCAGCTTCAAAACATTCATACGTAGAGTTTTCCATCAACTCTTCAACCTCTTCATAAACGGGCATACGCCAACCTTCACCAAGTATCACATAGGCGGCGTCAAGATCTGTACCGGCTATTGACTCTTCACCTATGTAGGTATGTTGATACCACGAACCATCGATACAGTGTTCGTAGGTAGACCAGTCATAATAATCTTTCGGTGAAGTCTCTCCGAAGGCATAAAAATCTCCTGCTTCAAGAGGCGACGGGGCATTGAGATTACGGTCAGCCCAACGTACTGAAAGGCCAAGGTCAATAGCTTGTGGCTCACTTTCGGCCGCCTGGCCATATACAAGAGTAAAAGCTACAAAGCATGGAATCATACCGAGTTGAAAAGCTCGTCTTATTGCTTCTGTCATATTCTTCGCTCCAAGTTTTTTAATTATATTACTTCTATGATATTCAATAGCTTTATTACCGAGACCAAGAGCAACGGCTATCTGCTGCGAAGTCTCGCCCTCACTAAGACGACGCAGAATTTCAAGGTCCTTGCGCGACATCAGGCCCTTAGTATGTCTGACGTTCTGGCATAAATTGGCAAACGAAGTGCTAAAGTAACTTCCCCCACTGCGCACACGCTTTATAGCGGTCTGCAATTCGCACAAATCGTCGCCTTTGAGTACTACACCCTGCACTTTAGAATCAAGAAGCAAAGACATATTCCACAGCTCATCGTGCATAGTGTAAACTATAACAGGCTGATACAACCCAGCCTCACGCAGAGCACTGACAAAATCAAGACCATCAGTAGGTGCCATAAGTGACATATCAATTATAAACACCTCTATCTCGGGATAATGACAGGCAAGGTTCATAGCCTTAGCAGCTGAAGTGGTTCCCAGGACCTTATATCCAGCTTTAGTCAGAACACTCTCAAGACCTTCGAGCACTACGGGGTGATCATCCACCACAAGCAGCACGGGCATATCCGTTGTTACCATCAGGGACGTATTATAGTAAGAATGAAATAACCATTTTTTTCACTGACTTTGAGGTCAGCACCCAGAATGGCAGCACGTGCTCGGAGAGATTGCAGACCGACACCAGCAGATTTATCCGAATGTCCGCTATCGGCACGCAGTGGGTTTGTCACAGATAATGAGAACCTATCGGTATTACCGTCCAAGGTAACACTCACATTGCCGTTACCGTGGCGCAAAGCATTATTCACTGCTTCCTGCACAATACGATACAGTTCATGACTCTCTTCAGGCCTCAGCGACTCCCAATCAAAGCTACCTTCGTCGGTAAGTTCAATCCTATGGCCACGTCCAGAAGCATTGACACGTGCCGCCATATCCAGCAGCATCTGTGTGAGAGTACGCTCACCGAACTGCGGCGGCATAAGTTCATGCGACATACGGCGCACTCTGCCAGCAATCTCAGCCACACGTTGTGCAGATTCAGGAGCATCAGCTGCCTGTAGCTGCCACTGTAAACCGACAAGACTGCCGGCTATATCATCATGCAGTTCGCGACCCATACGCTGCCGCTCCTGCTCTAGACCGCGTACATACTCCTCCTGACGCTCGCGTTCCTGACGCCGCATTATCCTACGGCGCACAGCTATCACACATATCACACCTACTGCTATAACCACTACGCAGCCGAGAGCCACAAGTGCCCACAGAAGCCGCTGTGCCTTAAGACGCACTATATCCGCCTCTTTGCTCAATGTATCGTAACGTACTGACAGCTCAGAGAGACGACTGTCATTAAGGTCAGTACGTGCCGAATCAAGAGCTGCAAATGCCCGACACTCCATAGCGTATGCTTCCGCGTAACGTCCGAGATTAGCTAAACACTCGGCGCGAGTCGAATATATAATCTCGCCACCTGTACCCATAGCACCTATCGAATCAGCACGGACAAGCCATTTCCACTGATCGGCATAGCGTCCCTCACGACGTGCCAGCTCGGCCTCGGTATTGACAGCCACAAGATAGGACTGTGAGGTCTGCGACACGCCTTCGAGAGCTTTATAAGTCTCATCGAGCACTTTACGTACCTGTTTCAGCGAGTCAAGACCGAGATAAGAGCGAAGCAGAGGAGTAAGATATTTGATACGTGCTACTGACTTTACATTTTCTGCACGATGACGATATGGTAACAGTTCACTTAGGGCATTTTCAAAACGTCCGTCACGAGCTAATATAGCGCCTATAGTAGATATGGTGTTAAGTTCGCCCAAACTGTCACCGTTCTCGCGATTTATCCTGAGTGCTTGGCGTCCAAACTGCAATGCTTCTTCATAGCGCCCACGTTCGCCACAGGCTATTGCAAGCATTTCAGCCAAGGTCTGTTCCATTTCTTTGTCATGTTCGGCTATAGCTATATCAAGAGCTTCAGTATAATCAGAAATGGCGCTTTCATAATCACCCCAACGCCTACTAATTACCCCACGATTTTGAAGACCCTGCATGACGGCAAGTCCCACACCATGCTGACGCCCAAATTCAATTACTGTATCAGCATAAGAAAATCCACGATCAAGGTTACCGCTTTCAAGCAGGGCCACATCGCGGTCTATCATTATGTAAGCACGAAGGGTATCAGAAAGTACAATGGTAGGTAGAATGAGCAAAGAATCAGCACGTGCTATCGCTGTGGCATAATCGCCTTCAGCACACGGCTAGCCAACAAGAAGGTATAGGGCCTCTTCTTCGTCAGAAGAAAGCTGGTTGGAATTAAATCGTTTTCCACAGCCACTTATTATAGCAGAAACTATAATAACCAAAATACTCAGTAAACCTGACACAACCGACAAATGCCAGCGACATGCTTTTACATGATGAAAAGGCAGTAACATCAAATAAGATTTTAACTTTTGGCAAATAGGATTTTAACTTTTTGTGCGAAATTACCTCTTATTTAGGGAAAACTCCAAATAAATCAAAGAAATTTTACAACTATATTTATAAACTCTTCCTTAAATTTAGGGTTAACCCTAAATTTAAGACTTTTTTCTACTCCCTCAAACTTCACACCTTCGTCCAGAACCTATATTTTTACTACTTTTCTCATCCCTTTCTCTACTCCTATTTTTGCCTCCCCCTTCGCTGCCTCCCTCTTACTCCCCTTTCCAGTTTTTTGTACAGTTTGAGGTATCTTACGAAGCGGATTATCGCAGGGAGTTCCACTCCCAAAATCTCCTCTACAATAGCCCAATAAATTATTTTTAACTAAAACTTAAAATATATTACTATAATTTTATTATTTTAACTATATAATCTTATTTTTTGATTTTATTAAGATATTGTAGATTATTTTTTACAATATTTTGCATTTATTTCAAAAAATTGGCAATAATTTTACATCGCTTTTCAAATTTGCTTCTGAGAGCATTTTGATAGGTTTTCCATTTGCTGTGGAGCTATTTCCGCAGCAGATCCGGACCAAGACGCCCGGATATTACAAATTAGATTATAAATTAAACAGCAGAAAATGAAAGCACAAGAACCTAAAGGTAAACTTGGCGTATTAGTAGTCGGCCTTGGTGCCGTGAGCTCAACTTTCATGACGGGCGTCCTGATGACCCGCAAGGGCCTGGCTAAGCCTGTAGGATCAATGACCCAGTATGACAAAATACGTGTGGGTCGTGGCGAAGATAAGAAATATCTTAAATATAAAGATATCGTTCCTCTTGCAGACCTTAACGACCTTGTGTTTGGCGCATGGGACGTATATCCTGAGAACGCTTTTGAGTCAGCTATCAATGCCGAAGTTCTCAAAGAGCGCGATATAGAGCCAGTAAAAGAGGAGCTCAAGAAAATCAAGCCTATGAAGGCTGCCTTCGACCGTAATTATGCCAAGCGTCTTGATGGTGAGAATGTAAAGGATTGCAAGGACCGCTGGGATATGGCCGAGCAAATACGCGAGGACATACGCCGTTTCAAAGAAGAAACCGGTGTTGAGCGTGTTGTTGTACTCTGGGCTGCCTCAACTGAGGTATATGTGCCTTACGATGAAGAAGTACACGGTACACTTCAAGCACTCGAAGAAGCCATGCGTGCCGACGACAAGGAACGTATCGCACCGTCTATGTGCTATGCTTATGCTGCTCTTAAAGAAGGCTGTCCCTTCATTATGGGTGCTCCTAATACGACTGTTGACATTCCAGCCATGTGGGAACTTGCTGAAATCATGCAGGTGCCTATCGCCGGTAAAGACTTCAAGACCGGCCAGACACTGGTAAAGTCAGGTTTCGCTCCTATCATCGGCACTCGCTGTCTGGGTCTTTCAGGTTGGTTCTCAACCAACATTCTCGGCAACCGCGATGGTCTTGTACTTGACGAACCAGCTAACTTCCGTACTAAAGAGGTTAGCAAACTTTCAACTCTCGAAAGCATCCTCGTACCCGAAAATCAGCCTGACCTTTATGGCCATGGTAACGATGAGGATACTCAGTACTATCACAAGGTACGTATCAACTACTATCCTCCACGCAATGACAATAAGGAGGGTTGGG
>CAYNUE010000072.1:0-17628 GCA_964400325.1 uncultured Sangeribacter sp. | reverse complement strand
AGATTACAAATCACGTGCTCTGGCCAACTGAGCTAAAGAGGCAGGTGGGCGAGCTATCTGCATCGCACCGCTCAACCCCCTACCCTTGCTTCGGTCAAGATCTGGGGGGATTCAGGGGGAGCAAGTCGTGTAGGACTCACCCGGCGACAAAATTACTACCTTTTTCTGACCCCACCAAATTTTTAGCTCTTTTTTTACCTTTTTTTAACTACATGACAAAAATTGGAAGATATCGAACCGTGGTTTCTTAAAGGTCTTTTGAGTACATCGGAGATTTCCTCCAACCTCAGGAGTATAAGGCCTTATTTCGCAATTTTTCTGATTTTCCAATTCTCTATGCAACGGGTCTCGGAAGAAAAGTTCACCCCGATTTCTATTAGTTGCCGGGAGTCCATCTGGAACTTTCGGCTATAATTTTTCTTTTCTATCTGGTTCAGGGCCTGCTCAGCACTACGGTCATACTTAAGTTCAATTATATAGATAAAGTCTTCCGTCTTAATCACTATATCGATACTGCCATCTGATGTAGCGGATTCTGTTTCAGTGTCCAAGCCTAAAAGATCCATCAGGAGATAGAAGGCATTGTGGAAATTGTTTTCGTTGTCCATCTTCATTTTGAAGTGTACTCCTGCAAAATATGCTTGTAGGCACTTCATGGCAGAATCGGCATTCCCTAAAATGAAATACATCACCATATCAGCCACTATACGCTTTTCTTCTTTATCTGATTGGCTTTTAAGATAGTAGGGTAACAATACCTTGAACAGTCCATCCTTTACTTCATTATTAGGAATACCAAGATGATAACGCTTGATTTTCGGATGATAGCTCTTTATTGTGAGATATCCTGTCTGATATAGCAATGCAAGAGGTTGGGGACTCAGAAGGTCAAGTCCCTTAAGATCATCGGCTGTGCAATAAGTGTCAAACATCTCCTCTAAGTTGGCATGTACCCGTTTCAGTGTCTCAGCCACAATTTTTGGCATGCCGGTATCATTCCAGTAATTACCGATTTCCGAATCTTCCATGGCATTGAGGAGCGACCAAGGATTGTAGATGTCGCTGCCTGCTTTCGCAAACCGATATCCGTCATAGTTTCTTTTCAGCATATTGCAAGCCTCTTCAAAATCAACTCCTTCTTTATCGGCCAATTTTGAAATACCAGGCTTAAAGTAGGCAAGAAGCTCCTTTTCAGTAATACCACAGATATCAGCAAAGGCGTCATCAAATGTGATGTCCTTAATATTGTTAAGATCGGAAAAGACACTGAGTTTTCCAAACCGACTGACTCCAGTGAGAAAAACTAATCGTATATGTTCAGCAGAACTCTTGAAGTTTGAGTAAATGGCCGAAAGTTTGTCGCGGTAATGCTCTATATGCGGTTCCCTATTGATGTTAGCCACTAAAGGTTTGTCGTATTCATCCACAAGGATTACAACCTGCTTGCCTGTCTTCTCATGAGCAGTCTTGATAATAGTCTTAAAGCGCTGGGAGAAAGTTTCATCCTTTACATCTACATCATATTTTTTCTCCCATTCTCTGAAAAGATTGTCGAGAACCCCATCCAACATACCTAAATCGTCATAACTGTCGCTGTTAAGATCAAGACGAAGCACTGGATAAGACTCCCAGTTCCAGTCTGTGGAATCGATGTAAAGACCCTTAAATAGCTCACGTTTACCCTCAAAAAAATACTGTAGGGTTGACAGGAAGAGACTTTTGCCAAATCGACGAGGTCTAGCCAAAAAATAATATTTGGAATTGTTGTTTGCAATTTTTTCCACAAATGCTGTCTTATCAACGTAAAGAGCATTCCCCTCACGCAATGTCTTGAAATCCTGCTGCCCAATCGGGTATTTTGCATTCGACTCTTCCATACTCATCTAATTTCTTACAAAAATACATTATGTTTCATATACTTTGCAAATTTTCATCTGAAAATAATATTTCTGTAATTGGCAATATTTTTTGAGAACTCAATATATTCAAGCAATAAAAAGATTATCTCTTCGAGAGGGAACTCCGGAGAGATAATCTTTTTTAATTTTGTCATGTAATAAACCTATCCCCAGCACGATATCTGTCAGATATCGTGCTGGGGATAGGTTTATTACATGACAAAATTGTTGTGTAGGTAAAAGAGTATTAGAGAACTCTTACTTTGGCGACAGTATTGCCAACCTTGACAATATAGATACCGGCTTCGGCGGGTATAACTGTCGTACCATCGTGGCTGTTGGTAAGACTGTACAGCTTGCCGTCGGCAGTGTAGACTGCGATATTGTCTGCTGAAGCACCGAGTACATAGATATTACCACGACCAGCAGCTATACGCATACTGTCTGTGACTTTATCCACTGAACTACCCTCTATGAAAGCTGCGTTGCTTACAGGACCTTCATAAAGATTGCCTTCATTGTCAGTTACAACTGTAGTGACGTGGTATACAGCGCCACTGTCTTCAATTGAAGCAGCTGTATGGTTATAAGAAGTATCGGTTACTTTATCAGCTATAAGTGTACGTGGAGCATTACCATTGGTGATATAGACACGATATGAGTCGATATCCCACTCCGAAAGCTCAGTCGGTGTGAACTCTATGTCGTCAATCATAGCGGCGAAAGCACCCCAGCTTCGATACTCAAATGCGAAGTAGCGGGCATTCTTAGGCAAAGTGAACTGGACTTTTTCCCAGCTTTCACTACCAGACTTAGTAAATGGTTGCACGAAGGTAAACGAATCTATATTATCGTCTGTTTCAGACACCCAAATACCTATGGTCTCGGGATATGTACTGTCAATAGTACCGAACCAGAAGCTGACAGTTGTACCGCCTTCCACACGCGGTGAGATAAGCCAGTCAGAAGATTGTATAGGTTCTTCGTTCTCATCGTATGCGAGCGAACGAGCCATGATATACTGTTTGCCTGAATGAGGACAAAGGCGAGCATCATTCATTGTTCCCATAGCTTCTGCATCAAATACCATCCAAGCACCTGGATCAGCATTACCTGGCCACGAGAGACCATTTATAGCGAATGGTTCTCCACCGTCACGGTCTATGTTGCGCCAGCGTCCTATCATATCGGTATTGCGATGTGAAGGCATATTTTCAAAACCTTCGGTTTCTCCATACGAAGCATCAGGACGACTCCATGTCAGTTCTATTCCATTACCAACAGTTTCTGAGCCTTGGAGGTCTGTTACTATAGGCAATACATTGTCAGCAAGAAGGAAGGATAAGAGAGCGGTATTGTTGTGTTCAATTTCATCGTCGTCACCTACTATAGTTGCACGCACCTGCAAGTTGTCGTATGCAAGATATTCAACAAGCATTGGGAAGATGAAATTACGCTCGAAGCTGCGTCCAGCTTCAGTACGGCCTACATTGACAGTTTCCGAAGTGAGAACATTACCGTCACCGAGCAAATCTACCACTATTGAAGTAGTACTTATCTCTATACCGGAGTTTACAATCTTGACATTAAATACGGCATCGTCACCAACAACTGTTGATTCAGGACCTGAAAGTGACTGCATTGCAAAGTCATATTGTACATCACGCAGTACCTCGAAGCTATCCAAGAGACAGTGAGCATCATTATAATCAGGTAAGAGAGCACGCAGACGGAATTGTATCCAGCCCTGATTCATGAATGACTCAGGAAGTTCAATATTCCAGTCTACCCATCTTTGAGCAGAACCAGGCTTCAACTCAGCTATCATAACATAGTCAGGAGCATCAGCGGTACGACCCCAAAGCTGCATAGAAGCTGCGTGTGCATACTGCCAATGACGTATACGTACCATAGCTTTATCCACACCCTCAGTAGTCATCTTAGGAGCGATGAGTTCACCTTCACCGGCTGCATCAACTAAATTATAGCAATCAAGAGCACCTACAGAGATTACAGGATCTCCTATGCCAAGACCGTCCATTGAATTTACTGAATTCCATAGGCAATTACTGAATTCACCTTCTGTATTATTCATCCATGGACTACAGTCGAAACCTGTATAACCGAAACGCTCAGAAACTGGTACAGGAAGAGCCGGGCCAATGAAATCATATACGTATGGCGACAGAAGTGACTGTCCAGCTTCATTTGAAGCAAGAACAGCCAGCCTATATGACTGCTGTTTAGGCTCAGAGTAGACAATATCGTATGAGCAGTCGGAGGTAGTACCTAACAATACATTGTTATTGGAATTGTAAAGATATACCTTGTAAACGAGTTCATCAGTATTGACATAACCATTGTGCTCGCCCTGTACAGGTGCTTGCCAGCTCAAAGTGAAAGTCTTGTTATCACGTGAAGCAGCAAGCTTTAAATCGGCCGGATATAACGGTGTGTCTATACCTACATACGCCTTTGCCAGCTGTGCTACACCTTTACCTTGCGAAGCAGTAGAAGGTGTGAGGAAGAAATTTTGCATACCATTTTCAGGTACCTCGATTTCAATAGCAGTCTCCTGACCTGGCATCGCCTCAGCCTGTGCTGAATTGGCACCGCAAGAAAGTACAAAAGTGATGGGCTCATTGACATCGAGAGATGTACCATTGATTGCTTTAACAGGAGCTGTAAAACGTGCAGTAGCCTTAAGGGCACCTAACTGAGCAGGTTCAATAGTGAGATGCTCAGCCTCACCGGGAGCAAGAGCTGAAGCTGCCTCATCGAGTGCTACACGGAAATTACGCATCTTCACACCACGATAACGGTAAGCACCAGAAGCTAAAGAATGGAATCCGATATAATATACGCCAGGCTGTGTAATACCAAAATCGGCAGTCACTTCAGTGTCTTCAGGTGTCTGACGGTTGGTATGAGTATATATACAAGCTGACATAGATTCCGGTAGGGGATAGGTACCTATGTATATCTCAAGATCATCGTTATGGTCATCTGCTCCAAAATAGTTGGAGTAATCGAAACTGATGCTGTATCGGGCATCAATGTCGTCTAAAGCTATAGCTGGAAGGAAGAACCAATCATCAGGTTTCTGATAATACTGTACACTGCCGACAGCTATGTAGGATTTACCGTCTTGCTCGTAATAACTGAATTCATTCTCATCATTGTTAGCATTTATTACAGTGAAGAGGTCAATTTCAGTACGAGTAGGTTCAAAGGCAACAGGTAATTCAAGGGGTGAACCAAGAACTACTGACAAAGGTGCCGAAGGTTCTGATACATGATTATTGGCTGTAGCAGTTACGGTTATTGCTACACGACGCATATCACCTTCAGTATTCAGAACGTACCATGGATTAGTGATAGGTTCTTCATTTATCTGCTCACCATTCACATATACGTCGTACGTCATGTTGGTCATATCGATGTAACCACCGTTGGCTGAAGCAGATGGTTTTGACCAATAGAGTAGTGAACCATCTATATTAAGCTGTGAGGGTGGTACAGATGTATCATGACCAGCATAGAATGTGTATGTGGCTTTGGGGCCGTTCATACCATTAATCTGGCCAAAAACAGCTACGTCATGTAGCCCTTCAGTTACTGTTACCGGTGCCTTTACTTCACTGCCAGGAGCTACCAGGTCACTCCACACCTTATCACCATCGATAGTGATAACCATTTCTATATTGTCTGAAATAGGAGTGCCGTCGAAGGTCGACTTGGGAACCTTAAAAGCAATATTTCCTGTGAGAGCAGGTCCGTCAAACTCCAGAGCTGTAAGTACTGGTTCGGCTGGTGCATTATCGGGAGCGTACTGATCTGTACAGTAAATACCTGCAAACAAGTATCCCTGTGGCATAGGTTCACCGTCATAGACATCAAACGAACCGTCACCTACATTTATATAGGCCAATTGGTATACACGTTCATTATTATTTGGATACAACGTGACAAAGCAGTGATCCTGTGGACTGTACACCAACGGTTGGGAAGAGGCTTCTTGTGGAGTCACAAAATCTTCGTAATCCTCAAATACTTTGACTTCATAGCATTTGGCCGTCTCCCGGTCTACCATATACATGATACCGTTATTTTTGATACCATATAGCTGTCCATCAGTTGGATTGTAAGCCAGTGAAGCCATGAAATCACTACCACCGTTACCTACATTACCTATATGACGTGTGGCCCAGTTATTAGGATCAATCTCTATAAGCTGGTTAAAACCAAACGTTACCAAGTCAACAGCAAGACCATAGAAAAGATCAAGGTCTGCATCGTAAGTAAGAGCATAACAGTAGGCAAAATCTTCAACCGAGAAATCTATATTATCTAGGCGAGTACCTGAAACTGTATCAAATACTTTCCAAAAAACTGATAGATCACCAGTGACCATGTTCTGTGAGAAGTCCGGTATGTAGAGCATATTGCCACGCATTGCACCGTCCTGCAACTGAGGCTCCATATTGATAAGAGCCATATTACTAAAGGTGGAAGTGACGCTACCATCATTCAAATTGACAGGACCGAATCCACCAATATAACCATCATCAGAAAGTCCAGTCGAGAATATAGTGTAAATATGCCCCACAGGAGAATCTGCTGACCTTGCTGGAGCATTGGACGACACTGGTGTCTGTGTGCTCCAGGCTGTCGCTGCAATAGCAGCGGTGCCTATCAGACTAAATATTAGTTTCATGTGTATTCTGGTTTAAGTATTATTATCAGAATATTACATTGGCAGGCAATATTATTTTACCATTACCTTAGCTAATGCATTGCCAGCCTTGACAATGTAGATACCTGGTTGAATAGGTATATTCTGGCAATCAGAAACGATGTGTACATACTGCATCAGCTTGCCGTCAGCAGCATATATGGCAAGGGACTGATTCTCCAAACCTTCAGCTACTATAGCACCAGTGATACCGTAAACACCTTCCAGAGCTCTTAGATCATCAACCATTGCTGCATCTATCGAAACAGTGTTTGAGAGAGGACCGTCTTTACGGAAGCCGTTATTAAGTACTGTGGTTATGACATTGTATTTAGCAGTAGCGTTTACAGGAGAATTATCATTCCATGAAGTTTCCTGTACATTATCGGCTATTATTTCCTGAACTCCATCAACAGTACGAAGCACCTTGTAACCTGCAAGCTCCCAATTTGCCAGTCTCGCTGGAGTATAAACAAGGTCATCTATCATAGCACCGAATGAATCGAAGCTTGCGTAACGTAGGGCGAAATAACGTGCTTCTGCAGGTAGGGTGAAGTTAACGAACTCCCAAGCATCATCACCACTCTTTGAGAATGTGCGTAGACGTTTGAACGAGCCGTTAGTAGATGACGTCTGTACTGAACCGTTCTCATCGGGAGTTACAGGAACGTATGGATCAAACTCTGGCTCTGTTGCACTCCACCATACTTCGACATATTCAGTGTAATCAACACTGATTGTACCAAGCCAGAAGGTTACTTCGGTACCGCCAGCTACTTCGGGCGATACGAGCCAGTCTGAAGCCTGTACCATGCCTTCGCTGGTTTCTTCGTCATATTCGCAACTACGAGCCATGAGATACTGACGGCCTGAGTGGGGTGCCAGACGAGCGTCACTCATAACGTTCAGAGCTTCGGCGTCAATAGTCATCCAACCTGCTGGCTCGCGATTGTTAGGCCATTCCAAACCATTTATAACCCAGCAAGTGCGACCGTCGAAATCTATGTTCTGCCATTGACCTATATAGTCGCTAAGTACGAAGGGTTCTGCCATTTCAAAACCGTCCTTTCCACTTACTGTCAAGTCAGGCTGACTCCATGCGAGAGCAATAGTATTATCAACAGTCCGTTCAGCTGTAAGATCAGTCACCACTGGTGCTTCATGAGCCTTGATTTCAAGACGAGTAGAAACGGTATTGTTCTCAGGTACTTCGTCATCGTCAGCTTCGACAGTAGCTGTTATAGTCAGCGGAGCGTTAGCAAGATATTCTGCTTCGATGTTGAATGATATATTTTTCAGATACTCACGGTTACTCTGGAGACGACGTATATCATCTGTTTCCGAACGAAGTACATTGCCGGCAGCATCAGTGACTGTAGTCATCAGTGAACCGTTCATTACCTCGAGACCGGCGTTGATGACACGTACTTGGAAATTAACTTCATCACCTACAGTGGCTTCTTTAACACCAGTTACTGAAGCAACCTTCAGGTCGTTCTCTACATTTTGGAGTAATTCATAAGCATCAATGAAGCCATATTCCTTAAGCTCGGTGGAAAGATCAGCATGAACTCTGAATTCTACCCATGGAGCATCATCGAAACCATCAGTCAGCACTACAATATCTTCTTTCCATGTTCCGCGTTCAGGACATTCGGCTTCGAAGTCTGCTATTTTCACAGGTACTTCGGCGCCATAACGACGAGCCCAGAGTGAGAAAGTCGGAGTGTATTTCCAGTCGAGCCAACGCAGTTTGAAACCGGTCTTTTGCGAAGCCGAAGTAGTAACCTTTGGAAATACTATTTCTGCCTTTGTCGGAACACTACCGGTATTGTAGACTAAAAGACCACCACTGTTGAAGTCTGTAGATACACCTGTGCCCATGCTCAGTAATGAACTGATTGATTCTACAGACGAATTAACAAACTCTCCTGACATAGTGTACGAAACAGGATCGTAAGCAAATCCGTTTGAGCTGAAGTTTTCTACCAATGGTATAGGATTAGGTGTACCAAGGGTTTCACGAGTAAATAGAGAATAACGTGATTCTCCCATTTCATTAATAGCGGAAGGCCCTATGTGATACTGATGCTGCGCACTGGTAGGAACAGTGTAGGAGAATGTACATTCACGCGTGGTGCCAACATGATTGTAAGTCACACCTTCTACGACGTAAATACGATACTCAAGATTATCGACATCAACATAACCACCGTTTTCACCAAATGCCTCTGGCTTATCCCAGGTCATAGTGATGGTCATATTGTCAGCCGAAGTCGAATATTTAATGTTACGTGGTGCCAGCGGACGGTCCACACCGACGTAGAGTCTGTGTTCAGTAGGTATGCCTTCACTCTTTGAGTTGGCACCTATCACTGAGAAGGTGTTATAACCAGAACCAGGTACAGCTATAGATACTTCACCGGTGGTTCCTGGAAGCAGATCAAGTGTTGCAGTAGCCTCGCCACAGGTTATAGTATAAGTTATGGTGTCGTTACTGTCAAGACTATTGCCTGCCAAGTCAAGAGTGGGGGCAGTTATAGTAACGTCGGCTCTGAGTGCGCCTTCAGGGGCAGCTTTGGCACTAACTCCAGGCGTAGAGGGAGCTTGAGTCGAATAATTTTCAAGAGATTCTATACGGAAATCTCCGATTTTTATACCGTAGCCATTTCGTGAAGTGCAGTGGAAACCTACATAATAATCTCCTGCTTCAGGTAATGCAAAGCGACGACTTACTGTTACAGCAGTAGGTTCGTAGAGATTCTGACCGTCATACAACAACTGGGTCATCGACTGCGGATCTGCTGTGCGTCCTATGTAGACGCTAAGATTCTCGGTTGCCTCGTAGAACGATAAGTTGCTATAAGAGAAGCTTAGGTTATAGAGATATTCGGGTTTGTCGAAAGCTAACAAGGGCAGGAACAGCCAGTCATCAGCTACCATCGCGCGCGAAAGATCAATACCTACATAATAATCACCGGTGTTCATGTTACGACCATACTCAAAGGTAGTGCCATCGCCGTTCACATCAAGTGCTTGGAAAAGGGCAAACTCTTCCTGAGTAGGTGTCATTTCGAACGGCAGTGTTATAGCGTTACCGAGTAACAGGCTGAGAGATGCGGGAGCTGAAGTGCGTCCGTTAGCTGAAGCTGTCACACCGATGTTAAGACGGCTAAGATCACGATTGGTATCAAGGCGGAATGAACATTCGGTAAGAGGTTCATTATTGATTTTGACATCATTCTCAAATACATCGTAAGTCAAAGCGGTTATATCAACAAAGCCGTTATTTACTCCTTTGGCGCTTACCGGTTCCCATGTCAACAAACCGTTATCAGCTTTGAGCATGGTAGGCGCACAAGGAATATCATTACCTAAACAGAGAGATGTCTTGCGGACAGGACTCGCCTTGTCACCAATTTTAGCGGTAAGGGCAGTCTGGTGTACACCTGCAGTGCCTTCATAGGTGAAAGTTTGGCTTTCGCCCACAGGTACATCTGCATCGAAAATGACGTTACCATCAATTTCAAAGACCATACGCACCTGTTTTTGTTCTATTGGCAAACGTCCGTAAGTCAACTCAGGAGTAGTAATAGTTATGTTGCCTGTAAGAGCAGCACCAGCGAAATCAAATACTGCCTCAGCAGGTAGAGCCGGTGCTTCAAGTTCAGCATAAGGATCAGTGCAGCATAGTAATGACAGATAAGGGTTGTCTGGGTATAGAGGTGCGCTTTCAGTAACACTATAGGTTTCATCATCAATGAAAAGAAGTTTCATTGACTCAGTGAACTCATCAGGATAACAGGCTACGAATGAACGGTCAAGAGGACTGTAGGTCATAGCTGTAGCTGTCTGATAGCGTATCAAGCTATAGTCTTCATCGACAGTGCCCATCTCTATCAGTGAGTCGGTAGCCTGATCAATGGTATATACTTGGTTAGAATAGTCGAATACGTAAACCTGTGTGTCAGCTGGATTGTAGACTATCGAACCGAGGAAGTTATTGCGTGACAGAAGACCGTGTGACTGTACCGCAAAACCATTGGCTGGGTCTATAGTGGCATAAAGACCAAATGAATAAGTTGACTGGTCAAGTGACAGGATATGGAACATATCCTCGTTAGGGTCGTAGGTTATACTGTAGCCATAAGCAGCATAATCGTCGCCAAAATTGATAGGAGTCAATTCATCACCTGTAGCAAGGTCAATACGACGCCAGATGATAGTCTCTGTTTGTGCCCCGTTGACGATAGAAGTAAGGACATCAGCGATATAGAGTATGCCATCGCGTATGGCTCCACCCTGAATATCGAAATTCTGTGGGTCAGCCAAGTAAGAACCATTAAACATGTTTATCACACGTCCTGTTGCGGGGTTTATCTCACCCCAGTAAGCTTGCGAGGCAGACTGTATACCTCTGAATGAGGCCACTACACCACAGATTGAACCGCGTGGTTCGGCTGCCGGCAGACCCATAGGAGCCTTAGACGCAGGGCGCACACGCATTAGACCAGTCTCCGGACTTCCTGGAATGTTTGAAAGCTGAGTAACTCCGGAAGCAGCACGCAATCGCTGAGGAAGGGTGTGAATGGGGCGTCCGGCTGTCTCGGTCGTCACCGAAACGGTCCGATTAGAGCCTGCAACACGTGTATGCGCCTGTGCACTGGTAGACGGTATGGCACACAGAAGAACACTGCTAAGACTCCAACCCACGAAATTGAAAAATTGTCTCATGAGAAAAGAAAAATAAGTTTTGGAAGTATGACTTGCTTATGAAGTCAGTAGGTTGAAAAAATGGTAAGCAAGAATATATGGAATTTCCGACTGTAAGTGACGGAATACCCTTTCTGCAAAATTATATAAAACCTTACTATATTGCAAGACTCCTTATATAGTAAAAGACCGATTTAACACGTTTTAATATTATATAATGTATTCTTAATGTATAGGTATAATATCCTTTATCTGGCTTATGAAGTCCCCAATAGTAGCAATATTATCGAATGAGTTCAGAAAGAGAGTGCTTATATGGAGTGGAATGTGTAATTTTGCAGTCTGAAACGATATACACATCTGTACAGTTTAATATGTCACGCTCATTAAAGGTAAAAAGCATAGCACACCGCCTCAACATCTGGAACACTTACAAACAGGCATATATAGGATTATTTCGACTTGGATTACCGGTATTGGTGACTCAGGTAGGCATCATCGTGGTCAGTTTTGCTGACACTATGATGGTTGGTGCTTACGGGCTTGACGAACTTGCAGCAGCGGCTTTTGTCAATAGCTTCTTTATGGTGGCTGTAGTAATGCAGATAGGTTTTGCCGGTGGTATCACTCCTTTGATAGGTGCCCTTTACAGTAAAGGAAAGCGGCATGAAGCTGGTCGTACATTACGAGCTGGGTTACAGGTTAATACTTTGGTTTCGATATTTTTCATAGTGTTGATGGGCACGCTTTATTTTTTCGTTGACTGTTTTGGACAGCCAACGGAACTACTGCCTCTGATACGCCCTTACTATCTGGTTGTGCTCGGTTCGCTACTGCCTATGGCAATATTTAACTGTTGTCAGCAAACGGCTAACGGTACCACTGATACAGCTATGCCTATGTGGCTGATATTAGGTTCTAATGTACTTAATATTATAGGTAATTATGCTCTCATATTCGGGAACTTAGGTTGTCCGCAGCTTGGATTGCTTGGCGCAGGTATTTCTACTCTTACAGCACGAACTGTAGCATGTTTAGGCATATTACTATGTATAAGTAAAAGTCGGCGTTATCGTGATTATTGGCAGGGGGTGTGTGACACTTCGTCGAGTGTCGGTGCCTTGAGGCGTGAGGTATGGCTAACTTCCTATCCTGTAGGTATACAGAGTGGTGTGGAGTGTGCTCTTTGGAGTCTTGGTGCTGTAGTGTCAGGTTGGTTTGGTAAGGTTCAATTGGCTTCATATCAAGTTGTCAATACTATAGCTCAGTTAGGCTTCATGATATATCTAAGTATTGGTACAGCTACTTCGATTAAAGTAGCTAACTATACCGGCTTGCGTGACATGATAGGTATACGACGTATTGCGTCTGCTGGGCTGCATATTAATTTGCTTTTGGGTACGTTAGCCTCAGTGGTATTTCTTATATGGACACGACCACTTATACATCTGTTCAGTCCTGACGAACCGGTTATACTTTCTGCTATGGCACTTATAGTTCCGTTGGTACTTTACCAATATGGTGATGCAATACAGATAACTTATGCTAATGCATTGCGAGGCACGAGTGAGGTACAGCCGTTGCTCTGGATAGCTGTATGTAGTTATATAGTCATTGGCGCTCCACTGATGCTTCTGTTGGCTGTTGGTGCCGACATGGGTAACGTGGGGGTATATTATAGTTTTTCGGGTGCTTTGCTAAGTGCGTCATTTCTCCTGTGGCGTGCTTTTGTACGTGTATGCCGTCGTAAAGAAATCCTTTGGAGTACATCTATAGCTATCTGAAATTTTGAGAGCTCTTTATCGAATTGGATAAGTTATTGACAAATTCACACTATTTAAGATAAAAAATAGTGTATAAACGGGAGATAAAGATTAGTTTTGCAAGTTAAAACAAAGAGAGAGTATAAAGAGATAATAACAAGCATGGGTAAAATCATTGCAATAGCCAACCAGAAAGGCGGAGTGGGTAAAACCACGACAGCATTCAACCTGGCCGCATGTCTGGCCCTCGAAGGAAAAAAAGTGCTTCTTGTAGACGCTGACCCGCAGGCAAATGCTACATCGGGTCTTGGCGTGGATTCGGGTGAGGTAACTTCGACTGTCTATGAGTGTCTTGTTGACGGTGTAGCAGCAGCCGAGGCAGTGGTACCCACCCAGATTGATGGCCTTAGCCTTTTGTGTTCACGTATAGATCTCGTCGGTGCCGAAGTGGAGTTGATGAACAGTAATGACCGTGAACGTGCTTTGGTCAAGGTACTTGCACCTGTAAAAGATGAATACGATTATATTTTGATAGATTGCAGCCCTTCATTGGGTCTGATAACTATCAATGCATTAACAGCCGCTGATTCGGTTATTATACCAGTTCAAGCTGAATATTTTGCTCTGGAAGGTATATCACAGCTTCTCAATACTATACGTATTATTAAGAGTCGTCTGCGTCCTTCACTTGAGATAGAAGGTTTCCTCCTGACTATGTACGATGCGCGTTTGCGTCTCGCCAATCAGATATATGAAGAGCTTAAGGGTCACTTTGATGACAATGTGTTCGATACTGTTATACCCCGTAATATAAAACTCAGTGAAAGTCCAAGCCACGGTGTGCCTGTGGTGCTTTACGATCCTGACAGCCGAGGTTCGATAGCTTACGAACAGCTGGCCCGCGAGATAATAGCTCGTAGCCGTCGAAAGTGACAATCTTTACATAGTGATAGCATATAAAAAGCCTGACACCCTGACCCCATAACGATGATAAAACGTAACGCACTCGGCCGTGGCCTGGATTCGCTCATCTCTATCAAGGAGGTGCGTACCGACGGCTCGTCAGCCATCAGCGAGATAGAGTTAGACAATATCCACCCCAATCCGGCCCAGCCACGAACCACCTTCGATGAAGATGCGCTTTCGGAGCTGGCCGTGTCGATACGTGAGCTTGGAGTGATACAGCCGCTGTCGCTACGCCGCCTCGACGACGGTTCTTATCAGATTATAGCTGGTGAACGTCGCTGGCGTGCCGCTCGTATAGCTGGTTTACGTACTGTACCGGCTTATATACGCGAGGCTTCAGATACCGAGGTTACCGAAATGGCTCTTATTGAGAACATACAGCGTGAAAACCTCAATGCCATAGAAGTTGCGTTGGCTTTCCGTATGCTTATTGATAAGTATAATCTCACCCAGGAACGTCTCTCAGCGCGTCTTGGTAAGACACGTGTTACGATAGCTAATCATTTGCGTCTTCTCAAACTTCCAGCTGAGATTCAGCTTGGTCTGCGTGACGGTAAATTGGAAATGGGCCATGCTCGTGCGTTATTAGCTGTATCTGATTCCAAGCGTCAGCTTGAACTTTATAATCATATAGTGGCAGAGGGCCTTTCAGTACGTCGTGTTGAAGAGTTGGCACGTCAGTCTGAAGAGTCTGCTTCTGACAATAAGGAGAAGCCAACCTCGGTCTCTTCTGCTGTTGATAACGAACGTTATGCTGAGATGTCTCGTCGGTTGTCAGGGTGGCTTCCTTCACCTGTCAGACTGAAACGTCGTCCTGACGGCAAGGGCTCTATAACTGTAAAGTTCGCTTCTGACGAAGAACTTGAAAATATAATGTCGGTACTGTCACGTCTCGACACTCAGTCTCCTCAATGACGGCCATGTGTATGACCTGTGGTTCTCACTCCTCTCATGGTAGACTGCCGCTGTGGCAGCGTCTGTTATTGTCGACTTTATGTGTGCTGTTGGCTATACCGCCAGTTGATGCTTCATTGTTGACTCAGTCGCCCGAAGCAATCGGTGACAGTACAGTTTATCTGGAAGAGAAAGTTCTTGTCCCAGTTCCGGGAACTGAAGTTATCAATCAAGGTGATTCGATACTTACTGTTGTGGAAGACAGCAGTAATCCTTATCTCCTGAAGGGTAAGAAAGAGTTTAATCCTGACCCTACACGGGCTGTGTGGATGTCAGCTCTATTTCCTGGCCTTGGTCAGATTTATAACCGTCGTTATTGGAAATTACCTATAGTGGTAGGCGGTTTTATGGGTCTTGGTTATGCCACGTCATGGAATAATAAGATGCTCAAGGACTATACTCAGGCTTATCGTGACCTTACAGATAGTGACCCCGGTACGAACAGTTACATGAATTTCTTTCCGCCTACTACCAACGAGGGCGATATTGACAAGACATGGTTGACTTCGGTGATGCGTTCGCGTCGTGACTATTATCGTCGCAATCGAGACCTGTGTATTATTTTCGTGGTAGGTCTCTATCTACTATGTATGGTTGATGCATACGTTGATGCCTCGTTGGCTCATTTCGACATAAGCGATAATCTTTCGATGGATCTTACACCTACCATGTTAGGTAGTCCGGTACCTTCAAAACCGGCTTTTGGTCTTAATTGGGCCTTCACTTTCTAAGTTTCACCACATAATGTGGTATCTCTCCACCCCAACAATAAAAAACATCTCTTCGCAATGACGATACGACACCTCCTACTCACAGCTCTTACAGCGGTAGCCATATTTACAGGTTACGCCCAGACACGTGGCAACGCTAACGTTCTTGACCTAAAACACAGTATCAGAGATAACTCGATAGTCTATCCTGAGAGTTTCGAGACTGATGCCCAACGTATGCTCGAAGGTTGGTATATGAAAAATTATACTGCTACCGACGAACGTTATCAAAACATGGGTGATACTGAAGTTCCCGACGCTGAGATAAAACGGCGTCTGGCTGCACTCCCTACGGTCATAGATATGCCTTTCAATCAGATAGTACGTAGTTACATAGACCGTTACACTCGTAGCAGTCGTTCGCAGGTAGCTGTAATACTGGGTCTGAGTCATTATTATATGCCTATCTTTGAGCAAGCCCTTGAAGAACGTGGCTTACCGCTTGAGCTTAAATACTTGCCTGTCATAGAATCTGGTCTTGATCCTAACGCTGTGTCCAAACATGGTGCGACTGGTCTCTGGCAGTTTATGATAGGTACTGCCAAAGGGTTAGGACTTGAGGTTAATTCGCTTGTGGATGAGCGTCGTGATCCTTATGTGTCGTCAGCTACTGCTGCTAATTATCTGAAAGACCTTTATGAGACTTATGGTGACTGGAGTCTTGCCATTGCTGCTTACAATTGCGGCCCCGGAGCTGTGAATAAGGCTATACGTCGTGCTGGTGGTGATCCGAAGAAACAGGATTTTTGGTCCATATATAATTATCTTACTCCTGAAACGCGTGGCTATGTACCGATGTTTATCGCAGCCAATTATGTGATGACCTATTATCCTCAGCACAATATCAGTCCGGTATTAGCTACCAAACCTTTGGTGATTGATACCTTGCAGATAGGTCACCGTGTGCATTTCGAACAGATTTCAAAGGTACTTGATATTCCGGTCGATGAATTGCGTATCCTTAATCCGCAATTCCGTGCTGACTTAATTCCAGGTAGCGAAGAAGCATCTTATACTTTGGTGCTTCCGGCTCGTCAGATACAAGCTTATCTGCTGAGTGAGGATGCCATACTTGGATATGAGAGTGAGAAATATGCACGTCGTGAGACAGCTGAACCTGGCGAACAATATGTCGCTGATGAGATGTTGGCTGATGCTGCCATTGCTGCAGAAGAAATGGAAGTGACAGATGATGAAGATGTCCGTTCGGAAATGGCTGATGCCCCGACACTGAGTCAGGAACAGCGTCTTCGTGCTGTAATTCATAAAGTAAAATCTGGCGAAACACTGGCCTCAATAGCTAAGGATTATGAAGTATCGCCACAGGAGATACGCGAAATTAACGGTCTTCGACGTAATGCTCTGCGTGTTGGGCAACAATTACGCATCAATACTCCAACTTCGTTAGGCAAGGAGGTAGAATCAAAACAGGTGAACGCTATGGTTGCTGCCGTAGCCCAGAGTAATAAGGCTACTACCAATACCAAACAGCAGTCAAAACCTGCGGCTAAACAATCTAAGCCAGCTGCTCCAAAAAATGTAAGTCATACTATAAAAAGTGGTGAAACACTTTCTACCATTGCTCGAAAGTACGGTGTTTCTGTAGCACAGCTTAAACAGGCAAACGGCCTGAAGTCTGATGCTATTTCAGCTGGTAAAACTCTGACAGTTCCTGGAGCTAAAGGTAGTTCCGCTGCTCCTGCCAAATCTTCTGGTACTAAAAAATCAACGGCTCGAAAATCTGGTACGAAAAAATCCGGTACCACCACAGCTAAAAAGAAATCGACTTCTCGCAAATCTTCCGGTAAAAAGCGTAAACGTTAAATCCG
>CAYNUE010000071.1:0-17747 GCA_964400325.1 uncultured Sangeribacter sp. | reverse complement strand
CCTGTGCAAGTATTGTTCGGATAAAAAATTATTTTTAAGCAAATTTCCTACCTAAACAATTGATTCTTATCTGAATCAATAAATGTTAAAAACTATTTCAAAATGTAAATACAAAAGTGTAGGATTTACACTTCTTTTTTATACTATATAAAAAGTCACCTAACGGAAACAATTCCGTAGGTGACTTGGGTATTTTTTAATCGTTCAGAAATCGCTCAGTTATCAACTTTGAGGAAATTACCAGCTCGATCAAATTTCAATTCAAGTCCGTTGACAAGCTCTATCTCGTAAGTATTACGTTCAATTTCGAGGCTTGTTATCGCAGCGCCTTTAAAATTCTTCTTTATGTAGTCACGAATAGGTTTTAGAACTAAAGCATCTGGAATAGATTTACTACCGCAATCTATACTTTTGAGAGTGCCGTCGGACTTAAATTCTATTTCAGTACCGTTATTGAGTATTACATCATAGTCGTCTATATGACCAACCATATTTTTATCTATTTTGATATGGTTAACACCGACCTTACCAAAATGCTTGTTGATAAGCTCCATGGCTGCTTTAGGTAAGACCGAAGTATCGGTAGTAACTTTATCACGGGCCATACTAATGCCTAAGCCAAGAAGTACAACCGTAAGAAGAGTAAGTAACTTTTTCATAGCTGTAGTAATTTGAGGGTGGATATTAGTTAGCTTATAAAATAAGATTTATAAGATTTATAAGATTTATAAGATTTATAAGATTTATAAGATTTATAAAAAAAATCAGCTCCGACATACGCAACTGTATGTAGAAGCTGAAAATTGCTTAAAATTCAAATCCTGAAGTAATTTTTCTCTTACAAAAGTAATCGTTTTTACAATAAGATTGTCGGAACGCGACTAAAGAATGTGTGTCCGAGGAGGAATCACCTGTAGTCTTTAAGAATTTCGCGCAGCTTCTTACGAGTGAAGAAAATACGACTCTTCACGGTTCCGAGAGGCATGTGAAGCTTATCAGCGATTTCCTCATACTTGTAACCGGCAACATGCATGTTGAACGGCTCACGGTAATCGGCAGGGAACTGCGCAATCAACTGAGAAATCTCACCTACAGCATACGCGCCATCGGGAGCTTCGATACCAGAGTCTTGCGACAGATTGAGATGGTAGCAATCCTCCGACGAATCAATCACCGTATTCTCACGCACACTCTTCCGATAATTGTTGATGAAGATGTTGCGCATGATGGTGAGCATCCAACCCTTGAAGTTAGTATTTTCAGCATACTTCTCTTCATTGTTGAGTGCCTTGAGCGTCGTGTCCTGCACCAAATCTTGAGCTTCCTCCCTGTTGAGAGTAAGCTTCATGGCAAATGACATCAGGTTGCCCTGAATGTTAAGTACCGAAGATTTGAAGGTTTTCTTGCTGCTCATTAGATAAGGTATTATGTGATGAATAGAGTCACTAATATTGTGTTTGCAAAATTAATAACTTAACTCCAATTCTCCAAATACCATAACAAACTTTTTCACACTTTCTTGCGTATTTTTTGTTCTCTTGTCAATCTTGACTCTTATCAGCCTCCTTTTCGTCAGCTTGAGAAACAGCAACAAGCTCTATTCTGGTATCTGACATACGCAAAATAGTAAAGCGAAGTCCATCGACCACAAAACTATCTCCTACAGCCGGCAACGCCTCAAGTTGGTCAAGTATAAAGCCTCCTATAGTATGATAAGATTCTGACTCTTTTATATCAAGACCATACTCTTCGTTGATATTCTCTATCTCAGCACGTCCTGCTATTTCGTAGCTACCATCGGGGAGCTTACGCACAAGAGTACGTTTACGGTCATGTTCATCTTCAATTTCGCCGAATATTTCTTCCACCAGGTCTTCAAGTGTCACCAGCCCAGCTGTACCTCCAAATTCGTCTATAACTATGACAAGCGAACGTTTTTCGGCCATCATACGACGCATCATCTTCTGCGCCAACATGGTAACGGGAGTAAAAATAACAGGTTTCAGTTTTCGTCTCCAATCAGACCCCGGACTAAACATCTCAGAAATATGGATATAGCCTACCACATCATCAATATCTTCACGATAGACTACAATCTTTGAAAGACCAGTGGATATAAAAAGCTGTACGAGTTGTTCGCGTGTAGTACCATCAAGACTTACGGCCACCATCTCATTACGTGGTATCATACAATCGCCAATCTGCGTATCTTTAAAGTCTATAGCGTTACGGAAGATTTTAACTTCATTCTCAACTTCGGCCATAGAAGGACGGTCATCAAGTGATTGCTGAAGATAATCATCAAGTTGATCAATAGTAAGGATTGTACTTGATGCCGGTGTTTCTTTGATACCAAACAGTTTCATAAGACCTTTTGAAATCCAAGATACCAGAACAGAAATCGGATACAGCAAAATGTATGTGAGCCATAACGGTAAAGCAAGCAAACGTATGCTGAAATACGGATTGATACGGAACGTAGTTTTAGGCATAAACTCGCCCGTAATAAGTATGATACCAGTCGAAACAACAGTATTACATATCAGAACTAAAGCCTCACTATGCAACCAACGTTCAAACAAAGGATTCAATATTACCGATATGGCAATACCGTAGATTACCAACACAACATTATTGCCTACCAACAGACTCGATATAAACATATTCTCATGACGCGAAAAGCCCTGTATGATACGGTCAGTTAGTCCACCGCGAGCAGCGTCAATCTCCATACGAACCTTGCTTGACTGCACATAAGCTATCTCAGCCCCAGAGAAGAGACCAGATAGAATTATAGCTATTATAGTAAGAATAATGGCTGTGGTAAGTTCCATAAATAAGAATTATTGAGGATTCTCAACAGGGAAAATACCCTGTGGGTTAAGTATACGATAAGAAGTAAGTCGTTCGTCAGCATCAAAGCCGGTACCTTCTATAACATGAGAGGGGTTTTCAATATGAATAAAGGTATCATTATAGATACGATGACGACGCTGGTCCCAAAAAACCTGAGGACTCTTGAAAAATTCTCCCGGCACCTTAGTCATCTCAACATTACCGTCAAGACGCCATATCTGCTGTCGCTTGAAAAACCGAGCAGAGTCAGCAGCAACAGTAGCTATGACTTTGAAAGCACGGTCATATTTTTCAAGATAAAGTCCTTGTGGAAAAGACCAGTAAGGCGTATCGACCTCATCATATACAAGCCATAAGGGAGTCACGATACGATACTGTGTCACGCCCGAATCGGATATAAGGGTAGATACATCACGAGTCATCATTGAAGGCATCTCCGAAGGACGCAGCGAGGCAGCAACATTTATATGTGACTCTTCACGACAGCCGGTGACGACACACAGGGCCAGCATAGCCGATACAGCCAGTCCTGATAACCTCATAGCCGATACAGCGTGGAGTCTCATCGTATCTTACGCTGCCAGAACCAAAGCTCGTTGAAGTTAACTCCGAGCGTGATATTAAAATAATTCTCTGACAACAATGCCTGCGGATGAGTGCTACGATGACGCCATCCAAGACCAAGATTTATCATTGTTTTACCTTCGACTGTTGGAAAGCCGAAACCACACGTTACGCCATATTCACGCATCTGATTACCCTTTATGACCAGATAATCATCACACAGATAAGCACCAAGTCGGTAATTAATACGCTGAAGATAATTACCACGCAGTAATGGAGTCCATTCGCCACCTATGGCATAACGTTTACGGTCAGCAAACTGCATGGCCTGAAACAACACATGGTCAGGTTGGTCTTTCTGAACCAAGGCTGAATACTTAGCATTTTTCCAGTTCTGCCATGTAAAATCGACTTCTATCATATAACGACTACGACGTTCGTGAGTATAACTTATACCAGCTCCTATAGAAGTCGGTGTATAGTAATTACCACCCATCTTGAGAGTTCCAAGAGTGTCAGGACGTGAATCCTGCACCACCTCTTGTACCGTAGCCCAAGAATTACCATGCAGACTCTTTTTTGGAGTATAGGCCACACCTACAACAGCTTTATTCCACTGACCTATTCGGGCTGTATACTGCGCACCGATATTTACATCCCAGTCACGTATCTGCATTATATGCTCGAAAAGTGTACGGCCTGTATTAGAAGGTTGAGAATATACATCATTACGGATAGTGCCGAAGCTATAAGCTACGTTGACACCTAACGAAACTGGGCCAAGTTTACCACCAAGACCTATATAAGCCTGATTTATACCACCCACACCTTGATTGTCCTTTGTACCGTTGACAATCTCATTGCCGAATGAGTATCCCACCGACGAATAAGGTACCAATCCTATCGAACCGCCCAGATACTCGGTGATAGGGAACTGCATGGTAATATAGTCCAGACCGCCACCTATGGAATGTTCATGGGTATTACCCTCTTTATTCCACAGCATTGCCATGTCGGCACCCATGTCGAACAAGAATGTAAGTGAATCGATAGCAGCGTATGAGGCCGGATTCATGGCGTTAATCTGACGCCCTGAGTTCATAGCATAGCCTACACCACCCATTTGACGTTGCATAGAGGTGGCACGGTCGGCCAGTATTCCGTAGCCGTACATAGAGTAAGGTGTAGTTACATTCTGTGCGGCAGCTGCCAATGGAGCCACACACAGCAGGAGTAGGAATTTTAGCTTATTCATCGTTTTCAATATGTTCGTATATAGAAAGTAGACCGTATGCTACAAGCGCAGACTCTTGGCTGAGCAATCGACAGCCCGTAAGAGCTCTGCAGAGCAGTGCTGCATCACCACCAGTGAGCACGATATGTACTGGACATTGTAACTGGGTTTCAAATGTATCCCGCATAGCCGTTATCTCTGAGGCTGCTCCACGCACGGCACCGCAACGTAAAGCAGTTACAGTATCTTCACCCCATAACGGTAAGTTACCATCAAGGCTGACCATAGGTAACCGTGCTGTATATTCATGCAGTGACCGTAAACGCATACTGACCCCCGGGGAAATATTACCTCCTAAGAAAACCGGTCTTTGACCCTGTGGCTGACTCACAGCATCTATGGTCAGAGCTGTACCGGCATCGGCAACTATAAGTTGTTGACCGGGCCAGAGAGCTAAGGCGCCTGCCACAGCTGCTATTCGGTCAGCACCAAGTGTGGCACGGGTACCGTATTTTATATCGAATGGTAAGGCAGTTGCAGGAGTAAGGAGCTTAAGACGTGTACCAAGCAGCGCACTAAGCCAATCAAGCAACGAATCAGTTTTAGGTCCCACAGAGCACCATATAGCACCATCAATATGATTGAAGTCGACAATAGCCTTAAGCTCAGAAAAATTATCGGGAGTAATAACTCCGAGACTTCTAAGCACCTCTCCATCAAAAAGAGTGGCCTTAAGACGCGTATTGCCACGATCAAGTATAAGTATATGGCGCTTCTGTCCCATCACTTTGGATTCTGTTCTTTCAGTTCCTTGCGCAAACGGGCAGATACCAGCCACGAAGCCACTATCTGAAGTACTGCACCAACAATAGTAAAGACAACCGTATCACGTATGACGCCAAGTGTCATACCATAATGACCACCCAAGCGACTACCATGATAGAACCATAGACCAGCCGCTATACAAAATGCAATACCGGCCCAAAATTCCATGTGACGCAAACGACGTACCTGAGCACTCTCGCCTTTAACAGCAAGGTCAAGAACACGTGCCACAGTATAGATAAGCGCACCAGCGGCATAAACCCACTTCATAATCATCTCAAAAGTAGGACTGAATATATTAATGAGTGGTACAAAAAGAGCCAGACATACCAACAACAATCCAAAAGTGGCAATGCTGTCAGCATAACGACGCCAGCCAGTACGTGGTACGGGACGAGAGGGCGAAGTAACAGAAGATGTTTTTTTATCAGATGCCATAATAAATCACTTTAAAATAAAGACGTCCTCGGTAGGACGTTGCATGTGATACTGCTCACGTGCAATATGTTCAAGGTCATGAGTACCCGTGACCAGTGCTTCGCGCTGACTACGATAATAAGCCGCCGAATCACGATTCTGCTTTATCTCTTCCTTAAGACGGTATATCTGACGGTCATAAGCCATATTGAGAGATATAGAAGTGTCTTCGTCAAAAAATAGCACTGCTATCATGAGTCCCCCGACAAGTATCAAGGGTATATGCGAACGCCTGCGTATCCAGAAGCTGGCTCTTTTCAATCTTTTAGTCATAGTGTCAAGCATCTGTACTGACGTGCGCAACCCCTTACGGTCGCCAAAAACGTGAACATGATGCCGGATTGCAAAATTAGTTATTATTTTTCAGATACACCTATCCAAACTTCTCTCTGAGGACCTTCTTTAACGTTTTAACAAAATTTTACATCATATCCATGATAAAAAATTTTTTGGCGATGTTATAAAGACAAAAGACAATCATCCACTAAAACTAAACACTATGGCTGAAATCACAACTTTCAAAAAGAAACTCTTAGGACTGCAAAGCAATCTTATGAATTTCGCCTACCAACTCACCACTAGTCGTGAGGCCGCCGCAGACCTCGTACAGGACACTACCCTTAAAGTGCTTGACAACGAGGAGAAGTACGTGGATAACGTCAACTTCAAAGGTTGGGTTTTCACTATCATGCGCAATATCTTCATCAACAACTATCGTCGTCAGGTGAGGAGCGCTACAGTGGTTGACTCTACAGAAGACCTTTATCATCTTAACGTATCTCAGGAATCTGGTCTTACTACTCCTGATGGTTCATTTGCCGCCAAAGAAATTTCAAGTGCGATTAATGCCTTCAGCGACGAGTACAGAATACCTTTCAATATGTATATTGCCGGGTATAAATACTCTGAGATAGCTGATAAGATGGGTCTGCCTCTCGGTACAGTAAAGAGTCGCATATTTTTCGCACGTAAACGTCTGCAAGGTATGCTTCAGGACTACCGTTAATAATTGACAGCAATGATATCCACACATACATAGCAAAATCGTTATAACCCAAAATTATAAATATGACCCGAAATTTAAACATGGTATCGGGCCTACCGTAAAATAACGGCAGGTCCGATTACTGTTTTTAAATGTCAAATCAATTTATTTCTGTAGAATAATAAGGATTGATAACATTTTTTATTAATTTTGTCACATAATTCTCTAAAGAGCCTATTGCTCCTTGGGTCACAGACTCTCGACCAACTGCACACCCTTATTCAACATATTTCATAATTTTTAATAAAGATTACTTATGCGCAATTCTACATTGGCTCTTATTATGGCCATAGCCGCAGGATGTCCGGCATCTTATGCCGCAATTGACATTATGCCTCTCCCCGACCAGGTAGTATCAGTAAGTCCGGCACAGGGGTGGGTTGACACCTCAAACAATGTTAATCCTCTTGGTGTGACAGATATCACAGTCACTTTCAGTACTGCACCTGAGGTTAACCATGACTGTACATCACTTATCTCTATCTATGTCGACGGTTCAGACGTGGCAGCTGAGACACTCGTAGCAAACGAAGCAGCTTTTGTAGATGCTATGGGTTATCCAGCAGGTGGTTTCACATTCAGCAAACGTTTTGTCTCTCCAGGTTTATATCATATTTCCATACCAGCTGGTGTATGGCTTCTTGGTGGACAGGAATCACCAGCTATAGAGCTTAACTATGGCATACGTGAGCTTCAGACTCTATCTCCCGCCCCAGGTGTATATGAGGAACTCACCACTTTCACTCTCACAGTAGCAGGCACAAACGTACAGCAGAAGAGCATGCCTGAATTATTCGCTGGCTTTATTGACTATGATGTTACCGTAAATATTGATGAAGGCGCAGAGTCAAGTGTCATCTCAATAACATCTGATGAAGTTCTCACAACTTCAGGTACCTATACTCTGTTTATACCCGGCGGAGCATTCTCATACGATATAGAGGAAAACGGTCAGACAGTTACAATTAATAACCAAGAGATAGTAGCTACTTATTATATCACCTCTATGCCCAAACCTGCCATAGATCCGGAGGAAGGCACTGTAAAAGGATTCGATACCTTTACTCTCACTATGCCCGAAGGCTTCACAATGTTCTTCGCCAACGACATGTCAACCAGCTATATCTATCCTGTTCTGCCTGACGGTTCACTGTCTCCTTCTTACGAATATCGTGTGCGTGTAGCTGAATATGACTCTGAAGCAGGTATTGTACAACTTGTAGTGCTGAACAGTGAAAATATGCCTACTGAAACCCTCCTTTCTCCAGCCAACGGAGAATATGCTCTGCGTCTTGACAGCTCACTGGTAAGCGGTACCTATAATGATGAATTCCTCAGCACAGTACCCTACACTTACTACTACACTGTATATAACATGACCGGCATAGATAATGTAACTCTGCCTGAGAATGAAGCGCTTGAGGTATATACACTAACAGGTATACAGGTAAGTCGTAATCTTGACCGCGAAGGTCTCAAGACTCTCCCCAACGGTCTCTACATAGTGAACGGCAAAAAAATTATGGTTCGTAACAACTAATCAAGCTATAAATATCTGTAGAGCTTGAAATATTTGTAGAGCTTGAAGGATTTATAATAACTCGTCTCGAGGGCTGGCTCAGTTCTGTAACAATGGAAACAGAATGAGACAGTCCTCGACTGTTTTTATACTTTTTTAACAATAAAGAGTTGCAAAGCAGGGCATGATTGGGTAACTTCGCACTAAAATTCCGATAAGCTCTGTTAAAGCTGCGGAGGTGGAAAAATTTGGCTGCTTGCAACCACTCAAAAAAATGCTAAAACTGCGTATCGCGACTACGTCAAACGGCGTTACGTCGAATAACCCAGCCGAACAAGGCAACAGTTAGAAGCATTTGAGAGCCCTCCGCTCCCGGATGCTTATTTTTTTGCGCTATAAGCGCATTATACCCGAACATAACGAAAAACAAGACAACAAAGACATGAGTTATCTCTTCACCTCAGAATCAGTGTCGGAAGGACATCCCGACAAAGTGGCTGACCAGATCAGCGATATTCTGCTCGACGAATTTCTGGCACGTGACGCTAAATCACGTGTAGCTCTCGAAACAATGTGTACTACCGGTCAGGTTGTAATAGCTGGGGAAGTTACCAGCGACGCCTATATCGACATTACCGGCACTGTCCGCAATCTTATAAACGCCATAGGTTATAGCCGTGGTGCATATCGCTTCGACGGTGACTCGTGTGGTATACTCTGCACTATACACGAACAGGCTGAGGATATATCACGCGGTGTTACAAAAGAAGACCCTGACCAGCAGGGAGCAGGCGATCAAGGCATGATGTTCGGCTATGCTACAGCAGAGACAGAAAATTATATGCCGCTTACTCTCGACCTCGCACATACAATCATGCGCGAACTGGCTGAGATACGTCGAAATCCCAAAGAAGACGAAATGACCTACTATCGCAAGGGCCGTATGACATCATATCTGCGTCCCGATGCTAAGTGTCAGGTCACAGTAGAATATGATGATGACCACAACCCTCTTCGTGTACACACCATAGTAATCTCGACACAGCACGACGAATTCGTCACTCCATTGGCCGACACCCCGGAGGCAAAAGCCAAAGCTGACGAAAAAATGCTGCATCAGATACGCGAAGACGTGAAACGTGTCCTGCTGCCACGTATTATGGAAAAACTGCCAGAGAACATCGTAAAGCTATTCGATAACGAGCTCATATTACATGTTAATCCAACAGGAAAATTCGTACTCGGTGGCCCACATGCCGATACAGGTCTTACAGGACGCAAGATTATAGTTGACACCTACGGCGGACGTGGTGCGCACGGTGGTGGAGCCTTCTCAGGCAAAGACCCCTCAAAAGTTGACCGCTCAGCTGCATACGCCGCTCGCCATATAGCAAAAAATATGGTAGCTGCCGGTGTTGCAAATGAAATGCTTGTACAGCTTGCATACGCTATCGGTGTAGCTGAACCGGTAAGCGTATTCGTTAATACATTCGGTACAGCACGCGAAGGCCTTACCGACGCAATCATAGCTGAAAAAATTAAAAAACTATTCGATTTGCGTCCAGCTGCTATCGAAAAGAGCCTTAAACTGCGTAACCCAATATATACCGAAACCGCAGCCTATGGACACATGGGGCGTCAACCTCAGATGGTGACAAAAAGTTTCTCATCACGTTACGATGACAAACCAATTGAAAGAACCGTCGAACTTTTCACATGGGAAAAACTCGATCGTGTTGATGACATACGCAAGGAATTCGGCATCGACTGAGCCACGTAAAGCATAAAAATAAGAAGCCGGGCACACCTGAATCTATGGGTGAAGCCCGGCTTTTTACTCTTTTAACTAATTTGTTTCGACTACTTATTGGCTGATTGAGCCAAAAGTATTAACTTTGCGTGCCGCAAAATAGACACGCTTCCGGCCTGTAGACGAAAGTCAGCAGACCGAAAGCGCGTATATGGCATTTTTCCATAATCAGAAACAATCAACTTTTTCAGCTATAACATCAGCTATAACAGAATGGCAACATTAGAGAAAATCAGAAGCAAGTCTGGTATGCTCATCGCAGTGATAGGCATAGCCTTGCTTGCCTTCATCGTGGGCGATGCGCTCACCAACAGCCGTAATCTCTTCGGCGACCACACGACTGTCGCCAAAATCGGCGGCGCCAAAATCGATTATACCGACTATCAGCGTAAGCGCGAGGAGCTGAACCAACAGCTCGAACAGGCACGTCGCCAAAACCCGCAGCAGTATGCCAACTTCGACCAGCAACTTCTGTCCCAGATGGCTATAGACCAACTCGTGGCCGAAAAGCTACTTGACGAAGCCGTTAAAAAGACCGGTCTGCGTGCCAGTTCAGAATCGCTGCGTTTCTATGTAATGGAAAATCCCGTTAATCCTCGTATTCAGGATATTATACGTCAGCTTAACGCTTCAGGCCTCAGCGTGTCAACTCCGGCACAAGCTTATGAAATAATCTTCAACCCCACCCGTAATGGTCTTAAGGAAAGCGATATGCAAGGCTTTCAGCGCGTATGGGTAGGTATGGAAGAAGAAACAAAGCAGATGATTGAACGTCAGAACTATCAGCGTCTGCTCATGGGTACAGTCAGAGCTAATGACCTTGATAAAAAAGCTCTTTACAATGACTATGTAGCCACTTCACAGATAGAATATGCCTATCACCCCTACGGTCAACTTGCAGCCGACCAGTATCCTGTAAGCGACGCAGAGCTAAAAAATGAGTATGATAACATTAAGGGACGCTTCAAAGTAAACGAACCTACAAAAGACGTAAGCTTTATAGCAGTCAATATCACCCCTTCTGCTGCTGACCGCAAGGCTTCTTCAGAGCTTGCCAACCGTACTCTGGCACAGCTCAACGACTCGAACGGTAATGATAAGGCTTTGCGTAAGGAGGGTGTGACCTTCGAACACCGTCAGCTCCGTGCAGCCGACATCAAGGCTCCGGCAGTGCGCAACTACATCACCTCTACTTCTTCTGACACCGTAAGTATGATTTACAACAACATGAGCGGTTTCAAGGCAGTACGTCTCAACAACCGTCGTCAGGTAGTTGACTCTGTTACAGTGACAATTGTACAGGTGCTCGGCGAGCAACTTCCTAACCGCGTCATGACAGCTCTCAACAGCGGTACAATCTCTATCGACTCTGTAAGCTCTCGCTTCGGTGCTGACAGCATATTCGTACAGAAAGAACAGGTTCTTGCCCTCTTCAATGCTGATGGTCCTACACGTGCCATCGAGCAGGGTCAGCTTGACTCACTGCGTCAGGCAGGCGGACGTTATATCTCACTCATGACATCGCCACAGGGTGCAGTGCTTGCTAAGCTTGTCAAGCAGTCAGCTCCAGTAGCTGTTTATGATTTCGACGAAATCACTTATAATCTTAAGCCCAGTAACGCTACAATCACAGAAGAAACTGAAAAGCTTGAGAAGTTCCTTGCAGAAAATAACACCCCTGCTAAGTTTGCTGAAAACGCTCCTAAGTCGGGTTACAACGTACAGGACCTTACTTTCACACAGTCAAGTGCCGGTGTACCTCGCATGATGGGTATGCAACAGTATCTGCCTGATAGCCGTCAGGTAGTACGCTGGGTGATGATTGACGGCAAACCCGGCCAGGTAAGTCACATCTATGAGTCAAAAGATGCTAATGCTCCAGCTCTCTATGCCGTAGCTATCAATAGCGCTTACGATGACTATGCTCCCCTTTCGAATACTAATGTCAACAATTTCGTAACTCAGCGTGTACGCCGTGCAAAAGCAGGAGACAAGCTGATGGGTGAATACCAAGGTAAGACATCAACAATCGAAAGCGCAGCCCAGGCTATGGGTGTTGAGCCTCAGAGCAGCGATGTGTTCCGCTTCGGTCGTCAAGGCCAGGTGCGCGACGCAAAGGCTATGGGCCGTATCAACGGTTCAAAAGCTGATAACAAAGTAGTTCTTGTCAAGGGTGACGATGGTATATATGCTTTTGTAGTTAAGGGCAAGAATACAGAATCATTCCCCTATACCGACTCAAGCTACGAGCAGCAGTATATGCAACTTGTACAGCCCAATATGCAGGAAATGCTGTTAGGCTCAAAACGTCTTGAAAATTCAGCCTACAAATTTGAGGTAGGCGATTAATTACCGTCTTACGGCTCCAGGCCGGAACGGATAACATATATCACCCTACAAAGGCTGTTTCCGACAAAACCGAGCGGAAATGGCCTTTGTTGTTATTTATATATTGTAAATTGAAATGAAAACTCCACTTATAGGCATGACCCTCAGTCAGCTGAAGGAAGTCACTGCCAAGGGCAAAATGCCCTCGTTTGTAGCCACCCAAATAGCAAAATGGCTATATGATAAGAAAGTTACCTCGTTCGACGAGATGATAAACATATCGAAGAAGAATCGTGAATGGCTCGCTGAAGACTACTGTATCGGCCGTGAGGCACCATGTAGCCACCGCCGTTCGGCTGACGGTACGGTAAAATATCTTTTTGCCACGGGCAACGGAAATACTGTAGAGTCAGTCTATATTCCCGACCATGACCGTGCCACACTCTGTGTGTCATCACAAGTAGGCTGCAAAATGAACTGTTATTTCTGTGCCACAGGACGACAGGGGTTCAAAGCTAACCTCACAGCGGCCCAGATAATGAACCAGATTCTCAGCATACCTCCAGCACCGGCACCCGGTGTCACACCAATGACTCCACTTACCAACATTGTGTTTATGGGTATGGGCGAACCTCTTGACAACCTCGACGAAGTGTTGAAGGTAATAGAAATACTGACTGCACCTTGGGGTATGGCATGGAGTCCGAAACGCATCACAGTCTCAACTGTAGGGAAACTACCACAGTTGAAAGATTTGCTTGACAAGACACAGGTACATGTGGCCATAAGTGTACACACTGCCGACCCACGTCAGCGCGAGTCGATGATGCCAGCCCAAAAGCCTTTCCCAATTCAGAATGTTATGCGTCTGCTCGAAGGCTACGATTTCTCACATCAGCGTCGTCTTTCACTTGAATATATAATGTGGCGTGGCGTCAATGATGATATAGCTCATGCCGACATGCTTGTAAAACTTATAGGTAAGAACGATTGTCGTGTCAATCTGATACGTTATCATGCTATTCCTGGTATAGACCTCCATCCATGTAGTGAAGAGAGAATGTTGATGTTCCGTAACCGTCTCAACGAGAAAGGTGTCACAGCTACTATCCGCGCTTCACGAGGCGAAGATATTATGGCCGCATGTGGTATGCTTGCTAATACACGCGGTGACAAATAATTTGGGAGCACTGAGTTTTTTTTGTAATTTTGAATCCTCACTCCCTACTCCGACATCAATCACGACACAATGAGCAAACCAATAAAAGTGGGTATCACCCACGGTGACTACAACGGTATAAGTTACGAAATTATCGTCAAGGCTCTGGCAGACGAACGTATCACCGAATTATGTACTCCTATCATTTTCGGTTCAAAAGCCCTTGCGGCACAGGCATGCACACAGTTCGCACCTGAGGAGTTTGCTTTTACGACAGTAAAATCAGCCTCTGACGCAGCCGACGGACAGGTAAATCTTGTGGATATAATGGAACAGGAACCTGAACTGCAGCCTGGCGTACCTACCACAGACTCAGGTAAAGCAGCTGTTGCAGCTCTCAATAGCGCGACACAGGCTCTGCGCGACGGACACATAGATGTATTGGTAACAGCACCTATATGTAAAGAGAATGCACACAATGAGGAAACTTTCCCCTATCCCGGTCACACTGAATACCTTGAAGCTGCACTTGGTGAGGATTCCAAAGCACTTATGATTCTCTTTAACGATAAGATGCGTGTGGCCCTCCTAACAACCCACATTCCGGTATCTGAAGTTAGCAGAGCCGTGACTCAGGAAAGAATAATAGATACCGTCACAAGGCTCAATGATACTCTACGTCGCGATTTTGCTATAGATGGGCCAAGAATAGCTGTACTTGCACTTAATCCACACGCTGGCGACGGAGGGCTACTCGGCAGTGAGGAACAGGAAATAATCAAACCTGCTATTGAAGAGTGCCGACGTAACGGCATATTGGCTTTTGGTCCTAAAGCAGCCGACGGTTTCTTTGGTTCAGGTATTTGGCGCAATTTCGATGGTATCGTGGCTATGTATCATGACCAGGGTCTCATACCCTTAAAGATTATAGCCGGAAATGAGGGAGTAAACTTTACTGCTGGGCTACCATTTATTCGTACCTCCCCGGACCACGGTACAGCTTTCGATATAGCATGGAAAGGTAAAGCCGATGAGACTTCTATGCGTCAGGCCATATACGAGGCTCTTGACTTATTCCGCAATCGTGCTATTTTCGCACGTGCCTCACGTTCACCACTACGACGTCATTACACTGAGAAAGGAGCTGACAAAACCGTCGATCTGACTAAAGATACTGATGAGTAATAATCTTTAACCTCTGAATTATGCACTTCGGAATCATAGCTGCCGGCGAAGGTTCACGCCTACGCCAAGAAGGAGTCGAACTCCCAAAACCTCTTGTACATCTTGACGGTAAACCCATGATAGAACGTCTTACAGACATATTCGTAGCTAACGGAGCTGAATCTGTAAGCATTATTATCAATGAGTACATGACACAGGTAGCCGAGTTTCTTGAGGGTCTGCGCCAACGTTGTGCCGTACCTCTTGAGATTGTAGTGAAAACCACTCCATCATCTATGCATAGCTTTTTCGAGATGAGTAATCTGATGCGTGGACGTGGACGTTTCATTCTTACGACAGTTGATACAGTATTTCGCCCTGCCGATTTCTCAAACTATGTCGAGGCATTTAGGCAGGCTCCTGAAACCGTAGATGCGATGATGGCAGTAACATCATTTGTAGATGACGAAAAACCGCTGTACATAGATACCGCTCCAGGTACAATGCGTATCACTGCCTTTTCTGATACCCCATGCGGTCATTTTATCTCTGGAGGTATCTATGGACTTTCTCAATCTGCCATTGACGTACTCGATGACTGTATGGAGCGTGGTGTAAGCCGTATGCGTAACTACCAGCGCGCATTGCTCGAAGCCGGACTTAATGTGCAGGCTTTCAATCTCGGTAAGATTGTCGATGTCGACCATGCTGACGATATTATTACCGCTGAAGCATTTCTACACTCATGATAAATGAGTCAATGGCTAACTCGGTAATAACGTAAAATATATAACCCTACAATCACAAACCCAGAATCCACTATGGCTGAAATCAAAATAGCCGGTGTAATGCGTGCCGGCGCTTACTCGCCAAATCATATAGGCAATGATGCCGCCATTTTTAACGCTGTGGCTGAACATCTGCGCAAACGCGGATGCGAAGTCAATGTCTACAATGAGGAACAGTTTCAGAAATTGGACCTAACTGAAGAGATTATCGTCAATATGTGTCGTGAACAAGCCTCGATAGCTAAGTTGCAGGCCCTCGAAGAACAAGGACGACTGGTAATCAATTCGGGATTCGGTATCGAGAACTGTACTCGCGAACGTATGACACGGCTACTACTCGGACATGGCATTCCATATCCCGAAAGCCTTATAGTCAATACCAACGAAGCTGTGACAGATGACCTACGTAAAGTAGGTTTCACATCATGTTGGATAAAGCGTGGAGATTTTCATGCTATGCATAAAGAGGACGTAAGTTACTGTCGCCATCCTGAAGAGGCTCAAGAGGTGTTGCATGAATACTTCTACCGTGGCATAAAACGTGCTGTCATCAATCGCCACTTACCCGGCGACTTGATTAAATTCTATGGAGTAAGTGGTCAGCCATTCTTCTACTGGTTCTACCCATTTGATGAAGGTCATAGCAAGTATGGTTTGGAAGCTGTCAATGGTAAGGCTCAGGGTCTTCCGTTTAGTCTTGAAGGCCTAAAGGATATGTGTCAGCGTGCCAGCGATTTGCTTGAAGTCAAGATTTATGGTGGTGATTGTATAGTAGACCGTGATGGAACAGTACGTATAATCGACTTCAACGATTGGCCAAGTTTTGCACCTTGTCGAACCGAAGCAGCACCCTACATAGCTAAGTGCATACTCAATGAAATCAAACAGTGGAGGAAGTCAAAATGAGTAGCGAACGTTTCAAGCGCCTGCGCGAGCAGTATCGCAGCTCGTTGAAGTCGATGGATACCGAGGAGACATTTGACCTTATGTTCTATCGACCTATAGGTTATGCATGGGCTTTGATAGCAAAGAAATTAGGCATCACACCAAATGCCATAACCATAGCTTCTATATTCCTCGGTGTTGGAGCTGGTGTATTGTTCTATTTCAACAATATATGGTGGAACTTACTCGGTGTGTTGCTGTTGGTGTGGGCCGACTCTTTTGATTCCGCTGACGGACAGTTGGCTCGAATGACCAAACAGTACTCTCGTATAGGACGCATACTTGATGGCCTGAGTGGTGACTTCTGGTTCGCAGCCATATACATTGCTATCTGCCTACGCGAGAATGTCACCAGTGAGTTCTTTATGGCAAGACCGTGGCTGATATGGGTGATAGCGGCAGCCACAGGTGTCTGTCACGGAATACAGGCAGCCATGGCTGACTACTACCGCCAATTCCACCTTTACTTCGTCAAAGGCAAAGAAGGCAGCGAACTCGATTCAGCCTCTCAGCTTTGGGAACGCTGGCACGCACTGTCATGGCGTCACGACTTCTGGAAGAAATTTACCCTCATGTTCTACACCAACTATACCGTAGGACAAGAGAAACGTACGCCCGCCATGCAGAAACTGCGTAAAGCTCTCCGTGCAAAATACGGTGACAATATCCCCCTCGAAGTACGCGAAAAATTCCGCGCGCTCAGCAAACCGCTGATGAAATACACCAACATACTGTCATTCAACACCCGCACCTTCGCACTCTTCGCCGCCATACTCATCTTCCGTATGCCATGGCTCTACTTCGCCTTTGAACTGACAGTACTCAACTTCCTCCTCATCTACATGATGTGGCGTCACGAACGCATCTGCCGCACCTTCGAACGCGACCTATCGGCAAAAGAAGCATAAGTCTTATAAATCTTATAAGTCTTATAACTTTCTTCCCTACGTGTCTCCTGGTTCTATGTGCGAGCTTTAGCTCGTCTTCCCTGCGTGCCTCCTGGTTCTGTGTGCGAGCTTTAGCTCGCCTATAT
>CAYNUE010000070.1:0-17994 GCA_964400325.1 uncultured Sangeribacter sp. | reverse complement strand
TCTTTCTAAGATTGGATAATATTTAACCCGTCCAACTTTTGGGGGTCACTTCACACAATGGTACACCCTCTTTTATTTGGATATGAACGTGCTTATTGTCGTGGGGAATGGGAACGACACGGAACTGGGCTCGCTCCCATTCCCACAGATAAGAAATTAAGAAAATCTTATTTATATATTCCCTATTTCCCCGACTGATGAAAATCGGTGTATGATATTCATAGATAAAAATCTTGTAAATCAAAACAGAGGTAAAATTCCAAGTATATTTAAATGACCTACGCCTGTATTTAAGTAGCATATAAGTTGACAATGTTTGTATGAATTGAAGAAATACCTTACCTTTGTATCAAGTAGCTTTTAGAACTTAATGGATATAAATACAATTATTGTGATGTGATTCAGACGCAAAGCAAAGAAGAGTACTTCAGTATCCGACTGAGTGACAAGTCCGAACCACATCAAAAATAACTACGTTTTTATATGTTCATTAATTTTTAAGAGCTACTTACTTAATAATCGTAAGTTAGTGAAAACACGTTCCGTTGTAATACTCTTTCTATTGCTTTTAGCATGGCAATCAATTGCTTTTGCTAATGGCAGCAGCCGTTATGACTCAATCGTTAATAAGTGCAAGGACAAAAGCCTGGTAGAACTCACCAGATTAGCCTATAAACATCTCGAACAAAATGCCTATGATGATGCCTTAGCTATATATTCGGTAGCAATAAGCAAAGGAACAGATGCACTTAACAGGCAGGAGATGAGAGAATACGTTAAAGCTATAAACAATGTAGGTTATATCTATCTCTTCGACCGCTGCAACCCAGAGAAAGCATATCCTTATTTTCTTAATGCACGTCGTCTTGCCGAGAAGACGGGTGAGGAAGACTTACTCGCGGCCATATTGGATAATCTTGCAAAAGTTTACGATGACTTTGGTGATTCTGAAAAAGCAATTGACACTTATAACCTTGCCATGGAACACGCGGTCAAGTCAAAGACTGAGGTCAGTGCGACGATTCAGTTGATGATTTTAAATGATATGATAAATTGTGCCATGGCTCACGAAATGACCGCCAATATAGGTACAAGCCTTGAAAAGTTTGCGAAGTTACCAGAATATAATTTGCCGATGGCCAGATATTCCAAAACCATGTGTTATGGTTTACAGTTGCTTTTGAGGGGGAATATTGAGAAAGCGACCAACGTAATAGGAAATGCAGAGAAGTTAATAGATGCAAAAGTAGATTCTGCCAGATATGTGGCCGACCATAATCTTACTATGTCTAATCTGTATCACATCAGGGGAATGGAAGACAGTGCGCGAATTTACTTGGACCACGCTTTGAACACTGCCACCAATCACCATATCACTGACCGACTCCCAAGAATTTATTATGGAATGTCAGTAGTGGCAGCTGCCAACGGGGACAGTGCAGACAGCCGCAGGTTACGTCTTTTGGCGTATGAGGCTGACCATAATCAGCACTCTTCAAAATTGTATGCCTCTTTAAATTCGCTTGATGCTTCTCAAAAGATAGATGAGCTTAACATGCAACTCAAAGAGGCGGATATACGTCACTCTCATCGTGTGACAGTGATATGGATACTGACAGTGGGAATACTCTTGGTAGCAATCTTGCTCACTTATATTTTTATCAGAAACCGTCATCTTTCGGCGAGCCTTCACGAACTGGTGGCACGTCATAAAGCATCAATAGAAACTGAGGAAGTAAACGCACGGTTGCGCCACGAATATGAGGAAACAATCGCTATATTGCGCAATGAAATTGAGAACCGAGAAAAGCAGATAGCAGATTGTACAGAATCACCTGTGGAGCAAAAAAGATTATCGCTTCCTGTTGATGACGATGAGCGTTTACGCATAATCGGAAGGGTAACGGATATATTTACACAGTCTCCCGAAATATATGACCCTGATTTCTCGCTTGAACGATTAGCAGAAATGACCGATACTAAATCACGCTACCTTTCGGCACTACTAAATGAGACGATGGGGAAATCATTTAGTGGGATGCTGGCTGAGGCAAGAATCAAACGGGCTTGCACTCTGTTGCTCTCACCAGAATTTAAAAAGACTAAGACAATTGAAAGCATCGCTGCTGAAGTAGGGTATCGCTCCCGGACACATTTTTCTTCAATCTTTAAAAAAATTACAGGTGTCACACCCTTGCAATATGTGGCTATGTCAGCATGATTTTCTATTAATCATAGAAAAATCATACATTTGAGTATTAATATCTTATAATTATTGGTGTCTTTATTCGCGAATAAAGACACCTTTTCTTAACCTTTTTTTGCAATAAATCATAAAGCAGTTTAATTTTGCAATTCAAAAGAAGATTACTTCTTGTCTTTGCTAATAGCAGCTATCCAAGCATCAGTAATTTCGTAACACAATAAACTTATCCTATGCGGACAACTTTACTATCGGTATTCGCGACTGCGGTGACACTGACAGCCAGTGCTCATGAAATCAAAGTTGAGAAACCCCGGCTTCCGGAGGCAATCACCACAAGCGCATCAAGTGCTACATTCAAGGAGAAATATCATCTTGATGAGCTCCACAACATGCAAATGGTGTTTCCAGAAACAACTCTCGCACCGCGTCATGTAAGTGCCAACCAATCCGAGAATGAACTCATAACCGATCCACAAGGCACGAAATCACGTTATGCCATGTCGGCAAATATCTATCTTTCCGATAAGGGTAATGCCCATGTTGGTGGATTCGGAGCAGAAGTAATTACAGGTGATGATAAATTCTTCTCAAAGGCCTTTACGCTCAACTATTTTCAGCAGGGTTATTCAGAAGGCGACATTATCGGTGACGAGGTGGTGTTTCCTTCAGGACAATATATTTATGATACACCCGACGGCGAGAAGGCATACATGTATGCTGCCTATCTTGCTGAAGGTGAAATCTGGCCTGAATTCGTCGACACATTTGTGTTGACCAAAGACGAACAAGGTTGCTACAAATCATTACCAGACTATTATTTCATGGTGATGACGGAAGAAGAAGCTGAAGGAGGACTCAATGAGGCAACAGACATCATCTGTTTCGGCTTTAACTATACGTTCACCCCACTTCCGGCAAACGTAACAGAAAATAAGCTCCCTGCTGACGCAGAAGTTTTTAATTGCCAACTCTTCGCTAACAGTCTGACTAACGATGGTAATGCTATGATGAAGGATATTACCGTTGGCGTCAGTGGAGACAAGATATATATCGGTGATTTAACCGACTATCTTCCCGGAAGTTATCTGATGGGCACAAAGACTTCAGACAATACCTTTACCTTTGACACTCATCAGTATTTAGGATATTATGACCACGGCGACTATCCTTACATCTTTGAATTTGCCATGGTCAATCCTTTTTATTTTAATGGTGAAGGCGTATATTTCAACGAAGTTGAAAGCATAAACATGACTTTCAATGAAGACCATACCCGTCTAACCCTTGAAGAAGATACCGGAATCTTTGTATGTGCCTACGCTGACATTTCTTATTGGGAAGAGGCATATTGGAATATGATGATAGGCGACTTCAATCAAGCAGCCACACCCAGCGCACCGGAAGGAGTGGAATGCTATGATGGCTATAGCTCACCGTATATTATATTCGAATGGAATACAGTAAGCGCTGAAGGTCTACCAATGGTTGAAAGCAATCTATGGTGTGAGATAATTATCAATGGTGAGACATACGAATTCTTGCCGGAATATTACGAAGGTCTATCGGAAGCAACCGACAAAGTATATTTCAACACATCTAATGTAGACGGAATATACCCTGGTTCTTTTACCACCATATATCTCAACGAATTTGAGTATAACTTTAACTCAATCAAAACAGTAGGTGTAAGAATCGGCTATCAGAGCGGTGATGAAACTAATTATACAGATGTGGTATATGCTAAGGGATTTGAGCCTTTCGAAGACAATGCATTTGTACCTTCAAAACCTTCAGAGGTGATATTCTACAAGGAATACCTCGACTGTATACGCTTTAAATTTGACGGTAAAGACATAGAAGGAAATATTATTCCGGAGCGTCTTTTGGCAGTAGAAATACTGATTGATGGTGAGCCACTTGTATTTAATTACAATGACTATTACTTTGATAATGCAGAGGGTGAAGAGGTTACAATTATAGGACTTTCAGCCGGTGCCATCAACTATAGTTCAATGCTCGTCACCAAACTTGATAATGACGGCTACGTACTTTCACTCTGGGGAAACAGAGATATGCCGAAATTCAAGACTCTAACAGTACGTCCGGTATGTACCGGTGGAGATAAGCTCACATACGGTGAGAGCTGCGAGATAAATCTTGAGCGTACTGCAACGCCAGCCAATCCATGGGATGTAACCTACGATGAAGGTAGGCAGAGCCTCGAGTTCGGAGCTTTACCAATTGCCACCAATGGTGAAGGACTTGCACCGTGGAATTATGGTTATGAGATATATGTCAACAATGAGCTGTATGTATTCCAAGCTGAACCTTATGATTTGGAAAGTGACCTCACACTTATTCCATACGAAGGATTTGAATACAACTACAACTTCTATCTATCCACACAGTATATATATGACGAGACTACTTGGACTGTAAAGGACCAAAAAGTCGTGATGAGTGTATCAATGGGTAATCAAAATCCGGATATACAGAAAATAGGTGTACGTGCAGTATATACTGACGGTGAGGGTAATATCACTTATTCAGAAATCATCAACTCTGACGGCACTACAGGTATCATTACAGGTATTGATGTGGTTGGCAATGACAATGAAGAAGCCAAATGGTATAACCTGCAGGGTATAGAGGTAGCTAATCCTGAAGTTGGAAACGTATATATACGCCAACAAAATGGCAAGACTACCAAAGTATACGTAAAATAAGAAGATTGTACTGAAATAAACTGAACAGCCTCCCAAAGACTTAGATAGTCTTTGGGAGGCTGTTCAGTTTATTTATCAGAAAAGTATATTATCAGTCACGACGCGGACCACGTGGGCCACGGTCGTTGCCACCTTCGCGGCGCGGACCACGCTGAGGACGGTCGTTGCCTTCACGACGCGGACCACGCTCACCACCATCATGGCGTGGACCATTGCCACCCTCATAACGGGGACCGTTGCCGGCATCATGACGTGGACCACGGTCATTGCCACCTTCGCGGCGCTGAGGACGATCACCGTTATTTTCACGACGCGGACGAGGTTCACGCTCTACGTAACCCTCGGGTTTCTCAGCAAGAACACGCATTGAAAGACGATACTTACCTGTCTTCTTGTCTATTTCGATGAGTTTCACCTTCACCTTGTCACCTTCTTTCAGACCACTCTGGTCCATAGTGTCAAGACGATTCCATGAAATCTCGCTGATATGAAGCAGACCATCACGGCCGGGCATAAACTCAACGAAAGCACCAAAGTCGAGAATTGAGCGTACAGTACCTTCGTACACTTCGCCCTCCTCAGGCTGTGCTACTATAGCCTTTATCTTAGCAAGAGCGGCATCAATGCTGGCCTTATCCTTTGAGGCAATCTCAACACGGCCTACACCTGTCTTCTCATCTTCATCAATAGAGATTGTGGTGCCTGTCTCTTCCTGTATACCCTGTATAACTTTACCTTGTGGTCCTATAACGGCACCTATCATTTCCTTAGGTATCTCGATAGTTACCAGACGTGGAACATGAGGCTTATAGTCCTCGCGAGCCTGCGGTATAGTCTCAGAGATGATACCCAAGATGTGCATACGTCCTTCGCGAGCCTGCTCCAGAGCGCGTTCAAGCACCTCGTAGCTAAGACCATCAACCTTTATATCCATCTGAGTAGCTGTAATACCCTTCTCAGTACCAGTCACCTTGAAGTCCATATCGCCAAGGTGGTCTTCGTCACCAAGTATGTCTGAAAGCACAGCATACTTCACATTATCCTTGTCAGAGATAAGACCCATAGCCACACCAGCTACAGGACGTTTCATCTTGACACCGGCGTCAAGCAGAGCAAGTGTACCACCGCATACAGTGGCCATAGACGATGAACCGTTACTTTCAAGAATATCACTGACAATGCGACATGTGTAAGGGAAATCATCGGGGAACATACGCTTAAGAGCACGGTGTGCCAGATTGCCATGGCCTACCTCACGACGTCCTACACCACGCTGAGGACGTGCCTCGCCAGTCGAGAACGGTGGGAAGTTATAGTGCAACAGGAATCTCTCCTTGCCCTGATTAAGCACATCGTCGACAATCTTCTCGTCAAGTGTAGTACCAAGTGTAGCTGTAACAAGAGCCTGTGTCTCACCACGGGTGAAAATAGCTGCTCCGTGAGGACCTGGCAGATAGTTAACCTCACACCATATCGGACGTATATCGGTAGTCTTACGACCGTCAAGACGTATACCCTCGTCAAGTACACAACGGCGCATGGCTTCCTTCTCTATATCGTGATAATAGCGTTTCACCATAGCTATACGCTGTTCCTCGGTATATTTTTCAAGCTGTTCCTCAGTCATAGGAGGCAGATTCTCGATATACTCGTCACGTATAGCTTTGAAGCTGTCATTACGCCACTGCTTGTCAGCATTACCAGCACGGGCTATAGCGTAAGCTTTATCATAACATTTGGCGGCTACATCAGCGCGAAGTTCGTCATCGTTAACCTCGTGACAGTACTCACGCTTAGTTTCCTTTCCGGCCTCTTTCATAAGCTCAATCTGAGCCAGGCACTGTTTCTTTATAGCCTCATGAGCAACTTTGAGAGCTTCAAGCAACTCAGCTTCGCTGACCTCATTCATTTCGCCTTCGACCATCATGATGTTGTCGTATGTGGCGCCCACCATCAGCTCGATGTCGGCACGCTCCATCTGGGCGAAAGTAGGATTGATGACCCACTCACCGTCAACACGCGCAACGCGCACCTCAGAGATAGGGCCATTAAAGGGAACATCACTTACGGCAAGAGCAGCAGAAGCAGCGATACCGGCAAGGGCATCAGGTGCCTCATTCTCGTCGGCCGAATAAAGGGTAACGTTTACAAAAGTCTCAGCGTGATAATTGTCGGGGAAGAGCGGACGAAGCACGCGGTCTACCAGACGTGAGGTCAGAATTTCATAATCGCTGGCGCGGCCTTCGCGCTTAAGGAAGCCACCGGGATAGCGGCCGATAGAGGCATATTTCTCTTTGTACTCGACTGTAAGGGGCATGAAGTCAACGCCTTCGCCGGCCTCCTGAGCCGAGCATACTGTGGCGAGGAGCATGGTATTGCCCATGCGTACCTCTACCGCGCCATCGGCCTGCTTGGCGAGCTTACCGGTCTCTATTGTGATGACACGGCCGTCGCCCAGCTCAATGGTCTTCTTGATTGGGTGTAGCATAAAAGTTCGTTATTGTATTTCTTCGCGGATTGCCGGGTCCGCGACACACTGTGTACTAACGGCCACAGGTCGCGGTCCGTAAAAATTTATGCAAAGTTACTACATTTATCTGAGATAGTTAGTATCTTTGCAGTTCCATTTCACGTGTCAAAGACTCTGTGAGGGTTATTTTTTGTCTCCGCACATACTCTCATTCATATCAACCACACATCATGAAGTCAGTTTTACATATACTGTCCTACTCTCTGGGTGTTATGCTGCTTGCCGGCATAGTATCCTGTTCCGAGCCATCGTTCACTGTCAAAGGCGATATAGAGGGAGCCGATAATGTGTCGGTTCTGCTTGAAAAGTCCGATTTTCACGGCCGTTGGGTGGTCATTGATTCCACACGTACCAACAGTTCTGGTCGTTTCTCACTTTCACGTCCGGCACCGGGTTCTCCTGAGATTTTCCGTCTTGATTTGGACGGACGTTATGTGTACCTACCTGTCGATTCGACCGAAACCATAACTGTAAATACTTCGCTGGCCGCTTTCGATACAGGCTTCACACTTTCCGGCACTCCGCAAGCCGAGCGTATGGAACGTTTTGAAAAAGATATTATCGCGCTGCCAACCAATATATCATCTGATTCATTAGCTGCCTTCAAACGTCGTGTGTATATGGACTATCTGCGTGAAGGCAATGGGTCGATAGTAAGCTATTATGTGCTGACCAAGACTCTGGGTGACCACTTCCTGTTTGACCCGGTTGAGGATTACAAATATTACGCAGCTGTTGCAACCTCGTTCCGTCACTTCCGGCCCAATGACCCTCATACAGAACTTCTCGAACAGACCACACTTGACGCCATGCGTCGTCACAATATTGCAACTGGCAAACAACAGATTCTCGAAGGTACTGAAGTCGTGCTTATCGACATGGAGTTGCCTGACGAAAACGGTAATAATGTCTCGCTCAGTTCAGTAGCCGGACAAGGGCGTCCCACCGTATTGGTATTCTCACTTATGAACGAACCAGAATCGCCAGCCATTAACGCCCAATTGCGCAATATACACAATCGCGGTGGTATCAATATCTATCAGGTATCTATAGATGCCGATCAATATGCATGGCGCGAAGCTGCGCGTAATTTGCCGTGGACTACTGTCTTCGAACCTGCCGGTGTACAGAGTCGTAGTCTTATGGAGTATAATGTCAGCCAGCTGCCTGCATTTTTTATCTACAATAGCAAAGGCGAACTCACAGACCGTGCCAACGACCTTGATGAGCTGAAACGCAAAATACGCTGATACTTTGTACTTACTCATAAAAGTTATCACCTATACAAACATTACTCGTTATGAGCTCAGATTGGAAAGACGCCCTGGCGGCTCTCAAGGGGACTATGCCGCACGATGATACCCCAGACAACGGCGCTAACACCGCTGCCGAAACTTCACACCGTCAGGAGGCACTTCAGAAAGAGCCCCTGACGGTAATACTCGACCGTAAAGGACGCAAAGGCAAGACAGCCACTATAATCGAAGGCTTTGAGGCTGATGATGACAAAGTAGCCGAAGTAGCCCGTGTGCTGAAACAGAAAATTGGTACAGGAGGCTCATCACGCGGGGGTGAGATACTGTTACAGGGCGATTGGCGTGAACGTGCAGCTACACTTCTACGTGATATGGGATATAAAGTTCGTACCCGTTAATCACCTGACTTTGTCTTTCGGTTCCACCTTTTCATTCTTCTTATAAATGCTTTATTTACAACGTGCTTCAGCAGGCTCGGGCAAAACTTATACCCTGGCCTATACTTTCATACGCGACTTTATATCTGCTTTCGACAACGGAAAGCGTGTATTACTACGCTCAGAACGCCGCCTGGCTGACTCACTGACACATATTCTCGCCATAACCTTCACTAATAAGGCCACCAACGAAATGAAGGTGCGTATAGTCGAAAAACTTGCTGCTTTAGCTGACACTTCATTGCCTGCCGAAAAGGTTGATTATCTAAAAGAGTTGACAAAGGAACTTGGGGTCAGTCGTGAACAGCTTGCCGATAGCTGTGCCAAAGCACTCAGTGTCATGCTCAACAATTATTCGGACTTGAACATATCGACTATTGACGCTTTCTTTCAGAGAGTATTGCGTACATTCGCTTATGAAACAGACCTTAATGAGGCTTATCAAGTAGAAATCGAGCCTGATTACATAGACCGTGCAGCTATAGATGCAGTGCTAGAAGAGGTAAATAATTCGCAAGGAAGTGACCCGGAAGCGGAATTCTGGATACGTGTGCTTATGACACGTGGCTCAGACAAGGGTAAACAGTGGAACGTATTTCAACGTAGCGAGGCAAGACAATCAATATACACCGATATCAGAACTATGATGAAGTATCTCGATAGCGAAGACTTTCGGCGTATCAAAGAGAACCTTGACGACTATTTTGCTGCCAATCCTAATCTACGTTCGATATACACGCAGCTTGAGGAACGTTACGAGAATTTCAATACAGAACTGCTAAAAACACGTACCCAAATTACTGACGAGGTGCGTGAAATACTTGACGGTCTTTCTGCAGAAGATATTGACAAACTTAAAATTTCTCTTGTCAAGTCCTTATCCACATTAAGCGAAATTAAAGAGACTGCTCCGTTAGCTGAAATCAAGCTGAATGGATACAAGCCCGACAAAGGTTGGCCTCGGGTGATGGATACAAAAAAAGGTGCGCGTAAAGGAGTAGATATAACTCGCGATAATGAAATAGGAGACATGATGCAAAGCCTATACGAAAATATCGCTACTTATCGGGATATGTTGAATTCTCCATTCAGAATTTGTTGGGAGATTTATCGCATTAATTTTCCTTACCTCGGTTTGCTGCAACGAGTGGGATTGAAAAAAAGAGAGTTTCTTGAAGCTAATAATCTCATGCAGCTGGGCGATACGACCACTATTTTGAGCCGTATAATAGGTGATGACGACACTCCTTTCATATACGAGCGCCTCGGCACACGTCTTGAACATTATCTTATTGACGAATTTCAAGATACCTCACGTATGCAGTGGCAACTGTTATCCCCTCTTGTACACGAAAGCCATGACAAAGGTTATGATAACCTCATAATCGGTGATGCGAAACAGAGCATATATCGTTTCCGCAATGCTGACTATTCCTTAATTACCGATAAGGTACCTTCAGAGTTTGACCCTCCAACTGTGAAGCTACGCGGTATGGAACCTGCTGAAAATACAAACTGGCGTTCCGATTACAGAATAGTAATGTGGAACAACATTGTTTTTACAGCCTTAGCTAAGAAACTACAAGAACGTATCAAGGGTACCGAAGTAAATCTTGCTGATATATACAGCAATGTTATTCAGCCAGTGAGTCCGAAAAAGGCTGAAAATCCTGAAGGATATATTGAACTCCGTGTATTCAACAACATTATCTCCGATGATAATGGCGACGCAAACGCCAATACAGATGATGACACAGATTATACTCAACCGACACTGAAATATGTGCCTGTTCTTATACGCTCACTGATAGAGCGTGGCTACCGACAACGAGATATTGCGGTGCTTGTACGTGGTAATAAAACAGGGCAAGCTGTTATAGAACAACTTATAACTGATAATATGGCCCACCCTGAATTACCGTCAATAGAGTTTATAAGTGAACAGTCGCTGCTTGTAAATAACTCCAAGGCCGTACGTGTCGTCATATCGGCTTTGGAAAGCATAGCACGTGGATATACAAGCGCAGACAATGCTGATGGTGTCTTGGCCCCAACTGAGACAGAGGCTACAGAGGCCGACATAGAGAACAAAGATAAAAATACAGAGAGCAAAGACAAAAAAGGTTCTGAGCGTGAAATTGTATGGCAAGAGATTAAGAATGATTTTGCGTTCTATGCCATTCAACATCCAGAACTGCCGCCTGCTAAACGACTTCAAGCCTTTCTTGATGAGGAACGTACTGGTCATCTTACTGACGAAATCATCGCAAAAATGCAGGCGGTAGCTTTACCTGCGTTGGTAGAAGCATTGATAGAGAATTTTGTTGATTCTTCCTTACGTAAATCGCATACTGCATTTTTAGCGGCTTTGCAGGATATGGTGACTGATTATTGTCGTAACTATCCCTCCGACATCACATCATTCCTGAAATGGTGGAAGAAAGAAGGCACATCAAAATCCATCTCTTCGCCCGAAGGAGTCGATGCTGTACAAATAATGACACTGCACAAGGCAAAAGGTCTTGAGTTTCCTTGCGTCATAATGCCTGAACCTAACATTTCCCTAAACATGCGTCCTAATTCCGACACTGTATGGCTAAAGCCTGCCAATATTGAGTCGGAAGGCATGACCTTACCACCATATCTACCGGTAACAGTAAATAAATCCCTGGAAGACATAGACACCTCAGGCATCTATCAAAAACTTAAAGATTTGATTGTCCTTGATGCCATAAATATGGGATATGTGGCTTTCACACGTGCCGTCAGCGAACTCTACATATTGACATCAAATGATTACTCTATTAAGGAGGGTAAAGCTGAGAAAAAGAATTCTTCTTCGCTGGCCAAATATCTCATTGAAGTCTGTGAGGATTTTCCCCAATATGAAGAAAACATAAATCTAAGCGATACCTCTCAACGAGCCACAAATCTTTCAGTTGAGATTACTGACGAAGGGAAAGCAATGCCCGGAATAGTCGATGTTGATGAGTATAGTTTACCAGCAGTAAGAATATACCGTTTTGGAGAGCCCTGTACTCCAAAAGCAGAGGAGAAGAAAGATAGTAATAAAGCTAAAGCTATTGAGGATTATCGTGTCAATAGCGAGACAGCTGTGTTGCAGTACAGCGAGCCGAAAGTGTCCGAGGTCACGGATACGACTGACCCTGATGCAGACCCTGACCCACGTTCGCTTGGAAATCTTATGCACGCTGTCATGGCCGAAGTAAACCGTGCTGATGAACTCGACACAGCTTTGCGTCGCCTTAAAGTTAAAGGACTTATTGACAGTCGTACTGTACTTCACGCCCGTGAAATCCTAAGTAATGCTATCAAACGTGCTCCTACTGAATGGTTTGACGGCTCCATGCAGGTCATGAACGAACGTCCTCTACTGACAGGTGCCAGTCCTGAACATCGTCCTGACCGCATTATGGTCACTCCAGACCGCCGTTGCATCGTGGTGGATTATAAATTCGGTCTACCCGGAGGTGCTTCTGAAGTCACACTACAGAACTATCGCAATCAAGTAAGTCGTTATGCTCGTCTACTTGCTTCAACCGGTCTCTACACCGATGTCGAAGCTTGGCTCTGGCATGTTCCCTACTCCGCTCCCGTACGCCAACTATTGAAAACACAACAGAAATAATAAATTCACTTGATCGTGAAACTTTTTTGATACCTGCTCAGAATTTATACTAGTAATTTTAGATAACTATTTCTATAATAGACATATAAAATTTACTGGTGTGAAACTTTTATATTGTATAGAAACTTTCTGATACTTAACTTTACATTTTCTTACACAGTACTTCTTACCTTATAAGAAGTACTTAATATTTGATTTTATTTAAAATTTCTATTCAAATTGAATGCTGCCAACAAGAATTTCCGACAACACCAACTTACCTAAAATTGATGCTGTCTTCCTGATTACTATGATTACTGGTCTGATGACTTTACCTTTTTGCTATGTAGGTTATCTAAGAGACGAAATCATGTACTATATCTCAACAGCCCTCTGCGTCCTCTGCACATTAATTTTCATAGGTCGCAGTATAGCTCTATTGATGAAGTGTAAGATAGTTGTTATGTCGACTTTTACTTCGATTTGGCTCAGTACTTTCTTTATTCCATACATAACAGCCATATTAGGTCTATTAGTTATGATGAACGGAGATAAGCCAGTTTTCTATCCTTATATGGATTCAAGTGATTTATTTCTTTATGCTTTAGGAGAGTTCCTAATATTGGCTATATGTAATATACGAAACTGGAGACGTTATAATTCTCTACGATGATAATGAAAGCAGGAAATATCATACAGAAATTGTTTTTGTTATTGTATATCTGTACATTAATGATTTCATGTACAGCTAATACAGACAATAATCTTATAGACCAGGCTCAAAGGCTATTAAATACCTCTCCCGATTCGGCTTTCAGTCTTCTGCAACAAGTTGATACTGTTAGACTAAAAAAGCCAAGTCAAAAGGCTCGCTACACTCTTATTAAGAACATGGCTTATATTCTTACCGGAGCTGATTCAATATTAACAACGGTTAACTTACAACCTTCTACATCTTATTATTATGAACACGGGTTACCTGATGAACGATTATATGCCTTATGCTGCGAAGGCCATAAATGGTATTTACAGAATAACATCCCACGAAGCATATACACTTTCAGAAAAGCTCTTGACATAAAAGGGGTTAAAGATTCACTTGTACTATACTTAGTTCGTAATACCTTAGACACAGAATTAAAGCTACTTAATACCATACAAGATAATACCTCAAATGATTCTACACTTTATGTTACTCTGCTACAACAATATATTGTTGAGGCTGACAAGTATTATGAATTGGGAAAAACAGCTGAATTATCAAACAAAAAAGCATTAAAATCCACACATATCACCCTTCTGGCCATTACTTCATTTATAATTCTTTCTATAATGATATGGCAACACCAACGTATTGAACGTACTAATAGACTTTTAGAAGAACAGGAACGTGAAAACCTAAGGCTTAAAGTAGAAAAAGTTGAAGCAGAACGCGAAGCACTATATGAGGCAATTGGACAGACCTCTATCTTAAGTGAGGAGATACAAACAGTTGTTAAAGAACGTTTATCAATACTCAATGCACTATTAGCTAAAGATTTAAGCAATAACCCTAACTATGCTATCATATATGAAAAATGGCTTGAAAAGGCAAAAAATAATAAGGAAGAATTTATGTACTCTACCCAATTGGCTTTTAAAGCTTCACACCCCAAATTCATTAAGAATCTTGAAGAACATGGGCTTACAGAATATGAAATAAGTTATGTCTGTCTATATGCTCTTGGGCTACGAGGTAAAGAAGTAGGAGAATATCTCAACCTACGTCGTCACTATAATATCAGTAGTGATATACGTCGCAAATTAGGCATGACTGAACATAACACCAATCTTGGGATATGGATTCGTAAACAACTTAACCAATAAAATTAAATTATACCACATCTGAGAAAAACCAATGTGAAACTTTCAAGTATACTACATTTAAAATGGACTTCATTTCTTTAGTAAATTATTATAATATAGATATATAAATTTTATAAGTGTGAAACTTTTTTTCTTGCCTTGAAACTCTCTATCACCTAACTTTGCAATCGGAATTCTACTTAATTTTACTTTAGGAAGCTGCCATTTATATTAGCTTGCTAACAAAAAATTTAAGAATGGAATTTCATAATATCTCACATAATACTTTTTTCTAAGATGAAAAAAATTTCTGTAATCCTTATGGCAATAATGGGATTAACAATTCCACTCCTGCCAATTCTTCTTACCGCTTGTTCTCAACAGGCCGAAGAAATACTTCCTATTTCTTCTAAGTCACAAGAGGATATGAATAGGTTTGTAGGTTATTATACAGCAGCAACCAAACATTCATCTGTGATGGAGGAAAAAGAGAAGCAAAATTTATATACCTTCTTTGCAGTAGCGGCTTACAGTTATCAATATTGGTTTAAATATCTTGATATTGCAGGTTATGACGAAGAAATCATTTTATAATACCAAGAATACGTCTCATAATTATTGGCGAGATAAGTATATTATATGCAGCGAACTTTTATTGTTCACTCCTGGGCCATTCTCATACGTAGGATTTAATTTCGGTTATCCACTTATTGGATGGATATCAAGTCTAATAATATTATGTGGAGCAATTCTGTTAACTGTACGCTGGTATCGTCTTTACAAAGGCAAAAGCCTTCTTGATACCAACACATCATATCTTGCAGGAGTCTTTGCTTTACTGTTGTTCGCTTACACTACAGCTCTTATAGGACTTATATGTATAAGTTACAATGAAGGTATTAACCTATCTGCAAGCCATCATACAGTGGAAGTAACTTACTGGTTTCGCTTGACTATCTTACTACTTGTCACAGACAGTATAGCTATGATAATTTATTATAATAAATTATCTGTTGCACCCTGTAAGTAGTATTAAATGGGAAATATCAGATTAGTGCAGAATCCATACAAAGAGATTCTGCACTAATCTGATATTTCCCATTTAATACCCCAAGTTAGTAAGTGGATATATAATAAATGCAATACTATCAAAAGAGAGAGCAACGGAATTTTGCTGACTTTAGAAGATTTTGTAAATTTGCAGGTATAAACCAACACCGAAATCCAACTTGGACATAGACCCTTTACCAGCAACGCCCTGTATGGGCTTGCTTAATATTGTTTTGGCCTCAATGGTCAGTTTTCAGGCTCCACCGTCGTGGGTGACATGGAGTGTAATTGTAGCTATAGCTTGTTTTTGCTTGCTGGCCTCAGCCTTTATGTCGGGGAGCGAAATAGCTTATTTCGGCCTTACACCGGCCGACATAGATGAGTTGAGCGAATGTGAAGAACCCAGCGCACGCAAGGCATACGCCATGCTACGTCATAGCGAACAATTGTTAGCTACAGTACTCGTAGGCAATAACCTGGTTAATATCACTATGGTAGTATTGCTGACCTTCGCTATCAACCAGACAGTGACTTTTACTAATCCTGTAGCTGACTTTCTGGTACAGACTGTATTCTTGACTTTTCTTCTGTTGTTGTTTGGCGAAATCTTTCCAAAATTGGTAGCACGTGGCAATGCACGTCGTTGGATTGATGCCACAGTGGGGATAATGAGTTCAATCTATACTGTACTTTCACCTCTCACCAGACTTATGGTACGTTCTACAGCCATTGTCAATCATCTGGTGACTAAAAAACAGGAAAACATATCTACTGACCAACTTGAGGCAGCACTTGAGATGTCAGATCTTAAGGAAGGACAGGATAAGGAGATGTTGGAGGGAATCCTGTCATTCGGAGAGAAACAGGTAAGCGACATAATGATTTCGCGTGTAGATGTGACAGCGATTGAATATCATGATTCGTGGGAAGAGGTCATGCACGTCATATTGGAGACAGGATATTCGCGCATACCGGTGTATGATACGTCGCAGGATAAAATAATGGGTATTCTATACAGTAAGGACCTATTGCCCTATCTGGGACGACGTGACTCCGAATTCGAATGGCAGAAACTGTTGCGAAAGGCTTATTTTGTACCAGGCAGTCGTATGATTGACGATTTGCTTGAAGACTTCCGTAAACGTAAGATGCACATAGCCATAGTAATCGACGAGTACGGTGGTACAGAGGGCATTGTTACTATGGAGGATATTATCGAAGAGATTGTAGGTGAGATAGATGATGAATATGACGATACCAAAGCCCTTTACCGACGCATAGGACCCGACACCTATATCTTTGAGGCACGTATCCCATTGGGTGATTTTTGTGATGTCATGGGTATAGATGAAGAGAGTTTAGGCGATGTAGGCGAGGCCGAGACATTAGCAGGTCTGTTACTTGAACTCAAAGGTGATTTCCCCAGCCTCAAAGAAGAGATAGAGTGTGGCCCTTGTCTTTTCCAAGTAGTCAAGATGGAACGTCATCGCATAGTTAAGGTAAAGGTCACATTAATTCATAAAAAGAAAACAGATGGAGACTGAATTCATATATTGGCGTCATTCGACACCTGTCGGCATTAAAGTCGAAGAGGTAAGCGGTTGCGAACAGAAACATGGCGAAGTATGGCGTACTATGGCTATGCAGATATATTGCGAAAACGGACGTGACGGTTATCGCGAAGTAGGCCATCTTCCTAATGGTGCGCCACTACTGTACAATGAGGAAACCCGCATCTCTATAACCCACACCGGTCATCTGCTTGTAGTTGCTTCATTACCGCGTACGCCGGAAGTCAACCTTTCTGAGTTCAATGTACGCACTGCCATGGGAGTAGATGCCGAACGTTGTGACCGTGCTCAAGTACTTAAGATACGCGAGCGATTTCTCTCTCCCGACGAACTGGCCATGATTGCCCCTGATGACATCGAGGCTAACGTCATAGCATGGACTGCTAAAGAAGCTCTTTACAAAGCTGCTTTCGTTCCCGGTATTGATATACGCACAGGTCTGCGGCTACTGAAGTTACCAACTTCTGAAAATCCTTCAGGGCTTGCTGAGATAATTCGTTCGCCGGAAGAAGCACCCATACCAATGGAACTATACACTTATACTTCCGAAGAGTGTTTTGTCACATTGGCTTTTAGTCTTGGTTGTGCCAAATACAGCCGACGTTAATCCATTATAAGCAAATGTTATCCCTCCCACGATAAAGCAGCTTTATCGTGGGAGGGATAACATTTGACACGCTTCCGAAAATGAGGCCTAATTGTAAAAAAGTAGGATGAAATCGCTGTAAGTTATTGTTGGCCATAC
>CAYNUE010000069.1:0-18482 GCA_964400325.1 uncultured Sangeribacter sp. | reverse complement strand
TAGGGTTGAGCAGACGCAGGACTGTCAGGGAGGTCACCCTCGACCTGTCGCCAACGATGATGAACATAGCGCGTCGCGTGTTTCCGAAGGCATACCTCACCAACGACCGCTTCCATGTGCAGCGTCTGTTCTATGATGCGGTCGACGAGCTGCGCATCGCCTACCGTTGGATGGCCAGGGATATGGAGAACGGGCACATAAGACTATGCCGTGCCCAGGGAAGGGAATACGTGCCTTTCAGGTACCCCAACGGTGACACGCGCAAGCAGTTGTTGGCCAAAGCTAAACATATCCTTACCAGGAATCATGTCAACTGGACACAGTCACAGAAACTGCGTGCCCGGATAATCTTTGACAACTATCCCGATCTGAAGATGGCTTATGAGCGTGCTCAGGAGCTGACCCGGATATACAACAGTCATTCTCCCATAAACATCATCTTTACCAGGCTGGCACGATGGTATGAAGCTGTCGAGCGAATGGATTTCGGTGCATTCCAGACCGTACTCAATACATTCCATAACCATTACCAGACAATACTCAATTTCTTTGTCAACCGTGACACCAATGCCTTCGCTGAATCATTCAATGCTAAAGTAAAGAATTTCCGTATCCAGTTCCGTGGAGTGAGGGACATTCCTTTCTTCCTCTACAGACTGGCTAAACTTACTGTGTGAAATGTTAAATACAATTTCCTACTTTAACATTTTAACTGGGTATTTACATTGACCCGGTATTTACATTGACCCAAGAAAAGTATAAAATCAAAAGCAGGGAGTCGCCTGTTGACGACTCCCTGCTTTTGATTTAAAATTTTAATAAAAAAACTTCCGGGAGCTGTCACAGCTGCCGGAAGCACCAGTCATAAATTCATTTTGCTTAGGGAGGGTGAAAGATGGGTCTCGAACCCACGACCTACGGAACCACAATCCGTCGCTCTAACCAACTGAGCTACATTCACCATGTTGCCTTTATAAATAAACTTCTCAGAAGAGGGTGTTATCCTTAAAAGCGATGCAAAATTACGAACTATTTTTATAGCTGCCAAATTTTTGAAGCACTTTTTTTAAAATAAATTTTATTTTCTATATAAATCATTGATAATAAGCTATATAATATGTGCATATTATATAGCTTATACCCTCTAACTGACCAACCAAGCCATTAAACCATTCTCTCAACCTTTAGTCACTCACATCAGAGGTGCATCTCTTTTACTCTCTACCTCACTTTCTCAAGCTATCCAGAAACTTCCGATTATTCCACAGATGCGACTATTTATTCCATCACTTTTTATTCTCAGTGGCCTTGGCATCTCATCGGTTTATGCCGCCAGTGTCAAAGGACGTATAGTCGACAGTGAACGTCAGCCGTTGCCCGGAGCAACCCTATTGTTACAACTATTGCCTGATAGTGTACGTGCTGCACATACTGTCGCAGATATCGATGGGCTTTTCAGTCTGTCAGATCTCCATGCAGGCAATTATCTGCTCACTGCCTCAATGGCTGGTCTTGAACCAGCTACAAGACGTTTTGAGCTTGCTGATACCTCTGCTGTCGACCTTGGCGATGTGGTACTGTACGAGAATAGTGTAACCCTACAGGAAGCTGTAGTCACTGGCGTACGTGCTGCTGTCGTAGCCAAACAGGACACTATCGAATTTAACGCTGGTTCATTCCATACCAATCCCAATGCTAATGTAGAAGATTTGCTGAAGAAACTTCCAGGTGTTGAAGTTGGAAGTGACGGCACGATTACCTCTGGCGGTAAAACGATATCAAAAATACTTGTTGACGGCAAGGAATTCTTTGCCGATGATCCGCAATTAGCTACAAAGAATCTCCCTTCAGACATTGTCTCAAAAGTACAGGTTATAGACCGTAAAAGCGATGCTGCCCGACTCACAGGCATAGATGACGGCGACGACGAGACTGTGATTAACCTGACTGTCAAAAAGAACATGAATAACGGATGGTTCGGGAACATCTTTGGTGGTTATGGTACTGATGGACGTTATGAAGCCAATCTGAATCTTAACTACTTCCGTGATGGGAATCAGATTTCACTCGTAGGAGGTGGCAATAATATCAATCAGTTAGGTTACGGTGACCGAGGGCGAGGACGTTTTCGCGATTTTGGTGGCAATGGCGGTATCACCTCCTCACAGCGTGTAGGTATAAATTTCAATGTCGGCCGCGACGAGATTATACGTGTTGGTGGCAACATATTTTATTCACACTCCGACCGTGACTCCCGTCAGCGTTCCGAGACACAGTATCTTCTTGCCGACTCGACAAGTTATTCAAGTGCTGGTTCACGTACACGTGACAAAGGACACAATGTCCGTGCCGACTTACGTCTACAATGGAATATTGACGAATCGAACACTATTGATTTCAGACCTCGCTTTGCATGGAACCGTCGTGAATCAAACCTTAACGACTCATCACTGCTACGTGCTGGTGATGCAGCTTACACTCGTGTCAACAATACAGTCAACGCTCGCACCAACCGAGGTGACAGCTACGATGTAAGTGGAGAATTAATATTCAACCATAAGGTTCTAAGCCACCCTGGACGTTCGTTCAGCGCACGTTTCAGTTATTCGCTTACTGATACAAAACAGGATGCCGTATCATGGAGCGATATAATCTATTACCTCAACCGCGATGATAGCGAAACTCTGCTGCGTTATCTCGACAATCACACGTGGAATAATCAGTACGAAGGGCGCCTCACATGGACTGAACCGATAGGACGACCTAATAACTACCTTACGTTCTCCTACAGATTGCAATACCGCAATAATGATGCTGACAAACTCACATATAACTTACCTGATAATTCCTATGCTCCTCCTGCCATAATGCCGCCACTTGATGGTGTACCAGTCAATGCTTTACTATCGGAAGATTTATCCAACCGATTCCGTAATGACTTCATGACTCAGGAATTACAGATAGGTTACAAACGTTCGACAAAGACATTAAATCTTGATGCAGGTCTGACCTTCTCTCCTTCTTCTTCAAAAAGTGAGGACCTTATAAATGATGCACGCAATATACCGCGCCGCAATGTCTGGAATGTTGCGCCATTCGCCCGTCTACGTTGGAAAATCACCAATCAGCGCAGCTTAAGCGCTAACTATCGCGCCCGCACCTCCCAGCCCTCCATGACTCAGCTGCAACCGGTGCCAGATGTAACCGACCCACTCAACATCATTATAGGTAATCCGTCTCTGAAACCGACATTTACCCAGAGCCTGATGGCCCACTTCAATGATTTTGACATGGATACGCAGCGCTCGATAATGGCTATGGCCAATGTGTCAGCTGCTTTCAACACAATAGTCTCGCAGACCATTTCAGACCCAACCACAGGCGGGCGCACCACTACTTATACCAATACCAACGGACAGTGGAATATGATGGCTATGGGTATGATAAACCAACCTTTCCGCAACAGGTCATGGCGCTATAACGCACGTCTTCAATTCAATTACTCCAACTCACCAAGCTATATAAATGGAGATTTCAACCGAAGCGGTAATTTAGGTCTACGACCGTCAGCGGGTGTTACTTTTTCAAGTAATATATTTCAGATAACACTCAATCCGACATACAGCCTTGGGATAGTAACCAATTCGTTGCCTCTACAACCCAATCGTACAACCCATGCCTACGGATTTGACACAGATGCCTCACTCTATCTACCCTTCGGTCTAGAGATAGGCACTGACCTGAGTTTCTCTACAAACAGTGGTTATTCAGCCGGTTATAACTCCACACAATGGCTATGGAACGCCACGCTATCTTACTCACTGCTCAGCGACAAATCTCTTACACTCTCGGCACGTGCCTACGACCTGCTGGGACAGAAAAAGAATATCATGCGTAGTGTAAACGCAGCCTCGATAGTGGATAGCGAATATAATGACCTGACTCGCTATGTAATGTTTGGAATAACGTGGAAATTCAATACTCTCTCGAAGAAGGCAACTCGACAGATTGATGACCAGCCGCCTATGAGTCCTCCTCCGGGAGGCCAATTTGGTTCCCCTCACGGAGGAGCACCTATGGGACCGCCGCCAGGAGGTGGACGTGGCCCAAGATAAGCCATACATAGCATCCTTTGTAAAAGCAATAAAACCAATAACCCTTTACTGATGTTAAGACTGAGGAGACACACAGTTCCACTATACTGTCTGCCCCCAGTCTTAACATTTTTCCACAACTACCGTATGCGAAAACTACCCTTTCTATTCCTGGCTCTGTTAGCTGCTTTCGCGGCCATGGCCGTCGATAATGGCAATCCCGCCACATGGCGATTTCCCGAAAAATATACCGGTCCCAAGACTCCTACTACCGATACGACATGGCATCCTGATATACTCAAAGGATATGAAGCGCGCTATGTCAATCAAGGTGAGGCCTTTGATGGCCCTTGTCGCTGCACAATAGTACGCAAACTCTGTAATCGTAAGTCACAAAAAGCCTTTCTATATGTACATGGCTTCAACGACTATTTCTTTCAGAGCGAGATGGGTGAGCTTTTCGTTGATTCAGGTTATAATTTCTATGCCGTTGATTTACGTCGCTACGGACGTAGTTGGGAGCCCTGGCAATGGCCGTTCAATGTACGTGACCAGAAAGAATATTTTAAAGATATAGATGCTGCTTTAGAGCAGATACGTCGTGACGGAAATACCGACATCACTCTCGGTGGCCACTCGACAGGCGGTTTAACAGTAGCTCTCTTCGGCGCTATACGAGGCAAAGATATAACTGTAAACCGTATAGTAACAGACAGTCCGTTTCTGGCATGGAACTTCAATCCTTTCATGCGCAAGATAGCCATACCCGTAGTAGGTTTCTTCGGCTCAGTATTGAAAAACACAAAAATAAAACAAGGCCACTGTGACGGTTATGCTTATAGTCTACTTAAACAATATCACGGTGAATGGGAATACAATACTGATTGGAAGATGGTATATTCACCTCCCGTTACAATGAGCTGGATTCGTGCCATAAGCCGTGCCCAGGGCGATGTACTGCGTCATAAAAAAGATATATCCGTACCCATACTTGTGATGCACTCAAGCCGCAAGATAGACGGTTGCAACTGGACACCAGCCTTTCAGACTGGAGACGCAGTACTCGACCCTGAACAGATACAACAACGTGGTGTACAACTTGGCCACGACCGTCAGGTATGCACCATTGACAGTGGCCTGCACGACTTGATACTAAGTCGCCCCGAAGTACGCCATGCAGCATACGATACAATATTCTCCTTCATACGTCGCCATCTCTAAGCAGAAATAGCAAATCTGAAACAAATTGCAAAAAAACGCCCACTAACGTTGGCAGTGTAAGTAATTATATGTATTTTTGCATATAAGTAGCTCTTTAAACTTAAACGATATATATTTTTATGTACACCATTTGAGTCTTGAACTATAAAACTTGTTTTATATGTCCATTAATTTTTAAAAGCTACTTAAATTATAACTGCCAACGCCTATTTTTTATATAAGAACACAGACAAACGTATGAACACTAAAGACCGTGACATCCTCTCTCTCGCCGAACGCAGGGAACTGCTAAAGCTGGCTGCCACGTTGCATCAGCATGCAGAGGGTATGCTTGAACCCGGGCGTTCAGAGCAGTTACGTTCACTATTGGCTGAAAATACTACAGGGGCCCATGATGAAAAAGGGTTACCTAAAGCACTTATGGCACTGCGTACGGCACTGGCCTTTGCTGAGATGGTAGATTGTGACATCAATATCATAATAGCTCTTCTTCTTACTCCGGCTGTTAGTGAGAATATATGCACTCTTGAAAATGTGAAAAATCAGTGGGGTGAAGATGTGGCTTCTTTACTTGCCGGTGTAAGTGCTGTAGAACGTTTCTCTGGCAAGAACAACGTTGTCAATCAAGATAACTTCAGAGGATTGATGCTTTCTCTGGCTGATGATATACGTGTCATTATCATGATGATAGTACGTTCTTTGGTATTGATGCGTTCCATAAATCATCACCCCGACGAAGAATGGGTGCGCGACGTAGCGTTTGAAGCCAACTGCCTTTATGCACAACTTGCACATCGTCTGGGTCTTTATAAAATTAAGGGTGAACTTGAGGACCTATCCCTGAAATATACAAATCGTGAGATTTACACTCAGATAGCCCATAAACTTAACGAGACCAAACGTGCCCGCGATGCCTATATACAACAGTTTATTGCTCCTGTAAAAGCAAAACTGGAAGCCGCAGGACTGAAATTCGACATCAAAGGACGTACCAAATCCATATCATCGATATGGAATAAAATGAAGAAACAAAAGGTTGACATACAGCACATTTATGACCTTTTCGCAATACGTGTCATAATAGATACCCCACGTGAAAAGGAAAAAAGTGACTGTTGGTTAGCCTACTCAATACTGGCCGATATGTACACCGCGAACCCGGCCCGTATGAAAGACTGGATATCGCTGCCTAAAAGCAACGGTTACGAAAGCCTTCACGCTACTGTTATGGGACCTGACTCAAAATGGGTAGAAGTTCAGTTCCGTTCACGTCGAATGGATCTCGTGGCTGAGAAAGGTCTGGCTGCTCACTGGCGCTACAAGGGAGTCAAAAGCGACTCTACTGACCAGTGGATGAACAATATCCGCGACATACTCGAAACCGCCGACGCTGGACCCATGCAGCTGATGAAAGACATGAAGATGGACGTATGGGGTCGAGAAGTATTCGCTTTCACACCAAAAGGAGATTTGTTCAGACTGCCGGCTGGTGCCACAGTACTCGACTTTGCTTTTCATATCCATACCAATGTCGGTGCCCGCTGTACCGGTGGCATAGTCAATGGCGCTCACCGTAAAATTAGCTACAAGATAGCTAATGGTGACACAGTCGAAATACTTACCTCCAACTCACAACAGCCCCGTCAGGAATGGCTCGGCATAGTCACGAGTTCCAAAGCACGCAACAAAATAAAACAAAGCCTCAATGAACAGCTCCAACATCAGGCGGAACTGGGCAAAGAAATGCTTACACGACGTGCAAAGAACCGTAAGATAGAACTTGATGAAGCACTGCTCATGAAGTTAATCAAGCGGCAGGGATATAAATTCGCCAATGAGTTCTATGCCGATATGGCGGCTGAAAAGATAGACCCAGCTCGTTTCTTAAGCACCTACATTGATGCTGTGGACCGTGACACTGAGGCGGAACGTGTATCGGCCGGAGAGTTTGAACTGGTACGCTCTGATGACGAAGTCCAATCCAAGAGCGAAGTCCTTACCTTCGGTGGTAAGACCATCAATGGTTTACAATACAAATTCGCACGTTGTTGCAATCCAATATACGGTGATAAGGTATTCGGTTTTATCAGCAGCGAAGGCACTTTGAAAGTACATCGTCGTGACTGCCCCAACGCTACAAATATACGCGAGCGTTATCCTTACCGCCTGATACGTGTGGACTGGAGTGGACATACGGGTGACAGTTTACCGGCTACCCTGCGTATTGTAGGTATCGACGACATAGGTATAGTGACCAATATTACTTCGCTTATTTCAAAAGAATCAGGTGCTAACCTCCGTAACATATCGGTTGACAGCCATGACGGCATGTTCCAAGGTGTGCTTGTTGTAACAGTCACAGACCAACGACAACTCAACGCCATAATCAAGAAAATCAAAACCGTCAAGGGCGTCAAAGCCGTAGAGCGAGTATAAAATAATATATAAACCTTCAACTCATTAATTCCATGTCACGATACGGACACCTGCCACTCGTAGCTATAGCTACCGTATTAGCAGCTTTAACTGTAGGATGCTCGGGTGGACAGAATAAGACAGGCGCGGCCTCCGAACACGAAAGCTGGATATTATCGCTGAACGACTCTATAAAAAATACAGAAGCAGAGATAAATTCTATCCAGACACATATCGACTCATTGCATAATGCGGTTGGAGATATGCTTCAGAATTTCAGACATATCAACAATCCGCGTGAAGTGGAAGGATATACATTGGCCAATGCTCTTGTCGGTCAACTTCCGCTCACTTCTACCGGTCTGGCTGCCCGTATCACAGAAGGAGAAGGTTTTGAGCTGCTCTCAGCTCTGAGTGGTAACACGTATTGTCAGTTGCGTGCTATCAGTCCTGAAGGTACGGCTGTAACAGCTGTCGTACCTAATGACCAAGCCCTGAACTATCGACACTCAGGTTATAACACTGTGGCCTTTACCGGCACAGCGGCCGACTCGGTAGGACAGTTGATTGCTTTAACTCCCGAGGGAAAAGTAAGAATAGAATTTCTACAGCCTTCGGGTCGAGTAGCCTCTACGTTTACCTTACCGGCAGCTCGCCAAAAAGCTATAGCCGAAACATGGCGACTTTATGATGCACAGGCTACGGCCGAGCGTCTTGAATTGCAGGTAAAACTACTAAACCGTAAAATTTCGCTCTTACGTATGCGCCTTGACAAATCCGATGTCTCTCCTAATGTAACCCAATAAATCATACCTCAACGAATCAATCATATTATGAACCTACAACCCAATGACAAGGCCACTCTTGAAAACAAGGGTATAACGGCTGAGAAACTTCAGGAAGAACTTCGTATGCTCGCCGAGGGCTTCCCCTACCTTAAAATCTATGCTCCCGCTACTATTGGTCGCGGTATATCAGCTCTCTCACCAGAGATGCAGCAACAGAGCATTGAGATATGGGATAAGTATCTGGCTCAGGGACATACTATCGTTAAGATGGTTCCTGCCAGCGGTGCTGCTTCACGTATGTTCAAAGACGTGTTTGCCTTCATCAACGGCAAAAGTGACAAGCCCGACAATGACTTCATGAAGAAATTCTTTGATCATATCGAAGAATTTGCTTTCTTCCCTCGCCTTAACTTTACTGCTCTTCAGCTTCACGGTCTTAGCATAGACTCGCTCATCAAAGAGAAGCGTTACAAAGATGTGGCAGAAACTCTTATTCTCGCTACTGGACTCAACTACGGACAGTTGCCTAAGGCACTGCTTCAGTTCCATAAAGTAAAAGGTGATGCTCGTACTGCAATAGAAGAACATCTGGCTGAAGGCGCACAGTATGCAGCTGGTAAAGACGGAAACGTACATGTTCACTTTACTGTCAGCGAAGACCACATACCTTTGGTACAGGCTAAGATAGAGGAAACTAAGGGAGTACTTGAGCATAAATATGGTGTCAACTATGACGTCACTATGAGTGTACAGAAACCCTCTACTGATACAGTAGCTGCAAATATGGACGGCACTCCCTACCGCGAAAACGGTGAACTATTCTTCCGCCCCGGTGGTCACGGTGCATTGATAGAGAACCTCAACGACCTCAATGCTGATGTAGTGTTCATCAAGAATATTGATAATGTAGTGCCTGATTCGCTACGTCGTCCTACACTGCATTTCAAGAAGATTATCGGTGGTATTCTTGTAGGTACAAAAATCAAAATTGACGAATACTGTCATCGTCTCCAGAAGGGTACCCCTTCTGAAAAAGAACTCGACGAAATGCTGTCTTTCGTACGTCGTGTACTTTGGGTAATTAATGATCGTTGTGATGAAATGACACCCGACGAGAAAGCCGCTTATATATTCGCAAAACTTAATCGTCCATTGCGTGTATGTGGTATGGTTAAGAATGAAGGAGAACCCGGTGGTGGTCCGTTCCTCACATACAATCCAGACGGCACAGTAAGTCCGCAGATACTTGAATCTACTCAGATTGACCCCAACAATCCAGAGGCAATGAAGATGCTCAAAGAAGCTACACACTTCAATCCTGTAGACCTCGTATGTTCAACACGCGACTATAAGGGCAATAAATTCAATCTGCCTGACTATGTTGATAAAGCTACCGGTTTTATTTCTATAAAGAGCCGTGAGGGTGTGGAAATCAAAGCTCTTGAATTACCCGGTCTTTGGAACGGCGCCATGAGCGACTGGAACACTATCCTTGTCGAAGTACCTGTAGAGACCTTCAATCCTGTCAAGACTGTCAATGACCTTTTGCGTCCTGCACATCAAGGCTAAACCTAAATACTAATATTGATAATTTGTGACCTGCGTTCACCAGTCAGGTGAGGCAGGTCACAAATTTTTAACCTCTTTCCTCTATCTATAAATACTATCAACCTACATCATATCCTTAATTTCTTCATGATAAACCGTTACCTTACTTTCACCTTTGCTTTGGGCATTGCTGTAAGCGTCCAAGCAGCACGTGAATTACCCTTGTTCTCGGACGAGAACACCGAACACTGGTATCACATTGTATTTGATGAAAGCAGTGCTGCCATTCAGGAACTCGGCCTCAACAATAGCGTAGCCACACGTACCCCTCTTCCCGAACGTGATGACCAATTGTGGAAATTGGTAGGTGACCGCGACAATTTTATTCTACAGTGTGCCACGGGTACAGTCTTATATTACGATTCGTTTTTCAAAGCTTCGGCAGATGTCTCTACAGCTGCTCATCTTAGTCTACAGGAGAGTCCTCATTCCAACTATCCCGACTCATGGGAGATAGTTCTGTGTGATGCTGAAGACGATTATAATACCATGAATCAATGGGGAGGTTCCGGCAGCGGTCGTGCTCTTGGCCTTTATCAGACCGGTGAGTCTGCCAACGCGTTAACATTCTACAGTGATGATAAAGTATACGCCGACCCTTCCGTATCTTCTATCAAAGAATTTACAGTTTCAGGCATAGAAAACTATGAGCCGGAACATCGCCAGACTATATGGTTCAATCGTCCTGCTACTTCAGAAAGTTCTGCCAATAACTGGATGGAATACGGTCTGCCTATCGGCAACGGACAATTTGGTGCTATGATTTTCGGAGGTGTTCACTGTGATCCTGTTCAGTTCAATGAAAAGACGCTCTGGACTGGTTCACCTATACAGCGCGGAAGTTATCAGAGTTTTGGTACTCTTTATATTGAGGACATAAGCGAGACATTTGGTAACACCGCTGATGTGGCTGTAAAAGACTATGTGCGTGAACTTGATATGGCAGATGGTAAGGTAAATGTATATTATACTTCTCCTGACGGTTCTGTGCATTACACTCGCGAATACATAGCCAGTAATCCAGACCGTGCTGTAGCCATACATCTTAGTGCTGATAAAGCCAGTGCAATAAGTGTACGTCTGCATCTTGTTCCCGGTGTGAAACGACACCTGTTGCCTGTAGTCTGGACTACAGAAGGTACCGACTTTGAGGGACGTCTCGATTATGTAGACTTTAAAGCTTCCTGCCGTATTGTGCCATCAGGAGGTACCGTAAATACTAATGGCGATAATCTTGAGATAACAGGAGCTGATGAACTTCTAATAATCTTAACCGGTAACACTGATTTTGATCAGAATTCACCTGCTTACCTTACCGATGCTGCAGCCATGCGCAATGCGGTTGTTGCTTCAGCTGAAAACGCCGTCAACAAAGGTTGGAACAGTCTTTTAGCTGACCACACAGAAGACTATCATAGCCTCTTCGGACGTAATGAGCTTTCTTTGACTGGTGCAGCTAACCAGATGACTGCCGAGGAACTCGTACGCACCTACAATGGACGCCGTTATGACCCTACCTCACCCTCATCGCTCATGCTTGAGGAACTGTACTTTACTTTTGGCCGTTATCTACTCATATCTTCCTCACGTGGCATGGATACACCTGCCAACTTACAAGGTATATGGAATAACGTACCTAATCCAGCTTGGCAGTCTGACATACATTCCAATATTAATGTCCAGATGAATTACTGGCCTGCTGAGGTTACTAACCTTTCTGAGCTTCATCTGCCTTTCCTGAACTATGTCTACAGTATGGCACTCGACCATGAGGAATGGCCTGAATATGCCCGTCGGTCAGGACAGGACGAAGGTTGGACCTGCTTTACACAGAATAATATCTTTGGCCATTCTGACTATGCCGAGAATTATGTCATAGCTAACGCATGGTATACCTCACATCTGTGGCAGCACTACCGCTACACTCTTGACCGTGAGTTCCTTGCTAATCGTGCTTTGCCAGTCATGACAAGTTGCTGCTTATTCTGGCTTGACCGTCTGGTAAAAGCTGAAGACGGCACATACGTAGCGCCTGCTGAATGGTCTCCGGAACACGGTCCAGAAGCCGAAGATGGCACAGCCCACGCACAGCAGATACTTTACGACTTGTTTGAGTCAACCCTACAAGCGCTCGATATACTTGGTTCGGAAGCTAACGTACCCGAAGGTTTCCGTACACGTCTTGAAGAAACATTTGCTGCTCTTGACCCAGGGCTCGCTACAGAAATATACACCGGTGCTTGGGGTGACGAACTCAATGGCATAAATACCGGCGACGAAATATTGCGCGAATGGAAATGGAGTGATTATTCCGTAGGCGAAAACGGTCACCGTCACCAATCGCACCTTATGGCACTCTATCCTATGAGTCAGATAACTCCTGAAAGTGAATGGTTCGAACCTGCCGTACGTTCACTGCGTCTTCGCGGCGATGTGTCTACAGGTTGGTCACTCGCATGGAAAGCATGTCTTTATGCGCGTGCTCTTGACGGCGAACATGCCCATACCATACTGCATAATGCCTTGCGTCACTCCACTGCTTTCACCACTTCCAACACTGCTGGCGGCATATACTTCAACCTTCTTGACTCCCATGCTCCTTTCCAGATAGACGGCAATTTCGGTATGACAGCTGCCGTAGCCGAAATGTTGCTTCAAAGCCATGATGGTTCGCTGCGTCTGCTGCCAGCTCTGCCTCCGACATGGACCGATGGTTCAATGCGTGGTCTCCGTGCGGTTGGTGACTTTGAGGTAGACCAGACATGGACTAACGGCCTGTTGGCTGAAGCTTCCGTACTCTCCAGTAGTGGTACAGATTGTATCCTACGCTACCCTGGCATTGCCGAAGCAATCGTTACCGACGAATCGGACCTTACTGTAGACACCTCATCAACCGCTTCAGATTGTCTGACATTTACCACTATAGCCGGTCACCGCTACCACATTGCTAATCCTGCTGCTATTCCAACAGTAAGTGCAGATAACCGACTTATCATCGAATACGACGGACGCTATGCCTACACCTCTGTCACCGGTACCACTCTCTCAGCCTACACCATCGACGGTATTTGCGTAGCCTCAGCTCACGGCACTCCCCTTGACCTCACCCACATCGCCGCCGGCACTCCCCTCGTCCTCAAAGCTACCTCATCCTCCGCCACTGCCGTGCGCAAACTCTTCCGCTAATATTTTCATAGGAAGCCTCTATATAACTCAGTAAAGTCTGTCACTGAAATACAACTTCTGTAAAGCTACCGAAAGTCACTCTGCTTTCGGTAGCTTTTAGTATATAGTCAGTTCATTAGTTAAAAAACATACTATTCAATTACTAAGCAGTTCTTAAAAATTAGAAGTTTATATTTAGACAATTCAAAATATTTGTCATAACTTTGCAAAAATAATGCAATCATACGACAAACAATGATTCTAAGAGCTACTTTTGAAAATATATACTCTTTCAAAGAAGAGACATCAATAAGCTTCATTGCTGGGAAAGGCTCAGTACATCCTACTCACGTCAGTAGAGCACAAAAACGTGATGACATATCGATATTAAAACTTGGGGTGATTTATGGTGCAAATGCTTCTGGTAAAAGCAATATCATTAAAGCTATTGCCCTACTTCAGCGAATTGCTGTCGGAAAATTTCATTCTGCCGACTTTGAACCGTTCAAATTGGTTAAACCTATAAATCTGGTTTCAAAAATAGAAGTAGAATTTAAAACTGGAGGAAAGTATTTTGCCTATGGTATTGAATTTTCGCTAAATGGAATAAAAGAAGAATGGTTATATGAAATAAATAGTCGTAATGACAGACTTATCTTTACTCGAAATTGCAATCATGAAGGTAACGAATTTGAGTTCAGTGACATTCATGGAGATGAGTCAGTTACACAGTTCATAAAATTTCTTGGTAAAGGAACTCCAGCTAAAAAGAGCTTCCTCTCGGAATATATTGAACGAAATGGTAAAGGATTACAGGGTATTAAAATCGCTTACTCATGGTTTACTTTTGGACTGCGTATAATATTTCCCGAAACAAGATTTCGTGGAATATCATTTAATGCCGAACAAGACGAAGATTTTCATGAAGCTACACGTAGTTTACTTCAATATTTTAATACTGGCATTGTTGACATTCGTCGATTTCCGATACACTCAAAGGAAGAAACAAATCTTCCTGATAGCCTACTCGATAAAATAATAAGCACTTCTAAACCCGGTCGTACGTCTTTGGTGGCAGCTCCTGAAAACAATGAGTATTTCTTTTTTGATTTTAAAGAAGATGGCAGTTATAGGATATTTAAACAGAAAGCAGTACATCTTAATAATACCGATGAAGAAGTAGTATTTGAAATGAAAGAAGAATCTGATGGTTCAATACGGCTTCTCGATTTTATCCCTATGCTTATTGACTTAAGACATAATGAGGTGGACTATATGATTGACGAGCTGGACCGAAGTATGCATCCTCTTTTGTCACAAGAATTGATAGAATGCTATCTTCAAGACTTATCTCCGAATAGAGATACACAACTCGTCATATCAACTCATGAATGTAATCTACTTAATCTTGATACAATACGTTCTGACGAAGTATGGTTTATCGAAAAAGATGATGCCGGCGTATCTCGTTTGGCCTCCCTTGCAGAGTATAAACCCCGTGAGAATATTTGTAAAGGCTACTTACAAGGAAGATACAGTGCAATACCATTCTTTGCACCAATTGAAACCTTAAACTGGCAGCATCATGAGAAAACGTAAAGATTTCGTACGACTTGAAGGCGTGCGTTCGGCCCGTCTTGTCGTAATTGCTAGCGAAGGTCGTTGCACTGAGTCGATTTACTTCTCGGCAGTAAAAAATAAACTTCGTGCTCCAAATGTTCATGTCGAAATACTGACTCGTGATTCCAACGAATCATCGCCTGAAAGTGTACACTCACAGATAACAGATTTCATGAGGCAATACAACATTGAAGACGATGATGAATTTTGGCTTGTTATAGATCGTGACCGTTGGCATGAACGTATGTTATCGCAGGTAGCACAATTATGTGCACAAAATTCCCATTTGTATTTCTGTATGAGCAACCCATGCTTTGAGCTATGGCTTCTACTGCACCTTGAAGATATAAGAAAGTATGACCAACATACTGCCTATGAACTTGCTTTAAACAGAAAAAACAAGGCAGGAGTAACTTGGTTAAAAAAGCGCATACGAGATTTACTTGGTTCCTATTCTGAATCAAGTTACAATCCTGTTGCCTTGTTACCTTATGTTGCACAGGCAATATCAATCGCAAAAGAACTTGATACCAATCCGTCTGACAGGTGGCCACAGAGTATCGGCTCAAGGGTGTATCTTCTTATGGAAAGTATCACAGAAAATAAAATATAGACACTTGATACCTCTTTAAAAGTATGAGTTTGTAAATTTACTTTTAAGCTAATGTTTATACTCCACTTGCCTCTGACTCATCAAAAGATATAAGTTGCGACAGTAGAAGAAACTGCCTTACACAGTTTTTCATAATGATAGCCTGCGTCAAAGGTTAACATAAATGTCATTTTGGCACAGGCTATCATTAGTTACGTAGAAGTTAAAAATTCCCTCTATTAATACTTTATCTTGTCAGGGTCGGAAGCCCACTTTTCGAAGGCGCGGATTGTAGAACTGTTGGCTACTCGTATGCCCGGCACGTAACGCTCGTGAGGGTTACGCTCCATTTCATCGTAGATGAATTTGTCAGAGAAGTCTATGGCAGCGGCATCCTCTTTGGTATTGCCGTAGTATATCTTCTTGACACCGGCCCAATACAGGGCACTCAGACACATCGGGCAAGGTTCACAGCTACTGTAAACCACACAGTCACGTAGTTGAAAATTCTGCAACTTACGGCAAGCAGCACGTATAGCCGAAATTTCAGCGTGGGCTGTAGGGTCATTATCTCGGGTGACAGAATTGACACCGGTAGCTATAATCTCACCGTCGCGTACAATGACAGCACCAAAAGGTCCGCCACCTTTATCAATATTTTCTACGGACAAGCGAGCCGCTAAGTCCATAAATTCAGGATTATATTCCTTATCTATATTTTCTATATTTTCCATATTTAGTAAAGTTTTATATGTTAATGACAATTACGTCTATTGTTAAAACGCTTCCGATATACTTATTTCCACAACCAGATACTAACTTTCTTCGATACTGAGAAGTGATTATCAAGCGAGATTTCGTAACTTCGCACTCATGATTCGATTTCGTTTACTCTTTACCTGTGCCGTATGGCTGTGCTCAGTGATGTGTGCCATAGCACAGGCACCAGGTAGCCGTTCGGGAAATTCAACGCCTCCCGGAGCACCTACAGCCACAAATGGCCAACCACAATATAAACCGGGAAATGCCTGGACACTCACCATACCCCTTGGCCTACATGTCGATAACACTATCGACACACTGACTTATAACTATCAACAACGCAATCTTCCGGCTATGGGAAGTGATGCGTGGGCTACCACAGGCAACTTAGGTGCCGAAGGACTCAATATGCTCTTTTTCGGCCGTCCCAAGCAAGAGACCTTTTTCTTTGACGATGCTCTGGCACGTTGGTTACCTTCATTGCGTACCCAGCGCCTATTTAACGTCTATCAACCCAACACGATAGTGCAGTACAACTTCGGCGGTGGCCGTCAAAATAAGACAGACCGCCTACAGGCTGAGTTCGCCGGTAATGTCAACCGCCGTATCGGAGTAGGTGCCTCGATGGATTATCTCTACTCCAAAGGCTGTTATGAGAATCAAGCTACAAAAGACTTTTCAGTAGGTCTGAACGCCTATTACTTAGGCGACCGTTACGAATTTCAAGGTATATTCCAACAATTCAACTTCCTCAACAAAGAAAACGGTGGTATAACCGATGATCTTTATATAACTGATCCAGCCGAACTACAGGGTGGTGTTGACAAAATCGAAGCCAAAAGTATCCCCACACGTCTGTCTGCGGCACATAATCGTGTGAACGGAGCTAATTTCCTTATGACCCACGCATGGAAAGTCGGTTTCTGGGAAGACGAAGAGGTTAACGATACCCTTACACGCCAACGTTATGTACCAGTGACAAGATTTATCTATTCACTTGATTATCGCAAACGCCACCACTTTTTCATCAACACCAATTCGACACAAGCACACGATTTCTGGGAAAACTTCTATCTTGACCCATCGCGCACTGACGAAGACCAGCGTTATTGGTCACTTACCAATACTGTCGGCTTCGAGATGATAGAAGGCTTCAAGAAATGGATGCAATTCGGTCTGTCGGCTTACGCTTCATGGGTGACACGTCGCTTCCGTCAGAGTACGGACTTCGGACTGCCTGAGCTTACCGACGAACAAGTAGAACAACTGACTCCGCTACCGGCAGGCTTCAATATAGCACCTCAGACCACCCTCAACAGCCTTGTAGTCGGTGGACGCCTTTCACGTACTCACGGTTCAATAATACGCTATAACGCAGACGCTCGTTTCGGTATAACAGGCGATATGGCAGGTGATATTGACCTACATGGCGACATATCGACACGTTTCCGTCTGTTTGGTGATACTGTTGAGATAGCGGCCGATGCAGCTCTACGCAACCTCACCCCTTCCTATCTGTTACGCCACTATATTTCGAATCATTTTGCATGGGATAACAACTTTGGTAAAGAGCGTACTGTAGAAATAGGCGGTCATCTTAATATCCCTTGGACACGTACAGTACTTTCTGCCCGTGTAGCCAATCTACAGAACCGCGTTTATTTCGATGCCAATTCGCTGCCCGCACAGTATGGTGGTAGCATACAGATATTCTCAGCTTCGCTCTCACAGAAATTTAAAATAGGTATCTTAAACTGGGATAACTCAATCACCTACCAGGCTACAGCCAATGCCGATATACTACCGCTACCTGCACTCACAGTCTACAGTAACCTCTACATAGACTTCCGTGCGTTCAGGGTACTACGTCTGTTAATTGGTCTTGACTGCGACTACTATACCTCTTACTACGGTATGGAATATCAGCCTGCCACTATGACCTTCCACGTCCAGAATGCTGATGAACCACGCATAAAAGTCGGTAACTATCCCCTTTGCAATGCCTACATCACGGCACGCCTCTACAAAGTGCGCTTCTATGTCATGTACAGCCATGTGAATCAAGGCATGTTCTCTAAAAACTACTTCTCGATGCCACACTACCCCATCAATCCGGGGCGCCTGCAATTCGGCCTAAGCGTCGACTTCCCAGACTAATAGACAATATAAGATTTATAAGATTTATAAGATTTATAAGATTTATAAGATTTATAAGAT